>NZ_BNED01000005.1:5834375-6153437 GCF_016755875.1 Streptomyces spororaveus | reverse complement strand
CGTTCTTTGTCCACTCTCACGCGAGGCCCCGCCCCGCCGTGACCATTAACGTCGTACCCATGACGACTTCCGCATCCCTGCCTGCAGAGTCCGCGTCCGAGGCATCCGTCGGCGGATCCGTCACCGACCGCCTGGTCGAGGCGAATCAGCGCTACGCCGCACAGTTCTCCGACCCCGGCATGGACGCCCGTCCCGTCCTGAAGGTCGCCGTGGTGGCCTGTATGGACGCCCGCCTCGACCTGCACAAGGCCCTTGGCCTGGAGCTCGGCGACTGTCACACGATCCGTAACGCGGGCGGTGTGGTCACCGACGACACGATCCGCTCCCTCACCATCAGCCAGCGGGCACTGGGCACCCGCACGGTGATACTCATCCACCACACCGGCTGCGGCCTCGAGAACCTGACCGAGGACTTCCGGCACGAGCTGGAGGACGAGGTCGGTCAGCGCCCCGCCTGGGCCGTCGAGGCCTTCCGGGACGTCGACCAGGACGTCCGCCAGTCCATGCAGCGGGTTCGCACGAACCCCTTCCTGCCCCACAAGGACGATGTGCGAGGCTTCGTCTTCGATGTGCACACCGGGCTCCTGCGGGAGATCGATCCCAGCTCTTGAGTGACACGAGGCCTTGACGCCGTCAAGAATGCGGGGTGGCACCACCCGGGATCCCCCGGGTCCGGTGTCCGTGTTTCGGGGTGGGCCGGTCATGCGCCAAGGGCGTCGGCCCTGGAAATGGGCCGAGGAGAACCAAGGTGACGACGTACGACGACCGAGCGAGCCTCGCGGATCTGACCAGCACGGTGGAGCGGGTGCGCCAGTCGGTCGAGAGCGTGATCGAGGGCAAGCCCGAGGTCGTCCGCCTCGCGCTGACCGTGCTGCTCGCCGAGGGGCACCTGCTGATCGAGGACGTGCCCGGCGTCGGCAAGACGATGCTCGCCAAGACGCTCGCCAAGTCCATCGACTGCTCGGTGCAGCGCATCCAGTTCACGCCGGACCTGCTGCCCTCCGACATCACCGGTGTCAGCATCTACGACCAGCAGCGCCGCGAGTTCGAGTTCAAGCCGGGCGCGATCTTCGCGCAGATCGTCATCGGTGACGAGATCAACCGCGCCTCGCCGAAGACCCAGTCCGCGCTGCTGGAGTCGATGGAGGAGCGCCAGGTCACCATCGACGGCACGACCTACACGCTGCCCAGCCCCTTCATGGTCGTCGCCACCCAGAACCCGGTGGAGATGGAGGGCACGTACCCGCTGCCCGAGGCCCAGCGCGACCGCTTCATGGCCCGCGTCTCCGTCGGCTACCCCAGCCCCGAGGCCGAGCTGCAGATGCTCGACGTGCACGGCGGGGTCTCCCCGCTCGACGACCTGACGTCCGTCGCGCACTCCCACGAGATCGTCAAGCTCATCGAGGCGGTCCGCGAGGTGTACGTGGCCGAGCCCGTCCGGCGCTACGTCGTCGACCTGGTCTCCGCCACCCGTACCCACCCCGACCTGCGGCTCGGCGCCTCGCCCCGGGCCACCCTGCACCTGCTGCGCGCCGTGAAGGCCTCCGCCGCGCTCGCCGGCCGGGACTACGTCCTGCCCGACGACGTCCAGGCCCTGGCCGCCCCGGTCCTCGCGCACCGGCTCCTGCCCACCGCGCAGGCCCAGCTGAACCGCCGCACCGCCGAGCAGGTCGTCGGCGAGATCCTGCAGCGCACCCCCGTCCCGGCCGCGCACGCCCGCGGCGAGATGCCGCCCGGCGCGGGCATCCGGGGCTTCTGATGAGCGCCGGTGCCCCGCGCGGCGCCGGTGGCCCGGGGGACGGCGGCGGACTGCGCGCGTCGCTGTCCGGGCTGACCACCCGCGGCCGCTCGTTCCTGGCCGCCGGGATAGCCGCCGCCGGCTGTGCGTACGTCCTGGGGCAGGGCGAACTGCTGCGGGTCGGCCTGTTGCTCGCCCTCCTGCCGCTGATCTGCGTCTACGCCCTCCACCGCACCCGCTTCCGGGTCTCCGGCAGCCGCCGGCTCAGCCCCGGGCGGGTCCCCGCGGGCGGCGAGGCCCGCGTGCAGCTGCGCATGGACAACGTCTCCCGGCTGCCCACCGGCCTGCTGATGCTCCAGGACCGGGTGCCCTACGTACTGGGCCCGCGCCCGCGCTTCGTCCTGGACCGGGTCGAGCCCGGCGGCCGCCGCGAGGTGTCCTACCGGGTCCGCTCCGACCTGCGCGGCCGCTATCCGCTCGGCCCGCTCCAGCTGCGCCTGTCCGACCCCTTCGGACTGGTCGAGCTGACCCGCTCCTTCAGCACCTACGACACCCTCACCGTCATCCCGCGCACCGAGCCCCTGCCGCCGATCCGCCTGGCCGGCGAGTCCAACGGCTACGGCGACGGCAGCCGGCGCTCCCTGGCCCTGGCCGGCGACGACGACGTGATCCCCCGCGGCTACCGTCGCGGCGACGACCTGCGCCGGGTGCACTGGCGCTCCACCGCCCGCTACGGCGAGCTGATGGTCCGCCGCGAGGAACAGCCGCAGCGCAGCCGGGCCACCGTCCTGCTGGACACCCGGCGCCTGGCCTTCGACGGCGCCGGCCCCGACTCCGCGTTCGAATGGGCCGTCTCGGCGGCCGCCTCCAGCCTGGTGCACGTCCTGGAACAGGGCTTCTCCGTACGGCTGCTCACCGACACCGGCGACTCGGTGCCCGGTGAGGGCGGCGGCGGTTTCTCCTCCGGCGGGCAGGAGTCCGCGGAGGCCGCCGGGCTGATGATGGACACCCTCGCCGTCGTCGGGCACTCCGACGGCGCCGGGCTCTCCCGCGCCTACGACGCGGTGCGCGCGGGCGGCAGCGGAGGCTTCGCCGGATCCGGCGGCGACGGGCTCCTCATCGCCTTCTTCGGCGACCTGGACGACGTACAGACGGAACTGGCCGCCCGGATGCGCCAGCGCACCTCGGGTGCGGTGGCCTTCGTGCTGGACTCCGCGAGCTGGGGCGGGCAGCCCGCTCCGGGGCATGCCGTGCCCCCGCTGGAGGAGCGGCTGCGCAGGCTGGGCGACGCGGGCTGGACCGCACTGGCCGCCCGGCCCGGGGTGGCCTTCGGCGAACTGTGGCGCCAGGCCGGGACCGCGCACGTCGGTACGGGAACCTCCGGAGGTCGGGAATGAGCGGGCGGGCGAAACTGACGCTGTTCGCGGCACTGGCGACGCTGTTCACCTCGTGGTCGCTGAACCCCCTGGTGGACTCGCAGGCCTGGCTGCTCCAGGCGGCGCTGCTGCTCGCCGTGCAGAGCGCGGTGGGCGCCGGCGCCCGGCGCGTGCCGCTGGCCCGGACCCTGACCGTGGCCGCGCAGGCGCTGGTGTCGCTGCTGCTGCTCGCGTTCCTCTACGCCGGCAAGGGCGAGTCCCACGGGGACGGGCCGCTGGCCTACCTGGTGACGGACTTCGGCGCGCTGTTCGGCCAGGGCCTGCGGGACGTGGCCGAGTTCGCGATCCCGGCTCCGCTGACGGACGGCATCAAGCTGCTGCTGGTGTCCGGCGTCCTGCTGATCGGGCTGCTGGTGGACCTGCTGGCGGTGACCCTGCGCACGGCCGCCGCGGCCGGGCTGCCGCTGCTGGCGCTGTACTCGGTGGCCTCGGGCCTGGCGGGCGGCGGGGACGCCTCCTGGTTCTCCTTCCTGCTCGCGGGCTGCGGCTACCTGCTGTTGCTGCTGTCCGAGGGCCGTGACCGGCTCGCCCAGTGGGGCCGGGTCTTCGGCGCGGCCCCGCGCCGGGGCGCCGCCGACTCCGGCCTCGGCAACGGGGCGGGCGGGCAGGCGACGGCTCCCGTGAAGTTCGGGCGGCGGATCGGCGCGGTGACCCTGGGCCTGGCACTGCTGGTGCCGGCCGTACTGCCCTCGCTCGGCGGCGGGCTGCTCGGCGGCACCCAGGACGGCGAGGAGGACGGCGGCGGCACGGGCGGGACGATCTCGGCGGTCAACCCGCTGGTCTCCCTGCAGAGCAACCTGAACGCGCAGGACAACCGCGTGATCCTGAAGTACCGGACGAACAGCCCGCAGCAGGGCGAGCAGTACCTGCGGATCCTGGCCCTCGACGAGTTCAACGGCGTCAAGTGGGAGGCCTCCGGGCGGGCCCTGATCGACGTGCCGGAGGAGCTGCCGGAACCGCCCGGGCTCCGCTCCCCGGTCAGCAGCACCGCGGTGGAGGTCACCACCAGCATCTCGGCGGCGGAGTACTACACCCAGCGCTACCTCCCCATGCCGTATCCGGCGACCTCGGTGAACATAGGCGGCAAGTGGCGGTTCGAGCCGGTCGGCCGGACCCTGGTCGGCGACCAGCTGGGCCGCGACAGGTTCCAGAACGTCCAGGGCGCGGAGTACACGGTGCGCAGCCTGCTGCTGAAGCCGACGGCCCAGCAGCTCCAGAAGGCCCCGGAGCCCGACCCCGCGATCCGGGAGGAGTACACGAAGCTCCCGGACAACCTGCCGCCGGTGGTCGCCGAGACGGCCCGCCAGGTGACGCAGGGGGCGAAGGACGACTACACGCGGGCCGTGAAGCTGCAGGACTACTTCGCCGTTAACGGCGGGTTCCGCTACAACACGCGGACGGCCTCGGGCACGGGTCCGCAGGCGGTCGCCCGGTTCCTCTCCGACAAGGAGGGCTTCTGCGTCCACTTCGCCTTCTCGATGGCGGCGATGTCCCGCTCGCTGGGCATCCCGGCGCGGGTCGCGGTGGGCTTCACGCCCGGCGAGAAGCAGTCGGACGGCAACGTGAACGTGTCGATGCGCGACGCGCACGCCTGGCCCGAGCTGTACTTCGAGGGCGTGGGCTGGACCCGCTTCGAGCCGACGCCCCGCTCCGGCATCAACATCCCGGACTACTCCCGGGCGCAGACCCCGGCCACCCAGCCGTCCGCCCCGGCTCCGCTGCCCTCGCAGAGCGCGGCGCAGCCGTCGACGGCGCCCTCGGCGACCCCCGAGTGCCCGCCGGCCCTGAAGAAGCTCGGCGAGTGCGACACGGCGGCGCCCGCGCAGAACACGAGCGGTGGCGGGCCGTCGGTGCCGGCGATCCTCGGCTGGGCGGCGCTCGCGCTGGCGGTGCTGGGCCTGCCCCTGCTCCCGCTGCTGTGGCGGACCCGGCTGCGGACCCGGCGCCTGGCGACCGGGGAGGTCCTGACGGCGTGGCGGGAACTGGGCGACACCGCCTGGGACGCGGGTGTGGTCCCGGACGAGGCGCTGTCCCCGCGCCGGGCGGCGAGCCGGATCGTGGACCTGGGCCGCCTGGAGCCGGAGCCGGCGGCGGCCGTGCACCGGGTTGCGGGTGCGGTGGAGCGGGCTCTGTACGCGCCCCCGGGCGCGGAGGTCTCGTACCCGGAGCTGGCGGACGACGTACTGCTGGCCCGTGCGGGCCTGCTGGCGTCGGCGGACCGGCTGCCCCGGCTGCGCGCGCTGCTGCTGCCGCGCTCGGCGGCCCGTGTCTCCTGGGCCCTCTCGGCCCGCCGGTCCGCGATCACCTCGGCGGTATCGGCCCGCCTGACCGCCGCCCGCCTGACCGCCGCCCGCCTCCGGCTCCCGCTGAAGGGCCGCGGCTAGGGGGAATTCCGGCGCACGATCCGCCGGACCCGCGGACGCGAAAAGGCGGTGAGGCTCGATCCCCCCGAGCCCCGCCGCCTTCTCCCGTCCTGCGTCACCGGGCCGTGTCCCCCGTCCCGGTCACGGAAGGAGGCACCCGGTCCGCTCCGCAGCCCCGTGTCGGCGGTGCGGACCGGGTCTCCTGTCCGTTGGCTCCCAGTCTGGCGTCCACGCAGGTGGGAGCCCATCCGCGCACGTACTCATTTCCGCGCCTAGGTACGGATACTCAGCCGCCGCGGCAGGCCCCACCAGTTCTACGGGGCGGCGCGCCCCGGCGGCACCGCCGACTGGGGGGTGGTGCCGCGCCGCGCCT
Source organism: Streptomyces spororaveus (assembly GCF_016755875.1). Lineage (NCBI taxonomy): Bacteria > Bacillati > Actinomycetota > Actinomycetes > Kitasatosporales > Streptomycetaceae > Streptomyces > Streptomyces spororaveus. The sequence continues at coordinate 6,147,527 of NZ_BNED01000005.1, read as the reverse complement.
CAGCGGTTTCCGCTGACCCGGCCCCGCAGCAGCAGCGACAGCGCCGAGTGCACGTCGTCCAGGGACCTCTCGCTCTGGAAGGACTGCCAGTCCAGCGCGGCCACCAGGACCATCCCGACCATCGCGGCCGCCGTGAGCGGCACGTCGATCTCGGCGCTCAGCTCACCGCGTTCCACGCCCTCGCGCAGCACCTTCTCCACGACGGCCACCGCCTCCTGCCGGACCACCATGAGCGTGGACTGCCACGCGCGGTTGGTGCGCCACAGCTCGGCGACGTACAGCTGGGTGAAGGCCGGATACCGGTCGATGAAGACGAGTCCCGCGCGGATCATCGCGTCGAGCGCCTCGACGCGGCTGCCGCCGCGGGCCTCCGTCTCCTCCGCGGCCGTCCGCAGCGAGGCCGTCAGCAGGCCGACGCCGTGCCGCAGCAGTTCCTCGAAGAGTTCGTTCTTGCTCGCGAAGTTGTAGTAGACGGTGCCCTTCGCGACGCCCGCCCGTTCGGCGATCTCGTCGACCGTGGTCGCGGAGAAGCCCTGCTCGGCGATCAGGGTGACCGCCGCTTCGTAGAGCTTCTGCCGGGTGATCGCACGACGGCCCCCGCCGGTGCCCGTACCGGTGCTGCTGCTTTCCATGGCGCTGATTGTCACAGGTCAACACGTCCCTACAGACTCAGTTCCGGGTGCAGCCGGTCCATGGTCCACACCTGCTTGCCGCGGGCGGCGAGCGCGGTGAGGGCCAGGGCGCCCGCGGTGAAGGCCAGGAGGACCGCGCTTCCGTGCCAGACCGGGGCGAGGTCGCCGCCGGTGATGAGGCGGCGCAGGCTCTCGACGATGTACGACATCGGCAGGTACGGGTGGATCCAGTTGAAGAAGTCCGGGCTGGTCTGGACGGGGTAGGTGCCGCCCGCCGAGGTCAGCTGGAGCATCAGGACGGCCAGCACCAGGATGCGGCCGGCGGCGCCGAACTTGGCGTTGAGCCACTGGACGATCGCCGCGAAGCAGCAGGTGACCAGCATCAGGAAGCCGATGGTGAGGGCCGGGTGGGCCATCTTCAGGCCGAGGCCGGGCGCCCAGTGCAGTACGGACATCAGCAGGGCCACCTGCGCCGTGCCGAGGCCCGCCACGGGCAGCCAGCCGGCGAGGGCGACCCGCCAGGGCGCGGCTCCGGCGGCCAGGGCGCGCCGGTTCATCGGGGCGATCAGCATGTAGGCCACCATCGCGCCGACCCAGAGGGACAGCGGGATGAAGTAGGGGGCGAAGCCGGTGCCGTAGTTGGGCGCCTTGTGCAGGGACTGGTTGGCGAGCTGGATCGGGTCGGCCATGACCTGGGTGCGCCGCTCGCGCTGCTCCTGGTCGTAGTCGGGGATCTTGCCGGCGCCCTCGTGCAGGCCGCCGGCGAGCTCGCCGGTGCCGTCGACGAGCTTGTACATGCCGCCGTCGAGCCGGTGGGCACCGTCGCCGAGCTTGCCGACGCCGTCGCTGAGGGCGCCGGACCCGGTGGTGGCGGTGCCGAGGCCGGTGTGCAGCTGGGTCATGCCGGCGGACACCTTGTGGGCGCCGGAGTTGAGGGCGTTGACCTTGGCGACGGCCGCGTCGAGGTCACCCGCGAGCTGGGGGGCCTTGACGACGAGCTCGCGGGCCTTCTTCTCCAGGTCGGTGAGCTGGGTGCGGAGCTTGGCGACGTCCCCGTCGGCGTTCTTGACCAGGACGCTGACGTCCCCGCTGAGCTCGGCGGCCTCGGCCGCGCTGTCCCTGACCTTCTTCAGGTCGGGGCAGGAGGCCAGGTGCGGTTCGCCGCCGGGGGTGACGCAGTGCTTGGTGTAGTACGCGTCCGCGCCGGTGGCGGCCTTCTTCGCGGCGGCGGCCGCGGCCGGTGCCTTCTCGGCGAACGTCCCCAGGTGGTTGTTGACCACCTTCGCGCTGTCGGCGACGAGTTCGGCGGTGTCCGCCAGGTTCTTCGGGTCCTTGACGAAGGGGCGGGCCTTGTTCGCGGCCCCGTTGACCTTGTCCGCCAGCGCCTGGGTGCCGTCCGCGACGTCCTTGGAGCCGGTCTCCAGCTTGCCGGCCGCCGTGTTCAGCTTCTGCAGACCGCTGTTGAGCTCGCCGGACTTCTCCTGCGCCGTGTCGAGGCCGTCGGCGAGCTCCTTGGCGCCTTCCTGGGCCTTGCCCGCGCCGTCCTTGAGCTTGTCGGCGCCGTCGGCCGCCTCGGCGGTCTTGTCGTGCAGGTCGGAGAAGTTCACGAAGATCTTGTCGAGGAAGCCGCGGGAGGCGTTGGCGGACGCCGCGGAGCGGACCTCGGAGAAGACGGTCCGCGAGATCGAGCCGACGATGTAGTTGTTGGCGTCGTTCGTGCGGACCTGGAGGGCCCCGGTGGTGGGGTCGTCGCCGGCGCTGGAGGCGATCTTCGCGCTGAAGTCCTCCGGCATGGTCAGGGTCAGGTAGTACCGGCCGTCCTCCAGGCCCTCGGCCGCCTCCTTCGCACTCACCTCCCGCCAGTCGAACCTCTTGCTGTCGTGCAGCTTCCGGGTGATCTCACCGCCGGCGTCGAGGCGCGCGCCGTCGACGGTCGTGCCCTTGTCGGCGTTGACGATGGCGACGGGCACCTTGTCGAGGCGCTTGTAGGGGTCCCAGAAGGACCACAGGTACAGGGCTCCGTAGAGCAGTGGCAGCACGAGCAGCGCGACGAGGGCGGCCCGGGGCAGCCTCCCCCGCCCGAACCGCTTCAGCTCAAGCGCGGCCAGCTTCGGCGAGCGCATCGTCCGCCCCCTTCGTGTCGTCGTTCCCGGAGTCGTTCTTCGTGTCGTTCTTCGTGTCGTTCTTCGTGTCGTTCCCGGCGTCGTCACCCGCGGCGGCGGGCGCGTCCGGCTCCTTGGGGGAGGTCCGCAGGACGACCGCGTCGGCGGGTGCCTCGCTGCACACCGCGAGGACGGTGATCCCGCGGGAGGCGACGGAGCGGAGCAGCTCCCAGGCCTCGGCGCGCGCGGTGTCCGACAGCTTGAGGTCGAGGTCGTCGAGGGCCAGCAGTCCCGGGGAGCCCAGCAGCGCGATGGCGACGGACAGCCGTACGGCCTCCAGGCGTTCCAGGTCCCGTACGGAGGTGCGCCCGCCCTTGGGCAGCGTGGCGAGGTCCAGTCCGGCGGCCTCCAGGGCGGAGGCGATCCGCGCCTCGGCGACGGCGCGGCGCTCGGCCCGGGGCCGCAGCAGGGCGCGGACCGGGGCGCCGTAGTGGCGCTGGAGCAGGGCGCCCTCGCGCAGCTGTTCCGCGACGGTGAGCGCCTGGTCGAGTTCGTTGACCCCGGAGACCGGGCCGAGTGCGGCGATCCGGCGGACCGCCGTCATGTGCTTCGGCAGCCGGTGGCCGCCGACCTCGGCGTGGCCCCGGGTGGGTTTCATCCGCCCGGTGAGGGCAAGGAGCAGGCAGGTACGACCGCTGCCGGAGGGGCCTTCGACCGCGATGAGCGAGCCTGGCGCCGCATCGACGGCGACTCCCTGGAAGGCCCAGCCCCGCGGGCCCTTGAGTCCGAAGTCCGCGGCTTTGACGGCCGCGCCGTGCGGGCTGTCCACGCCGTCCCCCTTCTTTTTGAACTGACTGGTCAGTTCAAAAACTAGCACCCTTCTTCGCACGAGGTGCGCAGGAGGGGGCAGTTGCCCGGTTCGTGACCGTAAAAGCGCAGGTCAGCGCAATTGTCAGTGGGGCCCGTCACGATGGGGGCAACGCATCGACAGGAGGTTCGTCATGGCCACACCGTCCCCGTCCCCTGTCCACCCCGTCCTGCGCAAGTCGACGGCCCCACCGGCCGCCCTCGACCTGCTGGCCAAGGCCCACAGCGGCCTGGCCGAGGCCGCCCGGCTGACCCGCCCCAACGAGCGCTACGCCACCGCCCACCTCGCCGCCCTGCGCACCGCCGCCGCCGTGCTCGCCGCGCGGGCCCGGCCGGAACCGGTGAACCCGCGGCGCCGGCCCCGGATCCGCAGCGCGTGGGAGGTCCTGCCGGAGCTGGCGCCGGAGCTGGCGGAGTGGAGCGTGCTCTTCGCCTCCGGCGCCGCGCGCAGGGCCAGGGCCGAGGCGGGGATAGCGGACGCGGCGAGCTGCCGGGACGCCGACGATCTGGTGCGGGCGGCCTCGATGTTCCTTCGCCTGGTGGAGCGGATGCTCACCGTCCGGGCCGCGCCCCAGCCCCTGCCGCAGACCCTGCCGCAGCCACGTCCGGAGCATCCGGACGCGGGATGAGCTGCCCGGCGGCGGAAGGCAATAGGGTGGGCCAGGACCGCTCACCCTTTACCCCGCCGAGGAGCCATCAGCCGTGTCGGACACTTCCCGCCCCCGCGCCTCCCTCCGCACCGCCGTGGTGTGGGAGGTCCTCAAGGAGGCGCTCGACCGCCGGGTGAAGGCGACCGGGCGGGATGTGCTGGACGTGCTCGACACCGGTGGCGGCACCGGCAAGTTCGCCGTGCCGGTGGCCCGTCTGGGCCACCGGGTCACCGTGGTCGACCCCAGTCCGAACGCGCTGTTCGGGCTGGAGCGCCGGGTCGCGGAGGCCGGTGTCGCCGATCTCGTGCGCGGGGTCCAGGGCGATGCCCAGGGCCTGTTGGACGTCGTCGAGCAGGACGCCTACGACGTGGTGCTCTGCCACGGCGTGCTGGAGTACGTGGACGACCCCGCGGAGGGCGTGGCCAACACGGTGGCCGCGCTGCGCGCCGGCGGCACGCTCAGCCTGCTGGCCGCCGGTCTCGGCGGGGCCGTGCTGGCCCGCGCGCTCGCCGGGCACTTCACAGAGGCCCGTACGGCACTCACCGACCCGGCCGGCCGCTGGGGCTCCGGCGACCCGGTGCCGCGCCGCTTCACCGCCGAGCAGCTCTCCGAGCTGGTCGGCGGCGCCGGCCTCGCGGTCGGCGCGGTGCACGGCGTGCGGATCTTCGCCGACCTCGTGCCCGGCGTCCTCGTGGACACCGAGCCCGGCGCCGTGGAGGCCCTGCTGCGTCTGGAGGAGGCCGCGGCCGAGCTCCCCGCCTTCCACGCGGTCGCCACCCAGCTGCACGTCTTGGGCGAGAAGCACGCCTGAACTGCGACCTTCCGCGCGCGGAGTCGGCCACACACCCTCCGATCCGCCGGTCGGCCCCGTATGATCAGGTGCAAGACCGGCATGGTGGACGGACCATTGGGGAATAAGGGCCTCAGTGACCGCCCCCGCGGCGGTACGGTTTTCACGCAGGCTTTTACCGGCTGCGTCATTTCTGGGCCGTGTCCTATGGGAACGCGACGCAGAGGGCGGGTGTCACGGGGGCGATTCCCCGCCTATCCTGAAGGGGACCCCTGGTCGCCACCCCCGCGACCGACGGATGAGGAGGACTCCCGTGCCGCTCTCGGAGCACGAGCAGCGAATGCTCGAGCAGATGGAGCGAGCGCTGTACGCCGAAGATCCCAAGTTCGCGACAGCGCTTGAGGGAAGCGGACTGCGTACGTACACCCGGCGACGGGTCTACCAGGCAGTCGCAGGCATTGTGGTGGGTATCGCGCTCCTCATGACCGGTGTGATCATTCCGAACGTGCTCTGGATCAGCGTGGTGGGTTTCCTCGTCATGCTGGGATGTACGGTCCTGGTGGTCACCGGTTGGCGCAAGGCACCCAAGCCTGGCGAGCAGCCCGTCTCCGGAAGTACCGGTGGTTCGGCCCATGGCCGGAACCGGCAGCGTCGGTCGATGATGACCCGCATCGAGGAACGGTGGCAGCGCCGCCGTGACGAGCAGGGGCAGTAGCCCCGGACAACGTGGGTGAGGGGATGGCCGCCGTGCGGCCGTCCCCTCACTTTTCTGCGCATCCGTACGGCATGATGATCCGATGAGTGTGCTCCCCCTGGTCTTCACCAGCGGCTGGGCCAGTGGGATCAACGCTTACGCCGTGGTCCTCCTGCTCGGCATCTTCGGCCGTACCGGCCTGACCGACGACGTCCCCGCCTCGCTGCAACGCACGGACGTGCTGGTCGTCGCGGCGGTGCTGTTCCTGTGCGAGGCGATCGCCGACAAGGTCCCGTACATGGACTCGATATGGGACACCGTCCACACCGTGATCCGCCCGGTGTCCGGCGCGGTGATCGGTGCGCTGCTGGCCGGGCAGAGCGGTTCACTCTCCGACATCACCGCCGCCGCGGTCGGCGGCTCCACCGCGCTGGCCAGCCATTTCGTCAAAGCCGGCACCCGGATGGCGATCAACACCTCCCCCGAGCCCTTCACCAACGTGGGGATGAGCATCGCCGAGGACCTCGGCGTGGCCGGGCTCGTCACCTTCGCGATGTTCAACCCCGAGGCCGCCGCGATCATCGCGGCCGTGCTGCTGGCCGCCGGACTGGCCATACTGATCTTCCTCTGGAGCCGGATCCGCCGCTTCCTGCGCCGCCGCGCCCAGCGCCGCGAGGAGAAGCGGCTGGCGGCCGAGGCCCGCGAGACCACCGGGGCCCCACCCCGCTGACCGCAGGGCCACCACGGGGCTCGATAGGCTCGGCCGCATGGCACGAATTGCGGTGATCGGCGCCGGCATGGGCGCGATGGCTACGGCGGCCCGGCTGGCCGTGGCGGGGCACCAGGTGACGGTGTACGAACGCGGGACGACCTACGGCGGAGCCGTCGGCAGGTACGAGCGCGAGGGCTTCGCCTTCGACACCGGGCCCGGGCTGCTGCACCTGCCGGCCGTCTACCGCGACCTCTTCGTGAAGACCGGCAAGCGGTCGCTGGAGACCTGCGTCGACATGGTCCAGGTCGACCCGGCCGTCCGGCACCTGCTCCCCCGCCACGGCATCGACGTCACCCTCCCCGGCGCCTCGCGCGGCGGTGTGGCCGCCGCCCTGGAATCCTCCTTCGGCCCGGGCGCCGGCGAACGCTGGAACGCCGTCCTGGGCCGGGCCCGCGACGCCTGGGACGCCACCCGCCGCCCGCTGCTGGAGGAGCCGCTGCGGCCCGGCGCCCGGCAGGCCCTGGGCGTCGACCCGTACCCGGCCCTGCGCCGCAGCGGCCTGCTGCGCCGCCGGACCCCGACCCTCGCCGAGGTGGCCGACCGGGAGCTGGGCGGCGCGCTCGCGGAGCTGCTGACCGGCCTGGTGCGCGGGTACGGGATCGACCCCGCCACCGCGCCCGCCTCGGCGGCCGTGCTCCCGTACATGGAACAGACCTTCGGCAGCTGGTACGTACGCGGCGGGATGCGCGCCCTGGCCACCGCCGTGTACGAGCGCTGCCTGGAGCGCAAGGTCGCCTTCGTCTTCGGGGCGGACGTCCGGGAGGTCCTGGTCACGGACGGCCGGGCGGCCGGGCTGCGGCTGGCCGACGGCGGTGAGGTGGCCGCCGACACCGTCGTGTGCGGGATCGACCCCCGGCAGCTGCCGGCCGGTTCGCTGCCGTGGCCGCCGGAGGCGGTCCCCGCGCGCGGGGACGGCGTACCGGGGCGGATCACGCTCCTGCTCGCGCTGCGCGGCGCCCGCCCCGCCACGGCCGTGCACCGCACCCTGGTGCACGTCTCCGGGGCGCAGGTCACCGTCATGCGCCCGGACGACCCGGCCACCCGGCCCGACGAGGAGCACGAGGCGGTCACCGTGAGCGCCGTGCCCGGGCCCGGGACCTCGGACCCCGCCGAGCTGCTGAACCTCGCGGAGAACGCCGTCCAGGGGCTGCGGGAGCGGCTGTTGTGGCAGGAGGTGCGCACCGCGGCCGACGTCGAGGCGGCGACGGGTGCGCTCGGCGGCGCGGTGCCCCCGCCCGCCCTCGCGGGGGCCGGGGGCCGGCTGCTCCAGCCGGCCAACACCACGGCCGTGCCCGGGCTGTACCTGGCGGGCGGCTGGGCCCACCCCGGCGGCGGGCTGGCGCACGCCGGGATGACCGGGGCCCTGGTGGCCGGACTGATCGTGGAGGGCGCGGAGTTCCGCGGCTCCCAGTGAGCCGTCAGTAGCGGTACTGCTCGTACCCGCCCTGCTGGGGGTACGGGTACTGCTGCGGCGGCTCGCCCTGGTCCTCCATCGGGTAGGACTGGCCGGCCCCGTCGGTGGACCGCTGCTGCGGGACCCAGACGCCGCCGGGCGGGGTGTCCGTGGAGTACTGCTGCTGCCCGTAGCCGGCGTACGGCGTGTAGTCGTACGCCGGGGGCGGGGCCATTCCGCCGCCGGTGCCGATGTACGGGTCCGAGTAGGCGGCGTAGACCTGCTGCTGGTCACCCGTCGGGTAGCCGCCCGAGTAGTCGTAGCCGCCCTGGTTCTGCTGGTCGTAGTACGCCGCGTACTGGTGGGCGTCCTGCTCGGCCGTGGTGAACGGCGAGGCGAAGGCGGCCGTCCGGTCGACCTCGGGGGGCGCGAAACTCTGTATCCCGTAGGACCCGGTGTCCTCGGGCACGGGCTCCGGGCTGTAGACGTCCGGGGGCGCGTCCCGGAACGGCCGCTCCTGCGCGGCTCCGTCCTCGGCCGCGGCCGCGTCCTCGTACTGCAGCGCGGTGACCTGGAGGGCCGGCTCCTGCTTGGAGCCCGCGGCCCGGCGGCGGCGTGTCTGCCGGACGGGCTCCCCGCCGCGGCGCAGCGCCCAGCCGGCGACGAAGCCCTTGCGGAAGGACAGGGTCACCAGGGTCTGGCCCACGGCGAACGCCAGCGCGCCGGCGCCGATGACCGGCACCGACGGCAGTATCACCCCGGCGACCACGCCGAGGAAGCCGGCGAAGGCGAGCAGGCGCCAGCGGAGCCGGGCCTTGTACTGCATCAGGACCTCGGCAAGCAGCCACAGCGCGACGAAACCGAACGCGATGTAGAGGACCGTCATTCCCATGCATGGCCCCTCTCGGTACGGCCGCCGGCGCGGGAACGGGGGACGGCCGCTCAGGCCCGCTGGTGCAGGCCCAGGTTCTCGTAGATTTCGAGCGTCGCCGTGGAATTGTTGAGCGTGATGAAGTGCAGCCCCGGGACACCCTCGGACAGCAGTCGCGCGCAGAACTCCGTGGCGAACTCGATGCCAATGGAGCGTACAGCGGCCGGGTCGTCCTTGACGGCGAGCATGCGCTCTTTCACGTCCGCGGGGAAGAGCGCGGTGCTGAGTTGGGGCAGTCGGTCGAGCTGCTTGATACCCACAACAGGCATGACCTCGGGGATGATCGGGGTCTCGCAGCCCGCCTTCTCGACGCTGTCGCGCAGCCGCAGATAATTCTCGGGATCGAAGAACATCTGGGTGATCGCATAGTCCGCGCCCGCACGGCACTTGTCCACGAAGTGCCGGATGTCCGTATCCCAGTCGGTGGATCGCGGGTGCATCTCGGGGAAGGCCGCGACGCCGACGCAGAAGTCCCCGGACTCCTTGAGCAGCCGCACCAGGTCGGCGGCGTAGTGCACGCCCTCGGGGTGCGCCACCCAGTCGGCCATCGGGTCGCCCGGCGGGTCTCCGCGCAGGGCGAGCATGTTGCGGATCCCGGCGTCGGCGAACTGGCCGATGACGTGGCGCAGCTCGGCGATGGAGTGGTCCACGGCGGTGAGGTGCGCGACGGGGGTGAGGGTGGTGTCGGCGGCGATCTCCTGGGTGGCCTTGACGGTGCCGCCGCGGGTGGAGCCGCCGGCTCCGTAGGTCACGGAGACGAAACTCGGGGATACCGCCTCGACCCGGCGCAGGGCGTTCCAGAGGTTGCGTTCGCCCTTCTCGGTCTTCGGGGCCCAGAACTCGAAGGAGTACGAGCGGCCGGACGCGAGGAGGTCACGGACCGTGTGTGCGCGATCCGACCAGGTGGAAGCGGTACCAGAGGCCATGTGGGCAGGTTAGACGCGGCCCGGCGGACGCCGAAGCCTTGTCCACGTTTTGGACACGTTTTTGGACACTTGGAGTGCGCGCTCCGGCCGGAAGGCGGCCGTACGGGTGTATGCGGACCGCCCTCCGTCCGGGCGGCGGGACTCAGCCGAGGCGGGCCCGGACCCGCTTGGCGAGCTCCGCGGCGGCCGCGCCGGGGTCGGTGGCCTCGGTGAGGGCGCGGACGACCACGATGCGGGTGGCGCCGGCGTCCAGTACCTCGTCCAGGTTCGATCCGTCGATGCCGCCGATGGCGAACCAGGGGCGGTCCTGCTCCAGCGATGCCGCGTACCGGACCAGGTCGAGGCCCGGGGCGTGGCGGCCGGGCTTGGTGGGGGTGGGCCAGCAGGGGCCGGTGCAGAAGTAGTCCACGCCGGCTTCGGCGACGGCCGCGTCGACCTCGCCCTCGGCGTGGCAGGACCGGCCGATCAGCACCCGCTCGCCGAGGATGGCGCGGGCCGCGGGGACGGGGATGTCGCCCTGGCCGAGGTGCAGGACGTCGGAGTTGATGGCATGGGCGACGTCGGCGCGGTCGTTCACGGCGAGGAGCTTGCCGTGGCGGCGGGCGGCCTCGGCGAAGACCTGGAGGTGTTCGAGCTCCTCCCCCGCCTCCATGCCCTTGTCGCGGAGCTGGACGATGTCCACGCCGGAGGAGAGCACGGCGTCGAGGAACTCGGGGAGGTCACCCTGGCGCCTGCGGGCGTCCGTGCAGAGGTAGAGCCGGGCGTCGGACAGCTGCATGGGTGGTACCCCCCGTGATGGAGGCGGTGTACGGGCCGGGGCCCGTACACCGCTGTGGAGCGAAGGCGATCAGGTCAGAGGGCGAGCGCCTGAGCGCGGCGCTTCACCTCCGTGCCGCGATTCTCACTCAGCGCCTGCACGGGGGTGCCGGGCAGGGTCGGATCCTCGGTGAAGAGCCATTCCAGGATCTCCTCCTCGGTGAAGCGGTCGTCGCGCAGCACGGTCAGCAGACCGACGAGGCCCTTGACGACCTTGTCGCCGTCGATGAAGGGGGCCGGCACCTGCAGGGAGCGGTTCTCGCCCCGGCGGACGGCGATGAGCTGCCCTTCCTTGACCATCTGGCGGACCCGGGTCACCTCGATGTCCAGCATCTCCGCGATGTCGGGGAGGTACAGCCACGAGGGGACAAGGGCATCGATCTTTGCGTCAATCTCGGTCACAGGCACAAGCCTGCCATCTCGGCTCCGCCGCCGGTACCTGAGCGGCCCCGTCCGGGTCGCGGGGCCGAGCCGTCGGGCGGTGGCCGTCAGGCGGTGGCGTCAGGCGGTGGCCGACTTCAGCGGGGTCCCGGGGTCGGCGACCTTGGCGGGGTCCACGGGGACGCCCGTCTCGATGAGCTTGCGGCCCTGCGCCAGGTCGCGCGGACGGCCCACGGCCAGGACGGCGACCAGCGCGCCGTCGCGCAGCCAGCACACCGACCAGGCGGGACCCGCCGGGTCCCCGCGCAGGAGCAGGGTGTCGGCCCCGCCGTGGTGTCCGGCGTACTGCACGAAGCGCCCGAACTGCTCCGACCAGAAGTACGGCACCGGGTCGTAGACCTGGGCCGGCTCCCCGGCCAGGATGTTCGCCGCGACCGTCCGCGGCCCCTGGAGCGCGTTGTCCCAGTGGTGCACGAGCAGCCGCGTCCCGTACCGCCCCGACGGGAAGGAGGCGCAGTCGCCGACCGCGTACACGTCGGGCAGCGAGGTCCGCAGGTACGCGTCCGCGGTGACCGAGCCGTCCGGGCCGCGTTCCACGCCGGTCCCGTCCAGCCATCCGGTCGCGGGGCGCGCGCCGATGCCCACCACGACGGCGCCGGCGGGCAGGACCCGTCCGTCCGCCAGCAGGACCCGGCCCTCGTCGACCCCGGCGACCTTGGCCCCGGTGATCAGCTCCGCGCCGGCCTCCCGGTACCAGCGCGCCATCGGCTCGGTGACCTCGGCGGGCAGCGCGCCCGCCAGCACCCGGTCCGCCGCCTCGACCACGGTGACCTCGCAGCCCGCTTCCCGGGCGGCGGTGGCGAACTCCGCGCCGATCCAGCCCGCACCGACGACCACGGCGCGGGGCGACGCGGCCAGCACCGGGCGCAGCCGGGCGGCGTCGTCCAGCGTGCGCAGCAGGTGGACGCCCGGGACGCCCTCGGTGCCGGGCAGGGTCAGCGGCTGCGCGCCGGTCGCCAGCACGAGGATTCCGTACGGGACCGGTCCCGCCTCGGTGTCCAGCTCGTGGACGGCGGCGCGCAGTCCGGTGACCTCCGTGCCGAGCCTGAGGTCGATGTCGAGGCCTTCGAAGTCCACGTCGAAGGCGGAGTCCTCGGCCTTGCCGAGGAGGACCGCCTTGGACAGCGGGGGCCGGTCGTACGGCTGGTGGGGTTCGGCTCCCAGCAGGGTCACCGGGCCGGTGAAGCCCTGTTCGCGCAGGGCGACCGCGGTCTGCACCCCGGCCATTCCGGCGCCGACGATCACGACGCCGCGCTGATTCTGTTCCGTCTGCTCGCTCACGCGGCCAGCCTAATCATCTGACGCTCCGTCAGGAATAGGTGCCGCCTTACCCGCCCTCCACGACCGGGTTAGTCTGGCCACCGTACCTATCGCGGGAGTCCGGCGCACCGGGCTGAGAGGGAGGCTGGCCGGCCTCCGACCGTACGAACCTGATCCGGGTCATGCCGGCGAAGGGAGGGGCTGGACGCCCATGCACTCATCTCGGAAGGGTTCCGCCACGGGATCCGACGTCCTCGTCATCGGGGGCGGAATCATCGGCCTGGTCACGGCCTGGCGGGCCGCCGAGCGCGGCCTGAGCACCGTACTCGCCGACCCGGCACCCGGCGGCGGCGCCGCCCAGGTCGCGGCCGGCATGCTCGCCCCCGTCACCGAACTGCACTACGGCGAGGAAGCCCTGCTCGGCCTCGGCCTCGCCTCCGCCGCACGCTATCCGCAGTTCGCCGCCGAGCTCGCCGAGGCGAGCGGCGGCCTGGACATCGGCTACCGCGCCTGCGGCACCCTCGCCGTCGCCCTCGACTCCGACGACCGCCTCCACCTGCGCGAACTGCACGCCCTCCAGCGCCGCTGCGGCCTGGAGTCCGAGTGGCTCACCGGCCGCGAGTGCCGCCGCCTGGAGCCCATGCTCGCCCCGGGCGTACGCGGCGGCCTGCGCGTCGACGGCGATCACCAGGTGGACCCCCGCCGGCTCGCGGCCGCCCTGCTGGCCGCCTGCGAACGGGCCGGCGTCACCATCCACCGGACGGCCGCGGAGCGGCTGCTCACCACCCGCGACCGGGCCACGGGCGCCCTCCTCGGCGACGGTACGGAACTGCTCGCCGACCAGGTCGTCCTCGCCGCGGGCTCGCTCACCGGCCGGCTGGCGGGCGTACCGCCGGAGGTCGCGGCCCCCGTACGGCCGGTCAAGGGCCAGGTCCTGCGGCTCACGGTGCCGGCGGCGTACACGCCGTTCCTGTCGCGGACCGTACGCGCCGTCGTACGCGGCAGCCACGTCTACCTGGTGCCGCGCGAGAACGGCGAACTCGTCATCGGCGCCACCAGCGAGGAACTCGGCTGGGACACCACCGTCACCGCGGGCGGGGTCTACGAACTCCTGCGCGACGCCCACGAACTGGTCCCCGGCATCACCGAACTCCCGCTCACCGAGACCCGGGCGGGACTGCGCCCCGGATCCCCCGACAACGCCCCGCTGCTCGGCCCGACCGACCTGCCGGGCCTGCACCTGGCCACCGGGCACTACCGCAACGGGGTGCTGCTGACCCCGCTCACCGGCGAGGTCCTCGCCGAGCTGCTGACCACCGGCGAACTGCCGGAGATCGCGCGCCCCTTCACCCCCCGCCGGTTCTCCGCCGAACGTCAGGAGTCGTACGCATGACCATCTCCGTCAACGGCGAACCGCGCGAGATCGCGGCCGGCGCGACCCTCGACACGGTCGTCGCGACCCTGACCACCGCCCCTTCCGGCGTCGCCGCGGCACTCAACGAGACCGTGGTCCCGCGCGGGCAGTGGCCGGCCACCGTCGTCGGCGACGGCGACCGGGTCGAGATCCTCACCGCGGTACAGGGAGGCTGAGCGACATGGCGGACGACCTCCTCACGCTCGGCGGCCGGACCTTCGGCTCCCGCCTGATCATGGGCACCGGCGGAGCCCCGAGCCTGGACGTCCTGGAACGCGCCCTCGTCGCGTCCGGCACCGAACTCACCACGGTCGCGATGCGACGGCTGGACCCCACGGTCCAGGGCTCCGTCCTGTCCGTCCTGACCAAGCTCGGCATCTCCGTCCTCCCCAACACGGCCGGCTGCTTCACGGCCGGCGAGGCCGTACTCACGGCCCGGCTGGCCCGGGAGGCCCTCGGCACGGACTGGATCAAGCTGGAGGTGGTCGCGGACGAACGCACCCTCCTGCCCGACGGCGTCGAGCTGCTGGACGCCGCCGAGATCCTGGTGGACGAGGGCTTCACGGTCCTCCCCTACACCAACGACGACCCGGTGCTCGCGCGGAAGCTGGAGGACGTGGGCTGCGCGGCGATCATGCCACTCGGCTCCCCCATCGGGTCCGGCATGGGCATCCGCAACCCGCACAACTTCGAGCTGATCACGGAGCGCGCGACGGTACCGGTCATCCTGGACGCAGGCGCGGGCACGGCCTCCGACGCGGCCCTCGCGATGGAACTGGGCTGCGCGGCGGTGATGCTGGCCTCGGCGGTGACCCGCGCGCAGGAGCCGGTCCTCATGGCGTCGGCCATGCGGGACGCCGTCTCGGCGGGTCGCCTCGCCTTCCGCGCGGGCCGCATCCCCCAACGCCGCTTCGCCGAAGCCTCCTCCCCCATCGAGGGCCGCGCCGCCCTGGACCCGGAACGCCCGGCGTTCTGAGGGGGCGTACTGGTGCCCGCGCGCGGGGCCTTCACCCCCGCGACCCCCCGCCCCCGGACGGCGGCTGCCCACCCGCCCCTCGGCATCGGCGCCATCCGGACCGCCCTGCTGACGCGGGACCGGGAGACGGTGCGGACGGACCGGCGGCGCCGTCATGCGGGGCGGTGGCTGCGGAGGGGCTGTTCCGCTCATTCGGTGGTCAGGGATGTGTATGGGGGTTTCCCGTCAGTCTCATCGTCTCTCCGTGTCGGGCCGGTCCCTCAAGGGCGCTCCTTCGTCGCGTCGCTTCGCGATGGCCTTGCGGCCACCCTTGACCGACCGTCCCGCCCCGGAAATCCGAAGACTGCCGAGAAGCCCCCAAAAGAACGAGCCGGTCCAGGCTCTAAGGGACGGGGTAGTCAGAGACCCCCTGCCCGGACGGGGGTAGGGACGTTCCCGAGGCGGGGCCCATCCAGACCCCGGCCCGGACCGGGGGTAGCGCACCACATCGCTACGCGCTCCCCACCTCTCAGCGTCTCCAGTCCGTCCTGGGCTGGACATAGGCCGCCCACGACCTCGATCCCGACGCCCGGCCTGCGTCCGACGACCGGCCGGGGCCGGGCACAAGCCGCCCACCAGGCCGGTCCGCTGCCCGACTTGCGTCCGACGACCGGCCGGCGCTGGGCATTGAGCCGCCTCAAATCGCTATGCGCTTCTCCGAGACTGCGACCGGCGGCCGGTTGGGGGCTGATGAGAGTCTCTGAGGAGGACTGGCGGCCGAAACCTCCACTATTCCGTCGTGGAATCGGGTCAGCGCCAACACGACACCAGAAACCAGCGCCCATACAGGGGCAATTGGGGCAAATTAGCGACCTACTGGACCACCCACATGCGCTGACCTGCATCCACGACGAAATAGCCGCAGTCCCACGCCTTTTCACCCCAGGACGACGGTCAGACGCAGCCAAAGAGGACCCCATGACACCTGGGCGGGCGCGCATACCGTCGGCCGCCGTCAAAGGGGAGTGCCCAAGGGTCGTGGGCTGCTTATGCCCAGCCGCAGACGGTCGTCGGACGCCGAGACTGGGAAGTCGCTGGGGATGGTGGGCGGCCTATGTCCAGCCCAAGACGGTCGTCGGACGCTGAGAGATGAGGAGCACGTAGCGATTGGACGCGCCTCCCCCGAACCGGTCCCCGGTCTGAATGGGCCCCGCCTCTCGGCCATCCCCACCCCCGACAAGGCAGGGCATCTCTGGCCGCCCCGTCCTGATCCTTGAGTGCCCGGCTCGTTCTTTTGGGGGCTTCTCGGCAGTCTTCGGATTTCCGGGGCGGGACGGTCGGTCAAGGGTGGCCGTCAGGCCATCGCGAAGCGACGCGACGACGAAGGAGGAGCGCCCTTGAGGGACCGGCACGACACGGAGAGACGATGAGACTGACGGGAAACCCCCATACACATCACTGACCACCGCCCCAGCGGCTCCCGCACACCGCAGCCACCGCCCCACCACCCGACTCCGCCCGAGCAGCTCCCGCCCTCCAGCGCCGCCGCCCCACCACCCGGCCCCGCCCGCCCGGCTCCCGCCCTCCGGACCCCCGCCCCACCACCCGACCCCGCCCGGCTCCCGCACACCGCACCCGGAGCCACCGCCCCCGGGCCACACCCCGCCCCACCCCGCCCAGCTCGCGCCCCCGCCCAGCTCACGCCCGCGCTCGCGCCGGGTCCCGCGTCACAGGTGCGCTGCAAGGCGACCCGCCCGGGGCGGGTGGTGTGGGGCGGCTCGTAGAATCGGCGGGTGGATACGACCCTGGATGACCCTCTCGTCGGGCGCGTGCTCGACGGCCGCTACCGCATCGACGCCCGCATCGCGGCCGGCGGCATGGCCACGGTCTACCGGGCCGTCGACACCCGCCTCGACCGGGTGCTCGCCCTCAAGGTGATGCATCCGGCCCTCGCCGCCGACGCCGCCTTCGTGGACCGGTTCATCCGTGAGGCGAAGTCCGTCGCCCGGCTCGCGCATCCGAACGTGGTCGCCGTCTTCGACCAGGGCACGGACGGACCGTACGTCTACCTGGCCATGGAGTACGTCTCCGGCTGCACCCTGCGCGACGTGCTCCGCGAGCGCGGCGCGCTCCAGCCGCGGGCCGCCCTCGACATCCTCGAACCGGTCCTCGCCGCCCTCGGCGCCGCCCACCGGGCCGGCTTCGTTCACCGGGACATGAAGCCCGAGAACGTGCTGATCGGGGACGACGGCCGGGTGAAGGTCGCGGACTTCGGGCTGGTCCGGTCCGTCGACTCGGTGACCAACACCACCGGCTCCGTCCTCGGCACCGTCTCCTACCTCGCCCCGGAGCAGATCGAGAACGGCATCACCGACACCCGCGTGGACGTCTACGCCTGCGGTGTCGTCCTCTACGAGATGCTCACCGGCTCCAAGCCCCACCTCGGCGGGACCGCCGCGCAGGTCCTCTACCAGCACCTGCACGAGGACGTCCCGCCCCCGTCCGCCGTGGTCCCGGGGCTCTCCATCGCGCTCGACGAGCTGGTCGCGCAGGCCGCCGCCCGCAATCCCGAGCTGCGTCCCTACGACGCGGCGGCCCTGCTCGGCCTCACCCGAGAGGCCCGCGCGCTGCTCAGCGACGCCGAGCTGGACGCCGTACCGCCGCAGGCGCACGCCGAGGAGCGCTCGTCCGCCGAGGACCGTACGGGCGTGATCCCGCGTCCGGTGTCCGCACAGCAGCCCGTGCAGCACACCTCCCGCCTGGAGATGCCGGCCGCCCCGCCCGCGCCGCCCGCGCACCGCCCCGCCGGGGCCTCCGCGCGGCGGCCCCGGCGCGGGGTGCTGCTCGTCGTCGCGGGCGTGCTGCTCGCGCTCGGGCTCGGGGTGGGCGTCTGGTACATCAGCTCGGGGCAGTTCACGAAGGTCCCGAACCTGCTCGGCAAGACCGAGGCGCAGGCCCGCTCCGAGCTGTCCGCGGCCGGGCTCGGGGTCAAGGGCGTGGACCGGAAGTTCAGCGACGCCTTCGACCGCGGGACGGTGATGAACACCGATCCCCCGGGCGGGCGGCGGATCCGCGGCAACGGCGCGGTGAAGATCACCATCTCGCGCGGTCCCGAGGTCGTGGCCGTGCCCAACCTGAAGGGCCGGCCCCTGGAGGAGGCCCAGGCCGAGCTGACGCAGTCCGGGCTGGCGCCCGGCATGGTGACGCAGGCCTTCAGCCAGGACATCGCCCAGGGTTCGGTGATCAGCACCAATCCGGCGGGCGGCGAGAAGCGGGCGCCCGACACGGCGGTCTCGCTCGTCGTCAGCAAGGGCCGCCCGGTGCCGGTGCCGAGCGTGACCGGGCTCCCCGCGGACCAGGCGAAGGCGACCCTGGAGGCCGCGGGCCTCAAGGTCGCGACGGCTCCCGAGCAGGTCAACGCCCCCTTCGCGGCCGGTACGGTCGCCAACCAGTCGATCGGCGCCGGCACCCAGGCCGCGGCCGGGGACACGGTCACGCTGACCGTGTCCAAGGGCCCCCGGCAGCTTCCGGTCCCGAACGTGACCGGCCAGGACGTGGACGCGGCCCGCAAGGCGCTGGAGGCCGCAGGCTTCAAGGTGAAGGTGGACCGGCCGCTGATCTCCTTCAGCAACACGGTCGACACCCAGTCGGTGCCGGCCGGGCAGAACGCCCCCGAAGGCAGCACGATCACGATCAAGACCAAGGGGCTGTGAGCCGTGGTGATGCGCAATCCCGTGGGCGGGCACGTCCCCGTCGCCGGCGGCCTCGCCTCGGTCGGCCTGGCCTACGCTCGGGAGATGGGGGCGGAGGCCGTCCAGGTCTTCGTCGCCAATCCGCGCGGCTGGGCCACCCCGGTCGGCAGTCCGGCGCAGGACGAACGGTTCCGGGCGGAGTGCGCGGCGGAGTCCGTCCCCGCGTACGTGCACGCGCCGTACCTGATCAACTTCGGCTCGCACACCGAGGCGACGGTGGAGAAGTCGGTGGAGTCGCTGCGCCACTCGCTGCGCCGCGGCCGGGAGATCGGCGCGCTCGGGGTGGTCGTGCACACCGGGTCGGCGACCGGGGGCCGCCCGCGGGAGGCGGCGTACGCGCAGGTCAGGGAGCACATGCTGCCGCTGCTCGACGAACTGACGCACGACGACGACCCGTTCCTGCTGCTGGAGTCCACGGCCGGGCAGGGTTCTTCGCTGTGCTCGACGGCCGAGGAGTTCGGCCCGTACTTCGAGGCGCTCGACCGCCATCCGAAGCTGGGCATCTGCCTGGACACCTGCCACATCTTCGCGGCCGGCCACGATCTGGCGGAGCCGGGCGGGACGAAGCTGACGCTGGACCTGCTGGTGGACACGGTGGGCGAGGGCCGGCTGAAGCTGGTGCACGCGAACGACTCCAAGGAGGGTGTCGGCGCGCACAAGGACCGGCACGCCAACATCGGCCAGGGGCACATCGGCCGGGAGGCCTTCGCCGAGCTGATCTCGCACCCCGCGATGGACGGCGTACCGCTGATCATCGAGACGCCCGGGGGCCGGGAAGGGCATGCGGCGGACGTGGCGCTGCTGAAGGAGCTGCGCGGCCCGCACTGATCCCCCGACTCCTTGAGGAATACCCCAGGGGGGTATACGGTTCCGACATATCGACGGAACCGCTACCCGGCGTTCCCACGAGGGGGTTGTCATGGAGCACGAGCATCAGCACTCGCACCAGCACCACGGACCCGAGAACCACCACCACGAGCACGCCCACACCGCCCACGCCGCCCACACCGTCGGCGGCCCGGTCAGCTGGGGCATGGCCGCCCGGGCCACCCTCCACTGCCTGACCGGATGCGCCATCGGCGAGGTACTCGGCATGATCATCGGTACCGCGCTGGGCTGGGGGAACGTGTCCACGATGATCCTGGCGATCGTCCTCGCGTTCTTCTTCGGCTATGCGCTCACCCTGCGCGGGGTCCTCGCCGCGGGGGTCGGCCTCCGTGCGGCCATCCGGGTGGCGCTGGCCGCGGACACCCTTTCGATCGCCGTCATGGAGCTGATCGACAACGGAGTGATCGCCCTGTGGCCCGGCGCGATGGACGCGCACCTGTCGGATGCGCTGTTCTGGATCGTCCTGGCGATCGCGCTGGCGGCCGCCTTCGTGATCACGACCCCGGTCAACAAGTGGATGATCGGCCGCGGCATGGGTCACGCGGTCGTGCACCGGTACCACCACTGAGCGACTACAGTTCGGGGCCCTCCCCGGGCTCCTCCTGGTACGAGTAGCGCTGCTCGCGCCACGGGTCGCCGATGTTGTGGTAGCCGCGCTCCTCCCAGAAGCCGCGGCGGTCGGCGGTCATGTACTCGATGCCGCGGACCCACTTGGGGCCCTTCCAGGCGTACAGGTGCGGAACCACCAGCCGTACGGGGAAACCGTGCTCGGCGGTGAGCAGTTCACCGCCCTCGTGCGTGGCGAAGACCGTCCGGTCGGAGGCGAAGTCCGACAGCCGCAGGTTGGAGCTGAAGCCGTACTCGGCCCACACCATCACGTGCGTGACCTGCGGCGCGGGAGGCGCCAGGGCGAGGACCTCGCGGGCGAGCACACCGCCCCATTCGGCGCCCTGCATGCTGAACTTCGTGACGCAGTGCAGATCGGCCACGACGGAGTCGAACGGCAGGGCCGTGAACTCCTCGTGGTTCCAGCAGTGCTTGTCCCCGTCGGCCGTCGCGCCGAAGACGCGGAACTCCCAGCGGTCCGGCTTGAACTTGGGCACCGGCCCGTAGTGGGTGACCGGCCAGCCCCTCTGCAGCCGCTGCCCCGGTGGAAGCTCCAGCTGCTCTGCTCCCGGAGATTCCCGGCTTTCCGGCTGACCCATGACTCCATGGTGACAGATTGGGCAGGGTGGTCATGACCAGGTCCGGCCCTATCCGGGCAAGTCACGGCAACTCCCACTAAGGAGGCACTTACTGGACGCTCTCCGGCGGCGGTGCAAGGATGCGCGCAACTGCCCCGTCACATAGCTGACATTGCCTGGAAGGAGCCTCTGCGATGCAGGGCGACCCCGAGGTCCTTGAGTTTCTGAACGAGCAGCTGACCGGCGAGCTGACGGCCATCAACCAGTACTGGCTGCACTACCGCATCCAGGACAACAAGGGCTGGACCAAGCTCGCCAAGTACACGCGTGAAGAGTCCATCGACGAGATGAAGCACGCGGACAAGATCACCGAGCGCATCCTGATGCTCGATGGCCTGCCGAACTACCAGCGCCTCTTCCACGTGCGCGTCGGGCAGACGCTCACGGAGATGTTCCAGGCGGACCGCCAGGTCGAGGTCGAGGCCATCGACCGTCTCAAGCGGGGTATCGAGGTCATGCGCGGCAAGGGTGACATCACCTCGGCCCGGCTCTTCGAGGAGATCCTGGAGGACGAGGAGCACCACATCGACTACCTCGACACCCAGCTGGAGCTCATCGAGTCCCTGGGTGAGCCGCTCTACATCGCGCAGCTGATCGAGCAGCCGAGCTGACGGGCTCCGGGAACCGGCTCTAGGCCGCTTCCGCCAGCTCCGCCGAGCGGGCCGGACCCGGCTCCGCGGCGAGGACGGCAGCCGCCTCGCCCTTCTCCAGCAGCTCACGGCGCGGGCACGCCCCACGGCCGAGGATGCCCTGGATGGTGCGCACGCAGGACCCGCAGTCGGTGCCGGCCTTGGTGGCCGAGGCGATCTGGCGCGGGGTGCAGGCCCCGTCGGCCGCGTGCTCCTTGACCTGCTTGTCGGTGATTCCGAAGCAAGAGCATACGTACACGCGGTTCACCTCCCAGGGCGGAATGGTTCTTCGGTTCGGCGAGCCATCCCCGTTTCGGTGAGGCTTACCTAACCGTACCCAAAGTTAGGGTGGCCTAAAAGCCCTGGATACGACAGTGGGGCGCGGATCACATCGATCCGCGCCCCACTGTCGTACGAAGGTACTGACTGATCCTTACTGGTCGCGGTACATCTCGGCGACGAGGAAGGCCAGGTCCAGCGACTGGCTGCGGTTGAGCCGCGGGTCGCAGGCCGTCTCGTAGCGCTGGTGCAGGTCGTCGACGAAGATCTCGTCGCCGCCGCCCACGCACTCGGTGACATCGTCACCGGTGAGCTCGACGTGGATGCCGCCCGGGTGGGTGCCGAGGGCCTTGTGGACCTCGAAGAAGCCCTTGACCTCGTCGAGCACGTCGTCGAAACGGCGCGTCTTGTGGCCGGAGGCCGCCTCGAAGGTGTTGCCGTGCATCGGGTCGGTGACCCAGGCGACGATCGCGCCGGAGGCGGTGACCTTCTCGACCAGCTCGGGGAGCTTGTCGCGGACCTTGTCGGCGCCCATGCGGACGACGAAGGTCAGCCGGCCCGGCTCGCGCTCGGGGTCCAGGCGGTCGATGTACGTCAGCGCCTCGTCCACCGTGGTGGTGGGGCCGAGCTTGATGCCGATCGGGTTGGCGATCTGCGAGCAGAACTCGATGTGCGCGTGGTCCAGCTGGCGGGTGCGCTCACCGATCCAGACCATGTGGCCGGAGGTGTCGTACAGCTTGCCGGTGCGCGAGTCGGTGCGGGTCAGCGCGCCCTCGTAGTCGAGCAGCAGCGCCTCGTGGGAGGCGTAGAACTCGACGGCCTTGAACTCGGCCGGGTCGGTGCCGCACGCCTTCATGAAGTTCAGCGCGTTGTCGATCTCCCGCGCGAGCTGCTCGTAGCGCTGACCGGACGGGCTGGACTTCACGAAGTCCTGGTTCCAGGCGTGCACCTGGCGCAGGTCGGCGTAACCGCCGGTGGTGAAGGCGCGCACCAGGTTGAGCGTCGAGGCGGACGCGTTGTACATGCGCTTCAGCCGCTCGGGGTCCGGGATCCGGGCCTCTTCGGTGAAGGCGAAGCCGTTGACGGAGTCACCGCGGTAGGTCGGCAGGGTGACGCCGTCGCGGGTCTCGGTGTCCTTGGAGCGGGGCTTGGAGTACTGGCCCGCGATGCGGCCGACCTTGACGACCGGCACGGAGGCCGCGTACGTCAGGACGGCGCTCATCTGGAGCAGCGTCTTGAGCTTGGCTCGGATGTGGTCGGCGGAGACACCGTCGAAGGCCTCGGCGCAGTCGCCGCCCTGGAGGAGGAACGCCTCGCCCTTGGCGACGGCTCCCAGACGGGCACGCAGCTGGTCGCACTCACCCGCGAAAACGAGGGGAGGATACGACTCGAGGTCCGCGACGACAGCGCGCAGAGCCTCGGCATCGGGGTACGAAGGCTGCTGCGCCGCGGGAAGGTCTCGCCAGGTCGCCTTGGCGGCGGGGGCTTGGGTTTCAGCGTTCACGGTCACCTCGTACACATTACGGCGTCACACGCCGCATCCGGCCCCCCGCCCACAACGTGAGACGAACCAGCTCAAAGGTCGCGGACGCCCGACGGAACGGAATCCATGGTTCAGCTCGCGTCGTGAGACAGATCCTGCCCCGCGGGGGCGGTCTGGGCTAAGGTGGCCGCCATGTACGCGCACTCGAACCAGAACTGGTGGTGGACCGCTCCCGGCGGCCCACTTCTCGCGCGTACCTGACGACACGCACGACGCGAAGGCCGCCCCGAGGGGCGGCCTTCCGCGTTTCCGGCCGTGTGGCCGGGTCCCGGAGCCGCTCCTCCCACCGGAAGGACGCTCCGCCCCATGAACCCCATCCGACCCCACCGGTTGAGCCGGCTGCTCGACCCCGCCTCCCCGCCGTTCGCCCTGCTGCGCCGGCGGACCCCCGGCCGCGACCACGACACCGTCGAGGTGCTGATCGGGCAGGTCGGCGAGGTCGAGCGGCTCGCCGACCTGCCCCTCGGCGAGCTGCCCACCCTCGCGCTCGTCCCCTTCCGGCAGATCCGCGAGCGCGGCTTCGACGTACGCGACGACGGCACGCCGCTGAGCGTGCTGGTCGCCGAGGAGGCGTACGAGATCCCGCTCGCCGAGGCGCTGGCCGCACTGCCGGGGCACAGGGTGCGGGTCGAGGACGGCGGTTTCGACGTCCCCGACGAGGAGTACGCGGCCACCGTCCGGCGGGTCGTCGAAGGCGAGATCGGCCGGGGCGAGGGCGCGAACTTCGTCATCCGGCGCACCTACGAGGGCCGCATCGACGGATTCGGCCGGGCCGACGCGCTCGCGCTGTTCCGGCGGCTGCTGGAGGGCGAGCGGGGCGCGTACTGGACGTACGTCGTCCACACCGGGGAGCGGACCCTCGTGGGGGCCAGCCCGGAGGTGCACGTGCGGATGTCCGGCCCGACGGTCGTGATGAACCCGATCAGCGGCACCTACCGCTATCCGGCCGGGGGGCCGACCGCCGACTCCCTCCTCGCCTTCCTCGGCGACCGCAAGGAGACCGAGGAGCTGTCGATGGTGGTCGACGAGGAACTGAAGATGATGTGCACGGTCGGGGACAGGGGCGGGGTCGTCGTCGGACCGCGGCTGAAGGAGATGTCCCACCTCGCGCACACCGAGTACGAGCTGCGGGGCCGGTCCTCGCTGGACGTGCGGGAGGTCTTGCGCGAGACGATGTTCGCCGCGACGGTCACCGGGTCCCCGGTGCAGAACGCCTGCCGCGTCATCGAGCGGTACGAGGTGGGCGGGCGCGGCTACTACGCGGGCGCGCTGGCCCTGCTGAGCCGGGATCCGGCGGGGGCGCAGACCCTCGACTCCCCGATCCTGATCCGCACGGCCGACATCGCGGCGGACGGCGTGCTGCGGGTGCCGGTGGGCGCGACGCTGGTCCGGCACTCGGATCCGGCGGGCGAGGTGGCGGAGACCCATGCGAAGGCGGCGGGGGTGCTGGCGGCGCTCGGGGTGCGGCCGGCCGCACCGCGGCCCGCGTCGCAGGGGGCCCGGCTGGCGGACGACCCCCGGGTGCAGGCGGCCCTCGCCGCCCGCCGCCAGGACCTGGCGCCGTTCTGGCTGCGGATGCAGGAGCGGCCGCCGGCCCCGGCCGGGCACGCGCTGGTGGTGGACGGCGAGGACACCTTCACGGCGATGCTGGCACACGTCCTGCGGGTGGCCGGGCTGGAGGTGACCGTACGCCGCTTCGACGACCCGGGGCTGCGCGCGGCGGCCCTGGCCTGGGAGGGCCCGATCGTCCTGGGCCCCGGCCCGGGCAATCCGGCCGATACCTCGGACCCCAGGATGCGGATGCTGCGGGCGCTGGCGGCCGAGCTGCTGGCCGGGCACCGCCACGGCCTGGTCGGGGTCTGCCTGGGGCACGAGCTGCTGGCGGCCGAGCTGGGCCTCCCGCTGATCCGCAAGGCGGAACCGGCGCAGGGGGCGCAGACCCGGATCGATCTGTTCGGGACCGAGGAGGTGGTCGGCTTCTACAACACCTACACCGCGCACTGCGACGAGGCGGGCGCCGCCCGGCTGGCCGCGACGGGGATCGAGGTGTCCCGGGACGCGGCCACGGGCGAGGTCCACGCCCTGCGGTCCCCGTCCGGAGGCTTCGCGGGGGTGCAGTTCCACCCGGAGTCGGTCCTCACGCTGCGCGGCGCGGAGCTGCTGCGCGAGCTGCTGACCGGTGTCATGGCCCCGGTCTAGGCGGTGCCGTCGGCGGGGGCCGGCTTCGCCTTCCGGCGGGACCGGGTCTCGCGGACGCCCTTCCACACGAGCACCGGCGCCATCAGGGCCAGCGCGACGAGCGGGATCTCCACGTGCTCGCCGGGGAGGGCGAAGGAGGTGATCAGCACCGTCCCCAGGGTGTGGTCGGCGGCGTCCAGCAGCCGTCCGGACCGGTGGCCGGGGGCGGCCCTGCGGGCGAGGTGCAGCGCCCGCAGGGCGCCGAGGAAACTCAGGAGGGCGAGGGCGAGCAGGGCCCAGCGCGCCACGACGGGTATGTCCACGTGGCCGAATCTATCCCCCGCCCCGGCCCGCCGGCATGGCCGTGCGCCGAAGTCCGGGTGAACGCGCGGTGCCGGTGGGCTATGGCGGCGGGACCAGGGTGTTCTCGGAGCGGCGGCCCGCCAGGTGGTCCGCCACGTTGGCGACGGTGGTGGCGATGATCTGGCCCACCGCGTCCGCCGTGTAGTAGGCCTGGTGGGAGGTCACCACGACGTTCGGGAAGGTAACCAGCCGGGCCAGGGTGTCGTCCTCGACGGCCTCCAGGGACTTGTCGAGGAAGAAGACCCCGGCCTCCGCCTCGTACACGTCCAGGCCGACGCCCGTGAAGCGGCCCGCCCGGAGTTCGTCGACCAGGGCATCGGTGTCGATCAACCCGCCGCGGCTGGAGTTCACCAGGATCGCGTCGTCCCGCATCCGCCGCAGCGCCGCGGCGTCGACGATGCGCCGGGTGGACTCCAGCAGGGGCACGTGCAGGCTGACCAGGTCGGAGGAGGCGAGCAGTTCGTCCTTGTCCACGTACGTCATGCCGAGCTCCAGGCAGGCCGGGTTCTGCACCACGTCCCAGCCCAGCAGGCGCATGCCGAAACCGTGGGCGATCCGGGTGAACGCCTCACCGATCTTGCCGGTGCCGAGCACGCCGGCCGTGCGGCCGTGGAAGTCCCGGCCCATCAGCCCGTTCAGCCTGAAGTCGAAGTCCCGGGTCCGGATCGACGCCCGGACGATCCGCCGGTTCACCGCCATCGCGAGGGCCCAGGCGAACTCGGCCACCGAGTAGGGCGAGTAGGCGGAGACCCGGCTGATCGCCAGGCCCAGGCGCCGGGCCTCGTCCAGGTCGATGTTGTTGAAGCCGGTGGACCGCTGGGAGATCAGCTTCGTCCCGCCCGCCGCCAGGACCCGCAGCACCCGGCCGTTCAGGTCGGCGTTCACGCTGGAGGAGACGATCTCGTACCCGGCGGCGATCGGCGCGGTGTCCTCGTCGAGGAAGACGTCCAGGCAACGGACCTCGTGCTGCCCCGCGAACGCCTGCTCCAGGAGCGGCTTCTCGTCGGCGGTCACACCGAATGCCAGGATCTCCACGCTTGCTCCCGCACCTCGAACCATGGGCCGTTTGTCACCATACGGCCCATGGTGGCGGGTCGCCGCTCAGCCGAAGAAGACCCCGGCCTCCTTGTAGAGCGCCGGATCCACCGTCTTGAGCTTCGACGTCGCCTCCGCGATCGGCACCCGGACGATGTCCGTCCCCTTGAGCGCGACCATCTTCCCGAAGTCCCTGTCGAGCACCGCGTCGATCGCGTGCAGCCCGAACCGGGTCGCGAGCCACCGGTCGAAGGCGCTTGGCGTGCCGCCCCGCTGGATGTGCCCGAGCACGGTCGTACGGGCCTCCTTGCCGGTCCGCGCCTCGATCTCCTTGGCCAGCCACTCACCCACGCCCGACAGCCGGACATGGCCGAAGGAGTCCAGGGTGCCGTCCTTCAGGACCATCTCCCCGTCCTTGGGCATCGCGCCCTCCGCGACCACCACGATCGGCGCGTAGCTCGCCCGGAACCGGGAGGTCACCCAGGCGCAGACCTCGTCCACGTCGAAGCGCTGCTCCGGGATGAGGATGACGTTGGCGCCGCCCGCGAGCCCCGAGTGCAGGGCGATCCAGCCGGCGTGCCGGCCCATGACCTCGACGACCAGGACCCGCATGTGGGACTCGGCCGTGGTGTGCAGCCGGTCGATGGCCTCGGTGGCGATGCCGACGGCGGTGTCGAAGCCGAAGGTGTAGTCGGTGGCGGACAGGTCGTTGTCGATGGTCTTGGGCACCCCGACGCAGGGGACGCCGTACTCCTCGTACAGCCGGGCCGCGACCCCGAGGGTGTCCTCGCCGCCGATCGCGACGAGCGCGTCCACCTCGTACTTCGCGAGGTTCTCCTTGATGTCCCGCACGCCGTTCTCCGTCTTGAACGGATTGGTGCGCGAGGAACCGAGGATGGTGCCGCCGCGGGGCAGGATGCCGCGGACGGCGGGGATGTCGAGCGGGACGGTCCGCCCCTCGATCGCGCCCCGCCAGCCGTCCTTGAACCCGACGAACCCGCAGCCGTACTCCTGCTCGCCCTTGCGGACGACGGCCCTGATCACCGCGTTGAGCCCGGGGCAGTCGCCGCCGCCGGTCAGCACTCCGACCTTCATGGAATCTCCAATCGCCATGACGGTCACGCTAGTGGTGACCCAGATCACAGCAAGGGGCCTGGAGAGGCCAATTCCGGTGGAATTGCGAGGCGTTGCGTACGCCCGTTCACTCGTACGAGGAAGTAAGTACGATCGACGGGCGGTGCGGACGTCCCCCGGGCGGGTACTACGCGTCGTCGAGGCCGCGTTCTATCGCGTACCGGACGAGTTCGACCCGATTGTGCAACTGCAGCTTGCCCAGGGTGTTCTGGACGTGGTTCTGCACGGTGCGGTGGGAGATGACCAGGCGTTCGGCGATCTGCTTGTACGACAACCCCTTGGCCACGAGCCGCAGTACCTCGGTCTCGCGGTCGGTCAGCTGCGGGGCCTTCGGCTCGTCGGAGGTGGCCGGCAGCGGGTCGGTGGCCAGGCGCCGGTACTCGCCGAGCACCAGCCCGGCCAGGCCCGGGGTGAAGACCGGGTCGCCCGCCGCGGTGCGGCGCACGGCGTCGATCAGCTCCTGGGCGCCGGCGGACTTCAGCAGGTAGCCGGTCGCGCCGGACTTCACCGCTTCCAGGACGTCCGCGTGCTCACCGCTGGCCGACAACACCAGCACCCGGAGGGCGGGATTGGCGCCGACCAGCTCCTTGCAGACCTGCACGCCCGGCATGCCGGGCAGGTTGAGGTCGAGGACCAGTACGTCGGGCGTGACGGCGTGGGCCCGGCGGACCGCCTCGGGGCCGTCGCCGGCGGTGGCGACGACGTCGAAGCCCGCGGCGGCCAGGTCGCGGGCGACCGCGTCCCGCCACATCGGGTGGTCGTCGACGACCATCACCCTTGTCTCGTGGAGCTCGTTCGGCCTGTTCGGATCGTTCACGTTCACGTCGGTGCTCTCGCTCATGTTCTGTTCGTCCTCCCCCTGGGTACCTTCAGTTCCACTTCGGTGCCCTGCCCGGGGACGGACACCAGATCGGCGCTGCCGCCGAGATCGCGCAGCCTGCCGCGGATGGACAGGGCCACCCCCATCCGGCCCTCGCCCGCCGCCTGGTCGAGCCGGCCCGCCGGGATGCCGGGGCCGTCGTCGCGAACGGTCACGATGACCTCGTCGCCCCAGTCCTCGACGAGGATCCAGGCCCGAGCCCCTTCCCCGGCGTGCTTGCGCACGTTGTCCAGGGCGGCGCCGACCGCCGCGGCCAGTTCCTTCGCGGCGGGCACCGGCAGCGGCACCGGGGTGCCCGGCTCGGCGAAGCTCACGCGGGACCCGGCGTGCGGGGCGAGGAGCGTCCGCAGGTCCAGCTCGCCGTCCTCGGCGCCCGGCTCGTCCACCTCGTACGCGTCGACCAGAGCGCCCCGCGACTCGTCGTGCGAGACCCGGGAGGGCTGCACCAGCCCGCTGGAGACCAGCGTGCGCAGCGCCACCTCCTGCTCCCCGGCCATCCGGCCGAGCTCCTCGGCCTCGCCGCCCAGCTCGCTGCCGCGGCGCTGGACCATGGCGAGGACCTGGAGGACCCCGTCGTGGATGTCGCGGGCGAGGCGCTCGCGCTCGCGGGTCGCGGCTTCGATCTCCAGGGCGCGGGCGAGGGTGTTCTCACTGGCCCGGGCGACCTCGACCACGTAGCCGATGGCGACGGAGGCGACCCATACGAGCAGGACGTTGTGCAGGGTGTCCCGGGTGGGCTGGCCCGTGTGGATGGCGAGGTTGGCGGCCGCCACGAAGGTGGAGGCGAAGCAGGCCCAGCGCCAGCCGCCCTTGATGGCGAAGGCGAGGACCGCGCCCGCCGTCCAGATGGTGGGGAGGGTGGAGCCGCCCGCGTGGATCCGCGCCTGGGTGTCGGCGACCGGGGTGAGCACGATGCCCGCGATGGCGACGGTGAGGTCGGCGACGAGGAAGCCCTTGGTGCAGCTCGCCGCGTTCGCCACCTTGCGGGAGGTGGCGAGGGTCCAGACGGCGAGGAAGGCGAGGTAGCCGACCGCGACGCCGGGGCGCGGGAACTCCTTGTACGCGGCGGCGAACAGCAGCACCGCGTAGGCCATGGTCAGCAGTCGGTACGCGGTCAGGGCACGCCACAGCGGCTGCTCGACCGACATGCGTACGACGCGTTCGCGTTTCGCCATCTCCCCCACCCCCCGCGGGCGGTACCGCCCGCGCGCACCTACTCCGACGTGCCGTCGGCCTTGGCGGTCTTCTCCGCCTTGGCGGCCTTCTCGGCCTTCTCGGCATCGGCGATCTGGCGCTTGGCCGCGGTCGCGTAGATGTCGACGTACTCCTGGCCGGAGAGCTTCATGATCTCGTACATGACCTCGTCGGTCACCGAGCGGAGGATGAAGCGGTCACTGTCCATGCCCTGGTAGCGGCTGAAGTCCAGCGGCTTGCCGATCCGGATCCCCGGGCGCATCAGCTTGGGGACGACCTTGCCGGGCGGCTGGATCTTCTCCGTGTCGATCATCGCGACGGGGATCACGGGCGCACCGGTGGCCAGGGCCACGCGGGCCAGACCGCCGGGCTTGCCGCGGTAGAGGCGTCCGTCGGGTGAACGCGTGCCCTCGGGGTAGATACCGAACAGCTCTCCGCGCTCGATGACCTGGATGCCGCTCTGGATCGCGGCCTCACCGGCCCCGCGGGCGCCGGAGCGGTCCACCGGGAGCTGGCCGACGCCCTTGAAGAAGGCGGCCGTCAGCTTGCCCTTGACCCCCGGGGAGGTGAAGTACTCCGCCTTCGCGATGAAGGTGACCTTCCGGTCCAGCACCGCAGGCAGGAAGAAGGAGTCGGAGAAGGACAGGTGGTTGCTCGCCAGGATCGCCGGCCCCTCTGCGGGAATGTTTTCGAGGCCCTCCACCCACGGCCTGAATGCGAGCTTCAGTGAACCGCCGATGGAGAACTTCATTGCGCCGTAGATCAACTCGAAAGCCTTCCTGTGTCTGTCGAACAGACCATATCCCGTGCCTACACCGGCAGGGGCCCCGACGACCCTGGCCGGTGCCACCCCGGTCGCGTACCTTGAAGTCACACAGAGCAACGCACCCACCCGATGTACATCGTGATCAAGGAGACTCTGGTGCCCGTCCTCCCTGGAGCCGAGCCGTTCCGCCACGAGGGCGGAGAGGTCGGCGTCCTTCTCTGCCACGGCTTCACCGGTTCCCCGCAGTCCCTGCGTCCCTGGGCCGAGTACCTCGCCGGGCGGGGCCTCACGGTGTCGCTCCCGCTGCTGCCCGGGCACGGGACGCGCTGGCAGGACATGCAGCTCACGGGCTGGCAGGACTGGTACGCGGAGGTGGACCGCGCTCTGCGGGAACTGCTGGACCGGTGCGAGCAGGTGTTCGTCTTCGGGCTGTCGATGGGCGGGGCTCTGACGCTGCGGCTGGCGGCCAAGCACGGGGACGCCATCAGCGGCATCGTGCTCGTCAACCCGGCCAACAAGGTGCACGACCCGCTGGCCGTGACCCTGCCGGTGACCAAGCACCTCATCCGCTCCACGCCGGGCATCGCCAGCGACATCGCGAAGCCGGGCTCGGAGGAGGTCGGCTACGACCGGGTCCCGACCCGGGCCGCGCACTCGCTGAAGAAGTTCCTGCAGCTCGTGGACGCCGATCTGCCGCAGGTGACGCAGCCGATGCTGCTGCTGCACAGCCCGCAGGACCATGTCGTACCGCCCGTGGACTCCGCGCGGGTACTGGCCCGGGTGTCCTCGACGGACGTCACCGAGACCCTGCTGGAACAGAGCTACCACGTCGCGACGTTGGACCATGACGCGGAGCGGATCTTCGCGGACAGTTATGCGTTCATCGGCCGACTGGCGGAGAGCGTGGGCAGGGAGGGGGCGGAGGCCGGTGGCTGAGCACGAGGAGCAGTCGGGCGGGGTTCCGCCGCTGGACGAGGAAGCGGCGTGGGCGGCGATCGTCGCCGGGTACGGCCAGGAGCCGCCGGACCCGCCGGGGGCCAGACCGTTCAGGCCGATCGAGAACCTCCTCCTGCCGGAGGAGGACGTCAAGCCGCTGCCCGCGGACTCGGGACGGGACGCGAAGGCCGATCCGAAGCCGGACACCGAACCGGACACGAAGCCGGATCCGGAGCCTGAAGCGGAACCGGGGCCCCCGGCGGCGCTGGGCAGCTCCGTGCTCTTCGCGCCGGGCGTGGGCATGGCGGGTCCCCGGGACCACTCGCCGGCGGAGCCGCAGGACGACGACCTGACCTCGGCGGAGGAGGGCCACTTCGTGCCCCCGGAGCCGGAGCTCCCGCCCGCGGACACGACGTCGAAGTTCGCGTGGCTGGCGGTCGTCGGCGGTCCGGTGCTGCTGCTGCTCGCGGTGCTCCTGCAGTGGGAGATGACCTGGTGGCTGACGACGCTGGGCATCGGCGGCTTCCTGGGCGGCTTCGCCACGCTGGTGGGACGCATGGCGCACGACGGCGAAGACGATGACGACGACCCGGGCCGCGGCGCGGTCGTCTGACCCCGAGGCTTCCCGCGGCTCCGCCCCGGACCCCGTGCCCCCATCGCCGGCGGGGCTGAAAGAGAGCCCCGCCGGCGAGTGAGGCGCGGTCCGGGGGCAGCGCCCCCGGCTACGGCGCGGCCGACAGCCGCAGGGCCGCCAGCACCGGCAGGTGGTCCGTCGCCGACCGCAGGTCCGTGGCCGAGACGCCCGGCAGCCCCGCGGGGACCCCGCAGGCCAGCACCTCGACCCCCTTCGTGGCGAACACCGCGTCGATCCGGCGGTCCGGCGCCGCCGCGGGGAAGGTGGGTCCGCCGCCCCACGGGGCCACCGCCCGGCAGTCCTGGAGCCCGGCGGCCAGCAGCCCGTACGCGGGCCCGTCCGGGCCCTCGTTCAGGTCGCCCGCGGCGATCGCGTACGGCACGTCCATGCCGGCCAGCCGGTCCAGCAGCAGCTCCGCGTGGGCCCGCCGCTCCGCCGCCTGCAGCGAGAGGTGCACGGAGGCCAGGCCCAGCCGCACGCCCCCGACCCGGATCACCGCCGTGGCGAAGCCCCTGCGGTGCAGGCCGGGGGTGCGCGGCAGCAGGACGTCCTCCGTGCGCTCCACGAAGACGCGCAGCGAGCACAGCAGCAGCGGCCCGGCCGCCGTCGCGCCGCCGCCCAGCACCACCAGGTCGCACTTGGCGGCCAGCCGCGCCGCGTGTTTGCGCCATCGGAAGAACCGGGGGGCCTCCTGGACGAGGACGAGGTCGGGCTCGCACGCCCGGATGACCCGGGCCAGCGCCTCCTCGTCGTCGCGCAGGGAGCGGATGTTGTAGCTGAGCACCCGGATCACGGCAGAACCGTCGGGCTCCGTACGGGACTTCGGCAGCTGGTCCATGACCCGCAAGATACGCAGCCGCCCGCCGCTCCCCCAAGGGGCGCGGCGGGCGGCGGGCAGAGAAAGAAGGGTGAAAAGAGGTCAGCCCTGGCGGGCCAGGTCGGCCGCGCCGACGAGCCCGGCCTTGCCGCCCAGCTGTGCGGCGAGGACCTGCGCGTGCGGACGCCACGCGCCGCCGACCAGCCAGCGCTTGAAGGACTTGCGGATCGGGTCGAGGACGAGGTCGCCCTCGTCCGAGACCCCGCCGCCGACGATGAAGGCGGACGGGTCGAACAGCGAGGCCAGGTCGGCCAGTCCCGCGCCGGCCCAGCGGGCCAGTTCGCGGAAGGCGTCGATGGCCACCAGGTCGCCCTGCCGGGCGGCCTCGCTGATGTGCTTGCCCTCGATGCCCTCGGGGGTGCCGTCACCGAGCGAGAGCAGGATCGCCGCGTTCTCGGGGGTGGCGTTGGCGCGCTGCTTCGCGTACCGGACGAGCGCGCGCCCCGAGGCGTACTGCTCCCAGCAGCCCTGGCTGCCGCAGCCGCACAGCAGGCCGTCCGGGACGACCCGGATGTGCCCGAACTCGGCGGCGACGCCGAAGCGTCCGCGCCGCAGCTTGTTGCCGATGATGATGCCGCCGCCCAGGCCGGTGCCGAGCGTGATGCAGATGACGTCGTCGTGTCCCTGGCCGGCGCCGAAGCGGTACTCGCCCCAGGCGGCGCAGTTCGCGTCGTTCTCGACGACGACGGGCAGGCCGATGCGCTGCTCGACCTTGTCCTTCAGCGGCTCGTGCCGCCAGTTGATGTTGGGCGCGAACAGTACGGTCGCGCGCTTGTCGTCCACGTATCCGGCGGCGCCGATGCCGACGGCCTCAATGGTGTGGTTGCTGCTGACCTCGGAGACGGCGGCGCAGATGGCCTCCGTCACTCCGTCCGCGGTCGGCGGGGTGGGCACCTTGTACGTCTCAAGGATCGTGCCCTCTTCGTCGACCACGCCGGCCGCGATCTTCGTGCCGCCGATGTCGACGCCGATGGTGAGTCCCATTAGTCCCTCGGTTTCCGGTCAAACCCCGCCACGGCCAACCGTACCCGAGGCTTCCGGAGGATCAGTCGAGATCGATCCGCTCGGAGGGGCCGTCGTCGGGCCCTTCGTCACGCGGGTCGCGGTCGTGGGACGCCTGCCGGGGAGCCGGGGGTTCGCCCCGCGTCCAGCGGCGCTCGTGGCCCTCGACGGCCGAACGGTAGGCGGCGAGCAGCTCGGAGCCGGCGGCCGCGAGGTGGTCGAAGACCTCCGGATTGCGCTCGATGACGGGCTTGGCGGCGGTTTTGGCCTGGTCGACGATCTGGCGCACCGCGCCCTGTGCGGCCGCGCCGAGCAGCGGGTTGTTCAGCCCGGACACCTTGTCGGCGACGGCTTCGAAGAGCTTGAACAGCTCCTCGGCGGCGGTGCCGGTGCCGCCGGCCGCGGCCTGCTCCTGTCCGCGCCGGCGTTCCTTCTCGGCGGCGAGGTCCTCGGCACAGGCGCTGGCCCAGGCGTCGTTGTCGGCGGGACGGTCGGTGGCCTCGCTCATGGCGGACTCTCTTCTGCGGCTGCTGCGGTGCGTGCGGTACGGACTACCTTCGACGGTACCCGAACGGGGGTACGCGGTTCATCGCGTACGGGGCCACAGTCCCGGGTCGGGGGTGAAGCGGATCCGCAGCTCCCCCTGGGCGAGGGCGGCGCCGGAGACGGTGCAGCGGCGCAGCGCGGCGGGCAGCGGAACGATCCTGCGGTGGGGGCCGACGGTGAGCAGCAGCTCGTCTGCGCGGCGGACGAGGTCGAGGTCGCTCTTGTGCGCGCCGGGCAGCGGTACCACCCAGACGAGCACCCCGTCCTCGGCGAGCCGGTCCTCCACGGCCCAGGCCCGGCGGGGTGCGGGCGCCTCGGGCACGAGCCCGCCGGTGGCGGCGAGCTGCTCCAGGTCCTGCGGGCCGCGCGGGTCCCGGCCGAGGTGGGCGAGGGTCACGACGGGGAGCTCGGCCGCCCACTCGGCGGTGTACTTCTCCTGCTGGGCGGCGAGCCCGGCAAGCCAGGGGTCGGCGGATTCCACCGGCACGGTGCGGTTGGCGACGACGGCGGAGACGGGCAGCTGCTGGAGGGCGAGTCCGAGCCGGCCGAGGCGCAGCGCGTCGGCGGCGGCCGGGCCGGGCTCGGCGACCAGCCGCAGTTCGGTGGTGTCGGCCTCGACGACGGCCTGGACGGCGGCCAGCTCCTCGTCCCAGCGGGCGGCGGTCTCGTAGAGCCACTGCGCGGGCATGGGGACGCCGGCCAGCTGGGCCAGTACGGGCCGCAGGGCGCGGGCGGCCTGCCGCTCGGCGGGCAGCAGCCGGGCGAGGTAGCGGCGCAGCTGGGCGGGGAGTGCGAGGGTGGCCACGCTCCGGTGGAGCGGTGGCATGTCGACGACGACGAGGTCGGTGCCGGGCGCGGCGGCGGCCCGCCGCAGGGCGCGGAGCAGGGCGAACTCTTCGGCGCCGGGCAGTTCGGTGATCTCCTCGGCGTCCAGGGGCCGGGCCCCGACCATGCCGAGCAGGGCGGATCCGCGCTGCTGGAGGGTGACGAGCTCGTCGCGGAACTCCTCGCCGGAGTCCACCCGGGCCACCCGCAGCCCGGGGGCGGCCGGGTCCCCGGCCAGGGCGGTCAGCGGGTCGCCGACGTCGCCGGAGAGCAGCAGCACCCGCCGCCCCTGGCGGGCCGCGGCGAGTGCGGTGGCCGCGGCCACGGTGGTCCGCCCGGCCCCGCCGGGGCCTGTGATCAGCAAGGTGTGCATGTGCGGGTGCTCCGGGTCGGTGGTGGTCCGTGGCCGCGCGCCTGCGGGCGGTGGGCCCGGAAGGGCGCGCAGCGTGTTCCCCGGCCCCTCCGGCGCGCGGGAAGCGGGGTCAGACGCTTTCGACGCGCTTCTTCAGGCCCGCGAGCGCACGGTCGATGATGACCTTCTCGGCCTTGCGCTTGATCATGCCGAGCATGGGGATCTTGACGTCGACGGTCAGCTGGTAGGTGACCTCGGTCCGCTTGCCGCCGTCGACGGCCGCCAGCCGGTAGGAGCCGTCCAGCTGGCGCAGCATCTGGGACTTGTCCAGGGTCCAGCTGACCTCGTCGGTGCCCTTCCAGGTGTAGGCGAGGGTGTGGTCGTCCTTGATCGCGCCCGCGTCGAGCAGCAGGCGGACCTTCTCGGCGCGCCCTTCGGCGTCGGTGGCCAGTACCTCGGCCTCCTTCACCTCGCCGGTCCACTCGGGGTAACGGGCGAAGTCGGCGATCACGGCCATCACGTCGGTGGGCGCAGCCTCGATCGTGATGCTTGAGCTGGTGTGTTCCGCCATCGCGGTCGCTCCTCCGGGCTGGGGGTACCTCCCAGCGGCAGCTGGGGGAGTTCGAGGATGTGTGCGGCCTGGGGCCGCCGCGTGAAGGCTACCGCGCGTGTGGACGTCGCCACTCCAGTGGCTCCCGGACCCTGCCGGAGCCCGCCGTGATGCGGCTCGATCCCTACCATTCGAGGACCCAGGGCCGGCCGGTCGCCGCGAAGTGGCCCACGTTCACGCACTCGGTGTTCCCGATGCGCATGCGGCGGGCCAGCGGCTGGTGGACGTGTCCGAAGAGGGCGTAGCGGGGGCGGGTGCGGCGGATGGCGGCGAGCAGGGCCTCGCTGCCGCGTTCGAACCGGCGGGCGACGGTGTCGTAGCAGAGCTCGGGCACTTCCGGCGGGATGTGCGAGCAGAGCACGTCCACCTCGCCGAGGGCCTCCACCTTGGCGGCGTACTCCTCCACGTCCACCTCGTACGGGGTGCGCATCGGGGAGGGCAGTCCGCCGCCGACGAAGCCGAAGACCCGGCCGCCGATCTCCACCCGCTGGCCGTCGAGCACGGTGATGCCGTCGCGGTCGGCGTACTCGGGCCACAGGCCCGGGACGTCGACGTTGCCGTAGGTGGCGTAGGTGGGGGTGGGGAAGGCCGCGAACATCTGTGCGTACTGGCGGCGTACGGCGCCCTCGATGAGGGTGTCCCGGTCCAGGCCGGTCCAGAGCTGCCGGCCGAAGGCGTGGGCCTCCTCGAAGCGGCGCGCGGTGCGCAGCTCGACGATCCGGTGGGCGTTCTCGACGCCGAACAGATCGGGGAAGATCCCTCGGGAGTGGTCGGCGTAGTCGAGGAAGAGCACGAGGTCGCCGAGGCAGATGAGGGCGTCGGCGCCGTCTCCGGCGCGGGCGAGGGCCTCGGTGTTGCCGTGCACGTCGCTCACGACGTGCACCCGGGTGCGGCCCGGCCCATGGCCCGGTCCACGGCTTGATCCGCTCGCGCCCCGCTGCTGTCCCCGCATGCTGCCAGCCATGCGCCCCACCCTAGAGCTGCCTGGTGGCGGCGGGTAGAGGGGGTGGGAAGGGTGGCCGGACCTGCGGTTACTTCCGAGTCGCCGGACGGGTCGACTACTGTCGGCACGTTATGGCGAAGCAGGGTAAGTGCAGAATGTGACGCACGGAACATCTGGCCGGTTCCCCCTATCGGGAACCCACTACCGGTGGGTAACGTCCGGTCGGTCCACATGGTGGCGATGGCGCCCAGAGGAGCAGCAGTCTTGCGCGAGTTCAGCCTTCCGGCCCTGTACGAGGTCCCGTCGGACGGGAACCTGACGGATCTCATCCGCCGCAACGCCGCTCAGCATCCAGACACCGCAGTCATGAGCCGCAAGGTCGACGGCCGGTGGCAGGACGTGACCGCGACCGAGTTCCTCGCCGAGGTCCGCGCCGCGGCCAAGGGCCTCGTCGCGGCCGGCATCCGGCCCGGCGACCGGGTCGCCCTGATTTCCCGCACCCGCTACGAGTGGGTGCTGTTCGACTTCGCGATCTGGAGCGCGGGCGGCGTCACCGTCCCCGTCTACGAGACCAGCTCCCCCGAGCAGGTCCAGTGGATCCTCGGCGACTCCGGTGCCGTCGCGGTCATCGTGGAGAGCCCGGCGCACAGCGCGGCCGTGGCCTCCCTGCGCGACCGGCTGCCGGAGCTGCGCGAGGTCTGGGAGATCGAGCAGGGCGCGCTGGAGACGCTGAAGACCGCCGGCGCGGAGATCTCCGACGCCGAGGTCGAGGAGCGCAGCAGCCTCGCGAACGCCGACGACCCGGCCACCATCGTCTACACCTCGGGTACCACCGGCCGCCCCAAGGGCTGCGTGCTGACCCACCGCAACTTCTTCGCCGAGTGCGGCAACGTCGTGGAGCGGCTGAGCCCGCTCTTCCGCACCGGCGAGTGCTCCGTCCTGCTCTTCCTCCCGGCCGCGCACGTCTTCGGGCGCCTGGTGGAGGTGGCGGCCGTACTGGCGCCGATCCGCCTGGGCTGCGTACCGGACATCAAGAACCTGACGGACGAGCTCCAGTCCTTCCGGCCCACGCTGATCCTCGGAGTCCCGCGCGTCTTCGAGAAGGTCTACAACTCGGCTCGCGCCAAGGCCCAGGCCGACGGCAAGGGCAAGATCTTCGACGCCGCGGCGGACACCGCGATCGCCTACAGCCGCGCGCTGGACACCCCGGGCGGCCCGTCCTTCGGGCTGCGCCTGAAGCACAAGCTGTTCTCCAAGCTGGTCTACAGCAAGCTGCACACGGTCCTCGGCGGGCGCGGCGAGTACGCGATCTCCGGCGGCGCCCCGCTGGGCGAGCGGCTCGGCCACTTCTTCCGCGGCATCGGCTTCACGGTGCTGGAGGGCTACGGCCTCACCGAGTCCTGTGCGGCCACGGCCTTCAACCCGTGGGACAAGACGAAGATCGGTACGGTCGGCCAGCCGCTGCCCGGCTCCGTGGTGCGCATCGCGGACGACGGCGAGGTGCTGCTGCACGGCGAGCACATCTTCAAGGAGTACTGGAAGAACGAGTCGGCGACCGCCGAGGCGCTGACCGACGGCTGGTTCCACACCGGCGACGTCGGCACCCTCGACGAGGACGGCTACCTCGCGATCACCGGCCGCAAGAAGGAGCTCATCGTCACGGCGGGCGGCAAGAACGTCGCGCCGGCCGTCATCGAGGACCGGATCCGGGCGCACGCGCTGGTCGCGGAGTGCATGGTGGTGGGCGACGCGCGCCCCTTCGTGGCGGCGCTGGTCACCATCGACGA
Organism: Streptomyces spororaveus; assembly: GCF_016755875.1. NCBI lineage: Bacteria > Bacillati > Actinomycetota > Actinomycetes > Kitasatosporales > Streptomycetaceae > Streptomyces > Streptomyces spororaveus. The sequence continues at coordinate 6,108,487 of NZ_BNED01000005.1, read as the reverse complement.
GGAGTTCCTCGTCCGGTGGGCCGCGGAGAACGGCAAGCCGGCGGGTGTGACGGCGGCGGAGCTGCGCGAGGACGCGGAGCTGATCGCCGCCGTCCAGAAGGCCGTGGATGACGGCAACGCGGCGGTTTCCAAGGCGGAATCGGTGCGGAAATTCCGCATTCTTCCCTCCCAGTTCACGGAGGAGTCGGGTCACATCACGCCGTCGCTGAAGCTGAAGCGCAATGTGGTGGCCAAGGACTTCGCGGACGAGATCGAGGCGCTGTACCGCGGCTAGTCCGGGCTGCCGACCGCGGCTAGCGGGGGTCCTCGGCGAGGATCCGGGCCATGTTCCGTTCCGCGAGGGCGGTGATGGTCACGAACGGGTTCACGCCGAGCGATCCGGGGATCAGGGAGCTGTCGACCACGTACAGCCCCTGGTAGCCCTTGGCCCGCCCGTACAGGTCGGTGGCGTCCCCGAGGACGCAGCCGCCGAGCGGGTGGTAGGTGAAGTTGTCGGCGAAGGCCCTGTTGTCGCCGAACAGGTCGTACCGGTACATCGTGAAGTTCCGCCGGTTGATGCGGTCGAAGAGGTTCTTCGCCGCGTCGACCGAGGGCGTGTTCTGGTCCCGCCGCCAGTTGAGACGGGCCGAGTCGGTGGCGGCGTCGTAGGTGAAGTGCCCGCGCTCCCGGTTCTTGGTGATGGCCAGGTACATCGAGATCCAGTGCTCGATGCCCATGGGGAGCGGGGCGATCTCGGCGAAGACCGGGTTCGAGGCGTTGTCCCAGTCGTCGATGCCCATCGCGGGCATGGTGGCCTGGTTGCAGCCGACCGTGTCCCACAGGTGGTTGGCCCGGGCGGTCATGACGTTGCCGTTGTGGCCCCAGCCGAGCCCGACCTTGTCGCTGAGCGCGGGCAGGGTCCCCGTCTCGCGGGCCCGCAGCAGGATCTCGGTGGTCCCGAGGCTCCCGGCCCCGAGGAAGAGCTGCTTGCAGCCGAGTTCGCGGACCTGGGTGACCCGTCCGGTGACATCGCTGGTCCGGACCGTCAGTACGTACCCCCCGGCCGGGTCGGGCCGTACCCCGACCACGCGCTGCATGGTCTCGATGGTGACGTTGCCGGTGCCGATGGCGGCGGCGAGGTAGGTCTTGTCGACGCTCTTCTTGCCGTGGTTGTTGCCGTAGATGACCTCGCCGGCCAGGGCCGAGCGGGTGGCGGTGCCGGCCGCCTCGCGCTGCATGTACGCGAAGTCGTAGACGTTGGGGACGAAGACGGTCTTCAGGCCGGTGTTCTGGGCGTGCTTGCGGGAGATCCGGGCGAAGCGGTACCACTCGGTGGATTCGAACCAGGCCGGGTCGATGTCGTTGACGCCGAGCATGGCGCGGGCGCGGGGGTAGTAGGTGCCGTACATCTCGTCGGCGTCGACCTGGGGCAGCATCTCGGAGAAGTACGAGCGCCTGGGTGTGGGGGCCATTCCGCCGTTGACGAGCGATCCGCCGCCGACGCCGCGGCCGACGTACACGGACATGTCGCCGTAGTTCACGCGGTCGAGGACGCCGGGGTAGGGGCTGATGTCGCGGTTGACGACGTCGAGCCAGAGGAACTGGGCGAGCGGGGCCTCGGTGCGGTTGCGGAACCACATCGAGCGCTGGTCGGGCGCGGAGGTGGAGGGGAAGACCTTGCCGTCGGCCGCGGGGGTGTCCCAGAGCCGGCCCATCTCCAGGACGACGGTACGCACCCCCGCCTGCCCGAGGCGCAGGGCGGCGACGGCGGATCCGTAACCGGAGCCGACGACGATGGCGGGGGCGTACCGGGCTGCGGCGGGCTCCACGGCCGCGGCGGAGGCCGCCCCGATCCGGGTGAAGCCGAGCGCGGCGGCGGTCGAGAGGGCGCCGAGTCCCAATAGTTGACGGCGCGTCAGGTTGGATGTCATGGCCGCATCATGGGCGGAATCCAGCCGTCCGCCCAGACGCGGTATTGACAGACATCTGAGGAACAGTCAGACATGGCTGCGCGGCCCGTCGGCGGCGGCGAAATCCAGCCCCGCCGGCGTTCGAGGCGCGGGGGTCCGGGGGCGGAGCCCCCGGCAGCGGCGCCGCACCGGCACCGGCTACAGCAGCTCGCGCAGGCGTTCCGCCAGAAGGTCCCAGCGCCACTTCTCCTCGACCCACTCACGGCCGCGCTCGCCCATCCGGCGTCGCAGTTCCGGATCCTTCAGCAGGGTCACGATCCGGTCCGCCGCGTCCTCGGGGGAACCGCCCCGCACGACCCAGCCCGTCTCGCCGTCCAGGACGGCGTCCGGCGCACCGCCCGAGTCGCCCGCGATCACCGGCAGGCCCGTGGCCGAGGCCTCCAGGTAGACGATGCCGAGCCCTTCCACGTCCAGCCCGCCCCGGCGGGTCCGGCACGGCATGGCGAAGACGTCACCGGCGCCGTAGTGGGCCGCGAGCTCCGACCACGGCACGGCTCCGGTGAAGACGACGGAGTCCGAGACCCCGGTGGAGACGGCCAGCTCGCGCAGGTCCGCCTCGTAGGGCCCGCCCCCCACGATCAGCAGCACCGCGTCCGGCACCGCCGCCAGGATCCGCGGCATCGCCTCGATCAGCGTGTCCTGCCCCTTGCGCGGCACCAGCCGGGAGACGCAGACGACCACCGGCCGGTCCGTCAGCCCCAGCCGGGCCCTGACCTCCGCCCCACCCGATCCTGGGTGGAAGGTCTTCTCGTCCACCCCCGGCGGGAGTTGCACCATCCGGGCCGCCGCCCGGTCCGTCACCGCCGACGCGATCCGCGAGCGCGTGTACTCCCCCAGGTACGTCAGCGTGTCGGTGCCCTCGCCGATCCGGCGCAGCAACTGCCGCGCCGCCGGCAGCTGGGCCCAGCCCGCCTCGTGCCCGTGGGTGGTCGCCACGATCCGCCGGGCACCCGCCCGCCGCAGCGCCGGGCCCATCAGCCCGAGCGGGGCCGCCGCCCCGAACCAGACGGACTCGCAGCCGTGTTCGCGCAGCAGGCCCACCGCCCGCCGCGTCACGCGCGGGGTCGGCAGCAGCATCGTCGTCCGGTCGCGGACCACCTGGAACGGCTGCTCCGCGTCGAAGGCCGCGGTGGCCTCGCGGCCCTCCGCGCTGTGCTTCCAGGTGGAGGCGTAGACGACGATCCGGTCGGGATCCAGCCGCAGCGCCATGTTGTGCAGGAAGGCCTGGATGCCGCCGGGGCGCGGCGGGAAGTCGTTGGTCACGATCAGCGTCTTGTGCATCGCTGCCAACGTACCGGACGCCCTCAGCGGAATTCCGCCCGCAGGGCCTCCTGCCAGGCTTTCACCACCGCGTCCGGGTCCACCCCGAGGGCCTCGCGCACCGCCACCGGCCACGGCTCGCGCCCCGCCCTCCCGTACAGGTCCACGAGCGCCGCCTCGCCCCAGCGCCCCGCGACCGTCCGGCAGGCCAGCCAGGCGCCCTCGTAGGCCCGGGCCAGCGCCTCCGGGTCGCCGCCGAAGGCGAAGTCCTCCGTCCGGGGCAGCTCCCCCGGTACCTCGCCCCGCCGTACGGCCCGGGCCAGCGCCGGGGCGGCCTGCTCCGGGCCGGCCGCGGTGCCGCGGTAGGCCGCCCAGTCCGCGAAGCCCTCGGAAAGCCACAGCGGGGTGGTGGCGGTCGTCGCCGCCCGGGTGGCCACATGGGTGACCTCGTGGGTCAGGATGACCCCGCGGCCCGCCGGGCTGAGCTCCGCCCACCCCTGCGGGTTCACGACGACCCGGTCCGCGGGGGCCGGGGCCGCGCCCACCCGGCCCGTGGTGACGGCCCCCATGCCCCGGTACTCGGCCGCCGGGCGGCCCAGCAGCTCCGCCATCCGCTCCAGGGAGCCGGGGACCAGCACCACCGCCCGGCCCGCCCAGGGTCGCGGCCAGGCCGCACTCACCGCGGGCACCGCCCGGTCGGCCTCCGCCGCGATCGCCGACAGCGTCCCGTCCTCCTGCCCGACGCCCAGCGCCAGCGTGTGCGCGCCGCGGACCACCGCCACCGGCCCCTGGTCCCACAGCTGCGGCAGCGCGCCCGGCGCCGCCCGGTCCCCGGTGACGTGCCACCGCCCGCCGTCCCGGGTCAGGCGCACCTCGCGCGCCGACCCGGCCGCGGCCGCGTCGTAGCCGCTCAGCCGGTAGCGCAGCTCCGCGCGGGCGGTGGCTTCGGCGCCGTCCCGCCGGACCGCGGAGACCTCGTACGCCCATCCCTCCAGCGGGATCGCGGCGAGCCGCGCGGGCGGCGTCCGCGACCAGTCGGCGACGGCCGCCCGGATGTCACGCTCGGCGCCGTCCCGCGGAGCGGGCGCACCGCATCCGGCGAGCAGCGCGCCCAGCAGGAGCGGCAGCACGCGTACGAGGGCGCTGCGGACGGGGAACATCCGACGATCGTACGCACGGGTGGGTCAGGGGCGGGTTACGGAGGAGACGGGCATCATCCCGACGGGGTCGTAGCGGACCCGGGCCCCGGGGTACGGGGCGTGCACCACCTGGCCGTTGCCGACGTACATGCCGACGTGGCTGGCGTCCGAGCGGTACGTCACCAGGTCGCCCGGGCGGGCCTGCGACAGCGGCACCTGCCGGCCGGCGTGCCGCTGGGCCTGCGAGGTGCGCGGCAGCGAGACCCCGGCCTGCCGGTAGGACCAGACCATCAGCCCGGAGCAGTCGAAGCCGGAGGGGCCGGTGGAACCCCACACGTACGGCCGGCCGACGGCGGCCCGGGCCGCCATCACGGCGGTCTGGGCGCGGCCGGAGGAGGCACCCGAGGAGGGCAGCTCGGGCAGGCCCTCGGAGCGGCCTCCGGAGCGTGAGGAGCGTTCGTAGTCGGCCCGCTCCTCGGAGGGCATGGCGTTGAGCAGCCGGCGGGCCGCCGCGAGCTTCGCGGTGACGGAGCGCTTGTGCCGGGCCACGTCGGAGCGCAGGGCGTCGAGTTCGGCGAGTTTGCGGGAGGCCTCCTGGCGCTCCTGGCCGAGTTCGCGCTGCTCCTCGCGGAGTTCGTCGAGCTGCCGGGCCTGGCGGCCCGTCAGCCGGTCGAGGGCGGCGGCCTGCTCCAGGTACGCGTCGGGGTTCTCGGCCAGCATCAGCCCGACGGCGGGGTCGATGCCGCCGCCGCGGTACTGGGCCCCGGCGAAGGTGCCGAGGACACCCCGCATGGTGTTGACGCGCTCCTGGCCGCGGGCCACCGCGTCCTGGGCCCGGTTGACCTCGATGCGGAGCCGGTCGGCCTTCTCGCCCGCCTCGTTGAAGCGCTCGGTGGCCTGCTCGGCCTCCTCGAAGAGGCGGTCGACCTGGGCGCTGATGCCGGTTCTCGCCCCGCCGGGTTCGTACGGGAGGCCGGGGGCCGCGCTCGCGGGTACGCCCGTCATGGCGACCGCGGCGGTGGCCGCTGCGGCGGTGAGGACGGTGACCTTCGTGTTCCGGTCGAGGCCGCCGAGCCCGGTCCGGCGATGGGACGCCACGTGAAACCGCTCCCTTCCGCTGTGCGTGCGGGGCCCGGGTCCGCCCCCCGTGGACGGCCGTGTGCCGGGTTCCGCGCTGGCAGACAGTAGCGGCGCGACCACACACCGGCCAACGACCACCGGTGGGCGCACATGCCGACGCCCCGCAGGAGACGCAGGTCACCGGCGGGGCGTGTGGTCAGAGGGAGGCCCTGGAATTCGCCCGGATGGGCGGCGTACGGCGCGTCCCGGAGCGGATCAGCCGACCCGGACGCCGAACTGGAACGGCATGTTGTCCATGGACTCGTACTTGATGCCGCTGCGCGGGTTCGAGGCGTGCAGCGTCATGTTGTTGCCGGCGTAGAGGCCGACGTGGTGCAGGTCGCCGTAGAAGAAGACCAGGTCACCGGGCTGGAGCTGGCTGCGTCCGATGCGCGTGCCGTCGTTCACCTGGGTGAAGGTGGTGCGGCTGATGTTGACGCCGGCCTGCTTGTAGGCCCACTGCGTCAGCCCGGAGCAGTCGTAGACCGTGGGGCCGGTGCCGCCGGACTGGTAGGTGAAGCCCAGCTTCGTCTTGGCGGCTTCGAGGGCGGCTCCGGCCCGGCCGGAGGCCTTGACGTTGCCGAGGTCGACGCGCTGGCCGTCGGCGCGGCTGGCGCGCGTGTCCTCGTCCTTGATGGCCGCGCGCTCCTGCGCGGTCAGGGTGTTGAGGAGCGCCTGGGCCGCGGCGAGCTTCTCGGTGGAGACCTTCTTCTTCTCGCCGAGCTCCTTGCGGGTGGCGTCGAGGTCGGCGAGCTTGCCTGCGGCCTCCTGGCGCTGCTGCGCGAGGGTGCGCTGCTTCTCCTGGATGCGCTGGACTCCCTCGACCTGCTTGGCGCTCAGGTGCTCCAGAGAGGAGGCCTTGTCGAGGTAGCTGTCGGGGTCCTCCGAGAGGAGGAGCGCGAGGGAGGGATCGATGCCGCCGCTGCGGTACTGGGCGCTGGCCATCGAACCGAGCGTGCTGCGCAGGTCGTTGAGCTCGCCCTGGCCGCGCGCGACCTGGTCCTGGAGCTGGCCTATCTCCTTCTCCAGCTTGTCCTGGCGCTCTTTGGCCCCGTTGAACTTCTCGGTGGCCTGCTCCGCCTCTTCGTAGAGCGCGTCGACCTGGCTCTTGACCTCGTCCTTGCTCGGCTTCGCCGGCGCGGCGGAGGCGCTCTGCGCGGTGAGGGCGACGGCTGCGGCCGCGACCGAGGTGAGCACGGTCACACGAGCGCGGTTCGGCTGCTTGGGTCGACGGTGGGACGCCACGAAGGCGAGCTCCTTCTTCCTGGGAGCCGCCGAAGGAACGCAACTCGGCAGCACCTTCGCTGCCACCCCGAATGAGTGATCTACCGCACGAAGGTTTGAGCAGACCCTAGTGACCCAGCTGTGATCAGTTCAAATCCTGCCGGGAAAAAACTCGCCCCCCGACCAGGTTCTTTACCTACAGCGCACGCTCCGTGCAGGTCACTTGACGGTGCGTCCCCCGCGAGTCACACCAATTCGGGCATCACGGCAAGGAGTTACGAAACGCGCGAAAGCCGCTTCAGCAACAAAGCGGACGTCACGGGTCGGGCGCCCGCCTTGGCCACCCCGTCGGCGACCTCCCGGTCCGTGGAGACCACGACCACCGGCCGGCCGGGCGGCTCCGCACGCACCAGCTGGCGGATCAGCTCGTCCGCCGTCACCCCGGCCTTGGAGAACAGCACCCGCACCCCGCGCGGCGGCGCCAGCAGCACCGGGGCCGCCAGCTCCGCACCGTCGAAGACGCACGTCATCTCCGCGCCCGTCTGCGCGGCCAGCATCGACAGCCCGCCCAGCAGCCGCAGCCGCTGCTTCTCCAGCGGCATCGTCGGATAGCCCGTCTTGGTCACGTTGTAGCCGTCGACCACCAGATGGGCCTGCGGCAGCGCCAACAACTGGTCCAGCAGAGCCGGATCGGTCTCCGACAGGGCCCGCGCCGCGATGTCCTTCGGCGTCATCCGGCCCGGCTCCACCGCGTCCACCGTGTCCGCGGGCCGGGTGCTCACCGGCGGCAGCGCGAGCTCCCGGCGCAGCCCCTGGGCCGCGTCCAGCACGGTGTCCAGCAGCAGCCGCAGCCGCATGTCCTCGATGCTGCGCCCCTCCCGGGTGGCCCGGCGCGAGGTCTCCAGCGCCGTCTCCACCTCCGCGAGACGGGACTTGAGCCGCCGGCTCTCGCTCTCGGCCGCGGCCACCCGGGCCGCCGCGTCCGCGCGCATCCCGTCGATCTCCGCATTCACCTTGCGCAGGGCCGCGTCACCCCGCTTGACGTCGCTGAGGGCGCTGCGCAGCTTGCGCTGAAGCGATTCCGCTTCCTTGCGCGCCGCGTCCAGCTCGACCCGGATCTGCTCGCCGCCCGTGCGCTGCAGTTCCCGTACGTGGGCCAGCTCCTCGCGCAGCCGCTCCAGCTCGCGCCGGGTCTCCTCACCGACCCGCTCGGCGTCGGCGCGCTGCGCCTCCTCGCCCGCGGCGGCCACCAGCTTGACCCAGCCGTTCGGGCGCAGGACGAAGGCGGCGGCCGCCACGTCCAGCGGATCCGCGGCCGCCGGAGGCGCACCGGCCTCCAGCGCGGCGGCCAGGTCCGCCTGCGCCTCGCGCAGCTTCTCGGCGACCCTGCTCCGGAACACGGCGTCGGTCTCGACCGCCGCGGCCATGGCATTGCCCGCGAACTTGGCGCGCCGGGTCGGGGTGAACCGGGCATACTGGCGCAGCTGCGCCGGGAGGTCAGCGACCGTCAGTCCGCCGAAGGCGTCCGAGACGAGCGCGACGACCCGGCGCCGCACGCCTTCCGGCAGCGGGTGGTCGAGCGCCTCGGCGGCGTCGCCGGCCGCGTCGGCCGACTCAGCGCCGCTTGCTGGCTCCACAATCCGTCACCCCTACCGTGATCTTCCTGTGGGTGCGTCTCCGTCAGGAGTCCGCGCCCGGCCTGTCCACGAGCTCGATCTGGTCCACCGCGTTGCACCACCGGCAGCGGACCGACTCGATGGTCTCATTGACCACCTCGCGCTCCTCGACCTTGGGCTCCCCGGCGAGGTCCAGGTGGACGTACTCCACGACCTTCGACGAACGCGTGACGTCGAAACGCGTGAGGTTGCCGCACAGGGTGCAGCGCCACCGGGTGGTGTCGGTCGGCAGGGGAACCGTCATCAGGTCGCTCTCTCCTTCGTAACTGATTCAATTAAAGCCGCCCGCGCCGCCGTATGCGTCGTCCTGCGGACCGCAGCTCGTAACCCTACGGCCTGCCACCGCTTCAGGTGGGTCCTGTTGCGTCATGCTCTGTCACATGATCGTGAGGTGGCGGGCCGTTCGCGAGGCCGCCCGGGGACCGGTGGTCACCCATGGGCTGATCGCGGGCTGCGCCGTGGTGTTCGTACTCGGCCCGGCCTCGGGACTCGATCCCTCCTACGGAACGGGAGAAGAGCTGCTGTCCGCCGGGACGGCCTACTTCCGGCGCTGGGGCGTGGTCCCGGACGAGCTCTTCACAGGCACCCCCCGCGCCTGGCTGACCCCGCTCACCGCACTGTTCGTCCACGGCAGCTGGCTGCACCTGCTCGGGAACATGCTCTTCCTGTACGTCTTCGGCGCGATGGCGGAGGAACGGATGGGCCGCCCGGCGTTCCTCGCCTTCTACCTCTGTACCGGATACCTGGCGATGGCGGCGTACGCGGCGGCCAACGCGGGATCCCCGCAGACGCTGGTCGGGGCCTCCGGCGCCATCTCGGCCGTGCTGGGCGCCTTCCTCTTCCTGCTCCCGCGGGCGAGGGTGACGAGCCTGTTCCCGTTCCTCTTCTTCCTGCCGCTGCGGTTCCCGGCGTGGATCGTGCTGCTGTTCTGGTTCGCCCTCCAATGGGTGGCGGCGCAGCGGGCCGGCAGCGGTCCGGGAGTCGCCTATCTGGCCCATCTGGTGGGCTTCTCGCTCGGCTTCCTCTACGCGTGGGCCCGCTATCGGGGTACGACTAGAGTGAGTCGACCAGCGACGGCCACCGAGGGAGACAGCCAGCCGTGATCACCGCGATCGTGCTCATCAAGACCAGCGTGGACCGGATCCCCGAGATCGCCGAGTCCATCGCCGCCCTCGAAAACGTCAGCGAGGTCTACTCCGTCACGGGGACGTACGACCTCATCGCGCTGGTCCGCGTGGCCCGCCACGAGAACCTGGCGGACATCATCCCCGGCCGCATCAGCAAGATCCCGGGCGTCGAGGCGACGGACACGCACGTGGCGTTCCGCACGTACTCGCAGCACGACCTGGAGGCGGCGTTCGCGATCGGCCTCGACGCGTAGCCCCTGCGGGGTGCTCGGCGGTGCTCGGGTCGTCCCGGCCCGGGGTGCGCCTCAATCGCCGGCGAGGCTGAGTGGTGCGGGCCTGTCGGTCTGGGGCGGGGCGGGGTGCCGCGCCGGGATGTCTCCTCGGCTCGCGCCTGCGGGCATGTCTCGGCTGTGCGGGGTGGTTGCGCGCTCGTCCTGCGGGGACACCCCGCCACGTCCCCCCACCCCACCGCGGCATCCGTCGAAGCCCTGCCGTGGGGCGGGGACACGCAGGAGGGTCCCCGCAGGACGAGCGCGCAACCCAGGCCGAGCCACAGAACCACGGCCGCAGGCGCGAGCCGAGGAGACCCTCGTGCGGGGCCCCGCCCCACACCACCCAGCCCCGCCGGCGCTTGAGGCGCGGGGTCTGGGGCGGAGCCCCAGGAAACGGCGCCGCCCCGTCACACGGCGGGGACGCAGCGGCCCTCCTCCGTGCGGTACTGCCACTTCGCGCCGTCCGCGACGAGCTCCTTCACCGCGCGGACGAAGCGCTCCACGTGCTCGTCGGGGGTGCCCGCGCCGAAGCTGACGCGGATCGCGTTCAGCGAGCGCTCCCCCGGTGCCGCCTCGGGGGCTCCGCATTCGCCCTGGGCCTGCGGCTCGCTGCCCAGCAGGGTGCGGACCAGCGGGTGGGCGCAGAACAGGCCGTCGCGGACGCCGATCCCGTACTCGGCCGACAGCGCGGCGGCGAAGTGGGAGCTGTTCCAGCCGTCCACCACGAAGGAGATGACACCGACCCGCGGGGCGTCGTCGCCGAAGAGGGAGAGGATCCGGACCGCCGGGACCTCCGCCAGGCCCTCGCGGACCTTCGCGATGAGGTGGCGCTCGCGGGCGACCAGGTGCTCGAAGCCGGCCTCGGTCAGGGCCTTGCAGGCCGAGGCGATGGAGTAGACGCCGATGACGTTCGGGGAGCCGGCCTCGTGGCGGGCCGCGGTGGTGTGCCACTCGACGTCCACGCCGCCGTCCTCGCGCCGGGCGACCTTGCGGGAGGCGCCGCCGCCCGCGAGGTAGGGCTCGGCCTCCTGGAGCCAGTCGGCGCGGCCCGCGAGTACGCCCGAGCCGAAGGGTGCGTAGAGCTTGTGCCCGGAGAAGGCGACCCAGTCGACGTCCAGCTCCTGCACGGAGACGGGGTGGTGGGGGGCCAGTTGGGCGGCGTCCAGCACGATGCGCGCGCCGTGGGCGTGCGCGGCGGCGGCGAGTTCGCGGACCGGCCACAGCTCGCCGGTGACGTTGGAGGCGCCGGTGACGCAGACCAGTGCCGGACCGTACGGGTCGCGGTCGGCGAGCGCCCGCTCCAGGGTGGCGACGGCTTCGGCCGGGGTGCGCGGTGCGTTGAGGTAGGTGACCCGTGCGTCGGCCCACGGCAGCAGGGAGGCGTGGTGCTCGGTCTCGAAGACGAACACCTGGCAGTCGGCGGGGAGTACGGCGGCGAGCAGGTTCAGCGAGTCGGTCGTGGAGCGGGTGAAGACGACCTGGTCGGTGGGGCGGCAGTCGAGGAACTCGGCGACGGTGACCCGGCTCTGCTCGAAGAGGTCGGTGGAGAGCTGCGAGAGGTATCCGGCACCGCGGTGGACGCTGCCGTAGTACGGGGCGTACGCGGCCACGTCGTCCCAGACGCGCTGCAGGGCGGGGGCGCTGGCCGCGTAGTCGAGGGCCGCGTAGGTGACCTCGCCGCCGGTGACGAGGGGGACGGTGACGTCGCGGCCGAGGACCGCGAGCGGCTCGGCACAGGCGGGGTCGACGGCGGCGGTGGCGGTGGCGACGGCGGCGTTCAGGGATGCGGACATGGCGGTATCTCCCGGCAGGCAGGGCTGAATGGCTTCGGTGTGCCCGTACGCGGGTACGGCGCTGCGGCCGTCCGGGGTACGGGGAAGTCCTCGGTCCGCGCTGGGCGGGGGTACACGGAAGTGACCCTGTCCGAGGGGTGAAGTGGGGGCGGAGTCGCCCTATCGCATTCGCTTGCTCACGGAAAAAGCTCCTCGAGAAGACCAGGACCCCTGGTGTCGAGGGATCCGCGCTTGCCGTAGGCCTTGCTGCCTACGACCTGGTCATCACCCGGGGCACCCCGCCACGGAAGGAGGGTTGCCGGACAGCAAGCCGGGGCCTAAACGCTGTCACTCGTGACCTGGTCAGCATCCTGCCACAAGATCGGCCGAACGCAAGACCCCGGTCCGCATGCCGGACCGGGGTCATCGCTTTCGCGCCGTACGGCCTAGGTGTATTGATCACGAGCGTTGTTGACACTGGTCAGGTCTTGAACATGGCGAAGACCTCCGGTGTGGTGGGAGCTGTCTAGGAACTCACCGCACGGAGGTCTTCGTGTCCCACCGTAATGCCCGGCTGACCGTCTTCGGTAGGCGCCTGCTGGTCGAACGGGTCCGCTCGGGCCGTCCTGTCGCACACGTCGCGGCCGAGATGGGTATATCCCGGGCCACCGCCCACAAGTGGGTCCGCCGCTGGCGGACCGAAGGCGACGCCGGCCTGCACGACCGCTCCAGCAAGCCCCACGCGACTCCGCACCGCACACCGGCCACCGTTGAGGCCCAGGTCTGCCGTCTGCGGACCGGCCGGAAGCTCGGCCCGGCCCGCATCGGCCCGATCCTGGGCCTGCCCGCCTCGACGGTGCACCGAATCCTGGTCCGCCACGGTCTGAACCGTCTGGCCTGGCTCGACCGCCCCACCGGGCAGGCCATCCGGCGCTACGAACGCGCCCGGCCGGGCGAGCTGGTCCACGTCGACATCAAGAAGCTCGGCAACATCCCCGACGGCGGCGGCTGGCGCACCGTGGGCCGCACAGCAGGCGACCGAAACCGCCAGGCCACCACCACCGAGCGCAAGAACTCCACCCCGGTGATCGGCTACAGCTTCATCCACTCCGCCGTCGACGACCACTCCCGCCTGGCCTACAGCGAAGTCCTGCCCGACGAGCGCCAGCACACCGCGATCGCCTTCTGGCAGCGGGCAAACGCGTTCTTCACCGACCACGGCATCACCGTCGAACGTGTCCTGACCGACAACGGATCCTGCTACAAAGCCAAACAGTTCACCAGGGCCCTGACCGCGGCCGGCATCACCCACAAGAAGATCCGCCCCTACCGGCCGCAGACCAACGGCAAGGTCGAACGCTTCAACCGCACCCTCCTCGACGAATGGGCCTACCTGCGGCCCTACCGATCGAACGACGAGCGGACAGCAGCCCTGGCAGACTTCCTCCACACCTACAACCACCACCGCTGCCACACCGCACTCAACGGCAAGCCACCCATCAGCCGTGTGAACAACGCTACGGGTCAATACACCTAGGCGTTGCTGGCCGCCACCCAGCGCTCCAGGGCGGCCCGGGCCGCGCCCGAGTCGATCGACTCCGCCGCACGGGCGATGCCGGCCGTGATCTGCTCCTCCAGGGTGCCCGGGGCGGGGTCGAGGGCCACCAGGGCCGCCGCCGAGTTCAGCAGGACGGCGTCACGGACCGGGCCGGTCTCGCCCGCCAGGAGGCGGCGGGCCACGTCTGCGTTGTACGAGGGGTCCCCACCGGCCAGTGCGGAGACGTCGACCAGGGAGATGCCCACGTCACGGGGGTCGAAGCGCTGCTCGGTGACCTTGCCGTCGCGGACCCACCAGATCTGCGAGGCCGACGTCGTGGTCAGTTCGTCCAGGCCGTCGTCGCCGCGGAAGACCAGTGCGGAGGAGCCCCGCGCGGCGAGCACGCCCGCCACGATCGGGGCCATCCGGGGGTCGGCCACGCCGGTCGCCTGGGCGCGTACCCGGGCCGGGTTGGTCAGCGGGCCCAGCGCGTTGAAGAAGGTGCGGATGCCCAGTTCCCTGCGGGCGGCCGCGACGTGGCGCAGGGCCGGGTGGAACTTCACCGCGAAGCAGAAGGTGATGCCGGCCTCCTCGGCGACCTCCACGACCCGCGGCAGGCTGAGGTCGAGGTTGACGCCGAGCTTCTCCAGGACGTCCGAGGAGCCGCTCGCGGAGGACGCGGCGCGGTTTCCGTGCTTGACGACCTTGGCGCCGGTCCCGGCCACGACGACCGCGGACATGGTGGAGATGTTCACCGTTTTGGCCCCGTCGCCGCCGGTGCCGACGATGTCCACCGTGCGGCCCGGCACCTCGATCAGGTTGGCGTGCGCGTACATCGCCCGTACGAGCCCGTTGATCTCCTCGACCGTCTCCCCCTTGGCCCGCAGCGCGACCGTGAAGCCGGCGATCTGGGCGTCGGTGGCCTCCCCGCGCATGATGCGGTCCATGGCCCAGGCGGTGTCCTCCGCGCGCAGGTCCCGGCCGGTCAGCAGAGCGTCGAGAACGCCCGGCCAGCCACGGGCCGCCACGCTGTCGCCGCCTGCCGGGGTCGCAACGTTCATGGTCCGCTCCTGCTGTCGGTGGAGGATTCCACGTCTGATCGGTCAGGGATCAGCCTATCCAGCCCCGGTTACGGCAAAGAGCCCCGTCCAGACACTGGACGGGGCTCTCGCCGTGGCGACACCAGGACTGACCGAAATCAGTCCCTCATGCGTTCATGCGGGGATCAGTGGTGGCCGTGGCCGGACTGGATCTCCTTGTATTCCTCCACCGTGGGCTTCGGAATCTGGTTGTTCTCGCCGTACATGCCCTGGCTGAGCTTCGCGCGCAGCTTCTCGGTGGCCTTCACCTTGCGCTCGACACCGTTCTCGTCGACCGTCGGGCCGATCTCGACCGGCTTGTACTGCTCGTGCGCGGTGAGCTTGTGCAGCTGGCCCGCCGGGAGCGGCTCGTGGACCTCGACGAACTCGCCGTGCGGCAGACGCTTGATGATGCCGGTCTCGCGACCGTGCAGCACCTTGTCGTGGTCACGGCGCTGGAGGCCGAGGCAGATCCGCTTGGCGACGATGAACGCCAGCACCGGGACGACGAAGAAGCCGATCCGGACGAACCACGTGATCGAGTTGATCGACAGGTGGAAGTACTGGGCGAACATGTCGTTGCCGCCGCCGATGAGGAGCACGATGTACTCCGCGATCCAGGCGACACCGAAGGCCGTGCGGGTCGGGACGTTGCGCGGGCGGTCCAGGATGTGGTGCTCGCGCTTGTCCCCGGTGACCCAGGACTCGATGAACGGCCAGACGGCGATCGCGCCGAGCACCAGCGGGAAGAGCAGCAGCGGGATGAACACACCCAGGACGAGGGTGTGGCCCCACAGGTTGATCTCCCAGCCGGGCATGGCCCGGATCAGGCCTTCCGGCATACCCATGTACCAGTCGGGCTGCGCACCGGTGGACACGTGGTCCGGGCGGTACGGGCCGAGCGCCCAGATCGGGTTGATCGTCGCGACGGCCGCGACGGCCGCGATGACACCGAAGACCAGGAAGAAGAAGCCTCCGGCCTTGGCCATGTAGACCGGCAGCAGCGGCATGCCGACGACGTTGTTGTTCGTCTTGCCGGGACCCGCGAACTGGGTGTGCTTGTGGTAGAAGACCAGGATCAGGTGGGCCACGAGCAGGCCCATCATGATGCCGGGCAGCAGCAGGATGTGCACCGAGTAGAACCGCGCGACGAAGTCGCCGCCCGGGAACTCCCCGCCGAACAGGAACATCGACAGGTACGTGCCGACGACCGGGACGGACAGGATGGCGCCCTGCATGAAGCGGACACCGGTACCCGAGAGCAGGTCGTCCGGCAGCGAGTAACCGGTGAAGCCGGTGAACATGCCGAGGACCAGCAGCAGGAAGCCGAAGATCCAGTTGACCTCACGCGGCTTGCGGAACGCGCCGGTGAAGAAGACGCGCATCATGTGCACGACCATGGCCGCGACGAAGATCAGCGCCGCCCAGTGGTGGATCTGACGGATCAGCAGGCCACCGCGGACGTCGAAGCTGATGTCGAGCGTCGAGGCGAAGGCCTCGGACATCATGACGCCCTGCATCGGCACGTACGAGCCGTGGTACACGACCTCGTTCATGCTCGGGTGGAAGAACAGCGTCAGGTACACACCCGTGAGGATGATGATGATGAAGCTGTAGAGGCAGATCTCACCCAGCATGAAGGACCAGTGGTCCGGGAAGATCTTGCGCATGTTGGCCTTGGCCAGGCCGTAGATGCCCAGGCGGCCGTCCGCCCAGTCGGCTACGCGCTCGCCGGCCGGCGCTTTGCGTTCGTTGTTGCTGCTGGTGCTCATCCGCGCTCCCAGAATGCAGGACCGACGGGCTCTTCGAAGTCGCCGAGCGCTTCGAGGAAGCCTTCGTCATTCACGCCGATCCGCAGCTGCGGAAGCGCGTGACCGGCCGGGCCGAAGATGACACGGGCGCCGTCGGAGAGGTCGAAGGTGGACTGGTGGCACGGGCAGAGCACGTGGTGCGTCTGCTGCTCGTACAGGCTGATCGGGCAGCCGACGTGGGTGCAGATCTTGGAGTAGGCCACGATCCCGTCGTGGGACCACTCCAGTTCCTTCTTGTCCTTGATGTCGTCCGGCTGGATACGGACGATCATCAGGGCGGCCTTGGCGATCTGGACCTGGAAGTCGTGCTGCTCCTCCTCCAGGCCTTCGGGCCTGGCGAAGGTCAGCGACCCGACGAGGACGTCCTCGGGACGCAGCGGCTCGTTCGTGTTGTCGTTGATGAGCAGCTTGCCCTTGGCCCACACGGTCTTGCGCAGCTTGTCCTCGGGCAGCGGGCCCAGGTCGCGCATGATCATGACGGCGGAGAGCGGCAGCATGGCCAGCGCTCCGAGCATCGTGTTGCGGATCAGGGGCCGGCGGCCGATGCCGGACTCGTTCGCGCCGTCGGCGAAGTCCTGCAGGACCTGCGCCTTGACCTCCGGCGGAGCGGCGATCTCGTGGCGCTCGGCGGCGACCTCCACGTCGGACATCAGGGTGCGGGCCCAGTGGACCGCGCCCGCGCCGATGCAGAAGAGAGCCGTGCCCAGGGTCATGCCCAGGGAGAAGTTGAGCGCGCTGACCTTCCCGATGGGGAAGATGTAGACGATCTTGTCGACCGGGAAGATCACGTAGGACGCGATGAAGCCGATCGTCGCCAGCATCGACAGCGTGAAGAGCATCGCGACGGTGCGCTCGGAGCGCTTCGCCGCCCGCTCGTCGATGTCCTGGATGCGGGGCTTGTGGACCGGCAGGCCCGGGTCGGCGAACGGGTCGTCCGCGACGACTACGCCACCGTGGTGGGCGTCGCCCTGCTCGCTCGGCAGGTGCTTCTCTTCGGGAATCTCTTGGTTACTCATGACTTCTTGGCCTTAGCGGTGTGGGCCGCGACCCAGACGGCGACAGCGATCAGCGCACCGAGGGCGAAGATCCAGCCGAACAGACCCTCGGAGACGGGGCCGAGGCCACCGAGCTTCAGGCCTCCGGGGCTGGTGGACTTCTCGCCGTTCACGTTCTCGAGGTACGCGATGATGTCCTTCTTCTGCTTCTCCGGCATGGTGCTGTCGGGGAAGGAGGGCATGTTCTGCGGGCCGGTCAGCATGGCCTCGTAGATGTGCTTCGGCGAGACACCCTCAAGGTTGGGGGCGTACTTGCCGTTCGTCAGTGCGCCGCCCTCGCCGGTGAAGTTGTGGCACTGCGCGCAGTTGTTGCGGAACAGCTCACCACCGTTGGCGATGTCGGCGCCCGCCGGGTCGTACTGCTTCTCGGTCGGCGTGATCGGACCGGCGCCGAGGGACGCGATGTACGCGGCCAGCTGGTCGATCTGCGCCTGTTCGTAGATGACGGGCTTCTTCGGCACCTGGGCGCCGGGCTGCTGGGCGGGCATGCGGCCCGTGCTCACCTGGAAGTCGACGGCCGCGGAGCCGACGCCGACCAGGCTCGGGCCGTCAGAGGAACCCTGACCGCCGGTTCCGTGGCAGCTTGCGCAACCCACGGCGTAGAGCTTCTTGCCCTCCTCGATGGCGAGGGACTGGGCGGTTTCATCGGCCTGCGCCTTGCCCGCGGGGGCGAAGGCGGCGTACAGCCCCCCAGTGGCCGCCAGCGCGAGGAGTAGAACGACGACCGCCGCCAGCGGATGGCGTCGTCGTGCGGAGAGCTTTTTCACGGATTACCCCGGTGTCAGGATCTTCTGCGTCGGTGTGTCTGGATGGAGTGCCGGGTCTTGCCCGGTGACGTGTTCGCTACTTGATCAGGTAGATCGTCGCGAAGAGGCCGATCCAGACGACGTCGACGAAGTGCCAGTAGTAGGACACGACGATGGCCGACGTGGCCTGTTCGTGGGTGAACCTCTTGGCCGCGTACGTCCGGCCGAGGACCAGCAGGAAGGCGATGAGACCGCCCGTCACGTGCAGACCGTGGAAGCCGGTGGTCAGGTAGAACACCGAGCCGTAGGGGTCTGACGAGAGGGACAGGCCCTCATGCTTGACCAGCTCGGTGTACTCGAACACCTGGCCGCCAATGAAGATCGCACCCATGACGAACGTGATGATGAACCACGTCCTGAGCTTCTTCACGTCACCGCGCTCGGCGGCGAATACGCCGAGCTGGCAGGTGAGCGAGGAAAGCACCAGGATCGTCGTGTTCGTCGCCGAGAAGGGCAGATTCAGGGCCTCGGCCTGTTCTGTCCAGAACTCGGGACCCATCACGGATCGCAGGGTGAAGTACATCGCGAAGAGGGCCGCGAAGAACATCAGCTCGGAACTCAACCAGATGATGGTTCCGACGCTGACGAGGTTCGGCCGGTTGACCGTCGGGTGCGCGTGCCCGGTATCTACTGTCGTTGCTGTCGCCACGACCGACATTATGTCGGTCGCTTATCCCGCCCTCACCCCGGGGGGTGCCGTTCGGAGTGTCAGGGGCGTGTGCAAGGCCCGAACGGCCCATCAGATGACCCCCGCCCGCGGTCACCTGCGACATGTTCGAACCGATGTTGACGGCGCACCGGGAGGAGTAGCATCCCGCGCAACATCAACGTGATTCACGGCCACGTGGAGGAACGAAATGCGGGCGACTGCGCGGGTTCTGGTCTACAGCGACGACGCGGGCACCCGGGAGCAGGTGCGGCTGGCGGCAGGACGCAGGCCCGCCGCGGACCTGCCGCCGGTGGAGTTCCTGGAGTGCGCGACGCTGCCGGCGGTCCTGACGGAGCTGGACGCGGGCGGTGTCGACGTGTGCGTGCTGGACGGCGAGGCGGTTCCGGCCGGGGGCATGGGCGTGTGCCGGCAGATCAAGGACGAGATCTTCCGGTGTCCGCCGGTGCTGCTGCTGATGGGGCGCCCCCAGGACGCCTGGCTGGCCACGTGGAGCCGCGCGGACGCCGCCGTGACCCTTCCGGTGGACCCGGTGCCGTTCGCGGACACCCTGGCGGGCCTCCTGAGGACCCGTCTGTCCCTGGACGCCTGATACGTCCCGCGGGCCCGTACGCGCCCCGCAGGGGGCCTTACGGGTGAAGGGAGCCGGGATCACTCCCCCCGGGGCGTCCGGGGGGAGGGGCCGGCGGCCTAGACGGTGGGGCGCAGGCGGGCCTGGTCGACCGGACTGCGGCCTTCCTGGGTGCCCTTGAGCAGGGCGCTGCCCTGGCGCCAGTCCTTCCAGTCCATGTTCCAGTCGCCGAAGCCGTTGCCGAAGGTGTCCATGTCGTCGCCGATGCTGTTGATCACCTTGACGATGTCGCCCTCGGTGATGTTCTCGTAGAACCAGGCGGCGTTGCCGGTGCTCATGCCCGTGCACCCGTGGCTGACGTTCTCGTAGCCCTGGGAGCCGACGGACCACGGCGCGGCGTGGACGTATTCACCACTCCAGGTGACGCGGGTGGCGTAGTAGACGGGCAGGTTGTAGTACTCGCTGCCGCCGATGCCGACGGTGTCGCCGCGCATCTGTACGAAGTACTGCTTGCCCAGCACCACCTTGATGCCGTTGCGGGTGGAGAAGCCGGGCTTTCCGGTGGTCACCGGAATGGTGTTGATCACTTCTCCGTTGCGCTTGAACGTGAGGTAGTGCGAGGAGGCGTCGGTGGTGACCTCGACCCGGTCCCCGATCTCCAGCTTCAGCGGCTTGGCGACGGCTCCGTGGAGCTCGTCGGTGATCCTGACGCCCTCCAGGTTGCTCCGTACGGAGACCTCGGAGTTGGCGGGCCAGTACTCCTTCGGGCGGTAGTGGAGGTTCTTGTCGTCCACCCAGTGCCAGGCGCCCTCGACGCCGGGCGGGGTGTCGACGACCAGGCCCCGTTCCACGATGGCGCGGGCGGCCTTGTCCTTGACGGGCTCGCTGAGTTCGGCGGTGAGGGGCTGCCCGACGCCGTACTTGCCCTCGTCCGGGCCGAACTCGATCTTCAGGATCCCCTTGGACGGGGTGGTGTCGAAGGCGAGCGTGCGCTGCCCCGGGGCGCCCCGCTCGTCCTCGGTGCTCACGGTGACTGTGTAGCGGACACCGGAGGCCATCGGGGTGGTGCTGTGCCAGCGGTCCCCCTTGGCGCTCAGTTCGCCCGCCAGGCGGCGGCCGTGGGTGTCCACGGCCAGCACGTCGGTGATCCGGCCACCGCCGCTCTTGGCGGTGATTTCGAGGGGCCGGTCGGGGTCCACGGGGCGGCTGCCGGCGCTCTGGTTGAAGGCGACCTGATCGCCCGCGTCGTACGGGCGGGCTGACAGCGGGTTCTTGTCGCCGGACCCGCATGCGGTGGCGCCGGCCCCGAGGGACGCGACCAGCAGGGAGCAGCTGAGTACCGTCCAAAGACGCGGTGAGTGCTTCATGGAGCCAACGCTATGAAGATATGACAATTACGGCGCGCGGGATGACTGCAAACGAGGGGCCCGGGCTCCTCCCGAAGGAGGGGCCCGGGCCCCAGGTGACGCGCGGCGCGGCCGCGCGGGTGCTGCTACTGGTTCTGGTTCTCACCGCGGTAGTACTCGTACACCCAGCCCCACAGGCCGATCATGATGATCGGGGCCGAGAAGTACATGAGCCACCAGCCGAAGATGACGCCCATGAAGGCGAGCGCACCGCCGATGCCCAGCGAGAGCGGCTGCCAGCTGTGCGGGGAGAAGAACCCCAGCTCGCCCGCCTCGTCGGCGACGTCGGCCTCCAGGTTGTCCTGGGCCATCTCGTCCACGCGCTTGGCCGTGAAGGCCAGGTAGTAGCCGATCATGACGCTCAGGCCGAAGGCCAGGAAGAGCGCGGTGGTACCGACGGGCTCCTTCGACCACACGCCGTACACGACGGCCATGATCAGGATGAAGAAGGAGAGCCAGAGGAACATCTTGCCCTGGATCTTCACTTGCCGGCCTCCTTGCCACCGGTGACGGCCTTGGCGGCGACGCTGTGGTCCTCAAGGTGGTCGAGGGCCGCGATCTCAGGGTGGTGCAGATCGAACGCCGGCGACTCGGAACGGATCCGCGGCAGGGTGAGGAAGTTGTGCCGCGGCGGCGGGCAGGAGGTCGCCCACTCCAGCGAACGGCCGTAACCCCACGGGTCGTCGACCTCGATCTTCTTGCCGTACTTGGCCGTCTTCCAGACGTTGTACATGAACGGCAGCATCGACAGGCCGAGCACGAACGAGCTGATCGTCGAGATCGTGTTCAGCGCGGTGAAACCGTCGGCGGCGAGGTAGTCCGCGTAACGACGCGGCATGCCCTCGGCACCGAGCCAGTGCTGCACCAGGAAGGTGCCGTGGAAGCCGATGAACAGCGTCCAGAACGTCATCTTGCCGAGGCGCTCGTCCAGCATCTTGCCCGTGAACTTCGGCCACCAGAAGTGGAAGCCGGCGAACATCGCGAACACCACGGTGCCGAAGACGACGTAGTGGAAGTGCGCGACGACGAAGTACGAGTCGGAGACGTGGAAGTCCATCGGGGGCGAGGCCAGGATGACGCCGGTCAGACCACCGAAGGTGAAGGTGACCAGGAAGCCGATCGTCCAGAGCATCGGGGTCTCGAAGGACAGCGAGCCCTTCCACATGGTGCCGATCCAGTTGAAGAACTTCACACCGGTCGGTACCGCGATCAGGAAGGTCATGAAGGAGAAGAACGGCAGCAGCACACCGCCGGTGACGTACATGTGGTGGGCCCACACGGTCACCGAGAGGCCGGCGATCGCGATCGTCGCGGCGATCAGGCCGATGTAACCGAACATCGGCTTACGGCTGAAGACCGGGATGATCTCGGAGACGATTCCGAAGAACGGCAGCGCGATGATGTACACCTCTGGATGCCCGAAGAACCAGAAGAGGTGTTGCCATAGCAAGGCACCGCCGTTCGCGGCATCGAACACATGCGCACCGAACTTGCGGTCGGCCTCCAGCGCGAAGAGTGCGGCGGCCAGCACCGGGAAGGCGAGCAGGACCAGGACACCGGTCAGCAGCACGTTCCAGGTGAAGATCGGCATGCGGAACATCGTCATGCCGGGAGCGCGCATGCAGATGATCGTGGTGATGAAGTTGACCGAGCCGAGGATCGTGCCGAAGCCGGAGAAGGCCAGACCCATGATCCACATGTCGGCGCCGATGCCCGGCGAACGGACCGCGTCCGACAGCGGGGAGTAGGCGAACCAGCCGAAGTCGGCGGCGCCGTTCGGCGTGACGAAGCCGGCCACCGCGATGGTCGAGCCGAAGAGGTACAGCCAGTACGCGAACATGTTCAGCCGCGGGAACGCCACGTCGGGCGCGCCGATCTGCAGCGGCATGATCCAGTTCGCGAAGCCCGCGAAGAGCGGGGTGGCGAACATCAGCAGCATGATCGTGCCATGCATGGTGAACGCCTGGTTGAACTGCTCGTTCGACATGATCTGCGTGCCCGGACGGGCCAGCTCGGCGCGCATGAAGAGCGCCAGCAGGCCGCCGATGATGAAGAACACGAACGACGTGACCAGGTACATCGTGCCGATGGTCTTGTGGTCGGTCGTGGTCATCCACTTCACGACCACATTGCCCGGCTGCTTGCGCCGTACCGGCAGCTCGTTCTCATACGAGTCGGCGGCGGCACCCTGGGATTCGTTGAGGATGCTCACAGTTTGTTCACTTCCGCATTCCGGGCCGGGTCGGTCTGCTGGATACCGGCCGGGAGGTAGCCGGTCTGACCCTTCTCCGCCAGACCCTTCAGGTACGCCCGGTACTCCTCAGGGGAGACCACCTTGACGTTGAAGAGCATCCGGGAGTGGTCGACGCCGCAGAGCTCGGCGCACTTGCCCATGAAGGTGCCGTATTCGGACGGGGTGACCTCGAAGACGTTGGTGTGGCCCGGGATGACGTCCTGCTTGAACAGGAACGGGACCACCCAGAAGGAGTGGATCACGTCGTTCGACGACAGGATGAAACGGACCTTCTCGCCCTTGGGGAGAACCAGGGTCGGACCCGGGTTGCCCGTCTGCGGGTTCCGGTCGCCGGGGACACCCTTCTGGTAGACGCCCTCGGCGCCCGCCGGGAAGTCCTTGGTGAAGCGGTCCGGAATGGAGGCGAGCTCCTTGGGGACCTCGTTCTTCGCCGGGGTCGCCCCGTCACCGTCGACGTTCTCGACGTAGTTGAAGCCCCAGCTCCACTGGAAGCCGATCACGTTGATCGTGTGCGGCGGCTTCGGGGTGAGGGCCAGGAGCTTCGACTCGTCACGAGCGGTGAAGTAGAAGAGCACCGAGACGATGATGAGCGGGACCACGGTGTACAGCGCCTCGATGGGCATGTTGTACCGGGTCTGCGCGGGAACCTCGATCTTCGTCCGGCTGCGCCGGTGGAAGATGACGCTCCAGATGATCAGGCCCCACACGAGGATGCCCGTGACCAGCGCGGCCGCCCAGGATCCCTGCCACAGGGAGAGGATGCGCGGCGCCTCCTCGGTTACCGGAG
Source organism: Streptomyces spororaveus (assembly GCF_016755875.1). NCBI lineage: Bacteria > Bacillati > Actinomycetota > Actinomycetes > Kitasatosporales > Streptomycetaceae > Streptomyces > Streptomyces spororaveus. The sequence continues at coordinate 6,084,976 of NZ_BNED01000005.1, read as the reverse complement.
TCGGCATTCCGAGGCGGGGGAAGTCTTTCCATGTATACGAGCAACCAGTGGCGGTCGCCAGGACCACGCCCGCAGTCAGCGCCTGCAGCAGCTTCCGCCGCATCGGGCGCCGCGGCGAGCGGTCGGAGCCGTAGGGACTCACGTAGCGCCTTCCCGAGAGTCTCGGCCCGCGCGGCCGGCCGCGGCCGTGTTCGGGTCGGTCGCCGGCCCTGACGCAGGCAGGGGTTTGGATGTTTATGCGGACCAAACCCTACTGGACGCTATTTGGGGTCGCGCGGGGAGGGTGCCCAACGCGCCGCTACTGCCCCCGAAGGGATGGATCCGCCGTCCGGGGGACGGTGCGAATGGCCCTGAATGGCGGGCTCCGGGGCACATCTGACGCCCCCTGACCTCGAACGCTGCGGGTCCGGGGTTAGCGTGACCGGATGCCGTACTTCGACAGCGCGTCCGCCGCTCCCCTGCACCCCGTGGCCCGCCAGGCGTTGCAGGCCTCCCTGGACGAGGGCTGGGCCGATCCTGCCCGGCTGTACCGGGAGGGAAGGCGCGCCCGGCTGTTGCTCGACGCGGCGCGGGAGGCCGCCGCGGAGGCCGTGGGATGCCGGGCCGACGAGCTCGTGTTCACTCCTTCGGGGACGCACGCGGTTCACACGGGAGTGGCGGGGGTCCTCGCGGGCCGCCGGCGCGTCGGAAGTCATCTGGTCGTATCGGCGGTCGAACACAGTTCTGTATTGCACGCGGCCGAAGTGCACGAGGCGCGCGGCGGGACGGTGACCGAGGTTCCGGTGGACCGGTGGGGCGCGGTGTCGCCCGCCGCCTACGCGGACGCGCTGGTCCCCGAGAGCGCCCTCGCCTGCCTCCAGTCCGCCAACCACGAGGTGGGCACGGTCCAGCCGGTGGCGGAGGTCGCCGAGATCTGCGGGGCGGCCGGGGTGCCCCTGCTCGTGGACGCGGCCCAGTCGCTGGGCTGGGGACCGGTGGAGGGAGCCTGGTCCGTCCTGGCCGCGAGTGCACACAAATGGGGCGGGCCGCCCGGAGTCGGCCTGCTGGCGGTCCGCAAGGGGGTGCGCTTCTCCCCTCAAGGCCCGGCGGACGAGCGGGAGTCGGGGCGCTCCCCCGGTTTCACGAACCTGCCGGCGATCGTGGCCGCGGCGGCCTCCCTGCGGGCCGTACGGGCCGAGGCGGACGCGGAGGCGGCGCGACTGCGGATCCTGGTGGACCGCATCCGGCGACGGGTGGTGCGGCTGGTCCCGGACGTGGAGGTGGTGGGCGATCCGGAGCGGCGCCTGCCGCACCTGGTCACCTTCTCCTGTCTGTACGTCGACGGGGAGACGCTGCTGCACGAGCTGGACCGGGCCGGCTTCTCGGTCTCCTCGGGCTCCTCGTGCACGAGCTCCACGCTGACCCCCAGTCACGTGCTGCGGGCGATGGGCGTGCTGTCGGAGGGGAACGTACGGGTGTCCCTGCCGCCGGGGACCCCGGCGGAGGAGGTCAACGCGTTCCTGGAGGTGCTGCCGCGCGCGGTGGCGGACGTACGGGAACGGCTCGGCGTGTCGGAGCCCCCGCCGGTGGCTCCGGTGGCGGACTCCCTGGAGCTCGACGCGCTGGGGCTGCGGTGCCCGCAGCCGGTGATCGAGCTGGCCCGGGCCATCGTGACGGTCCCCGTGGGCGGCACGGTCACGGTCGTCTCCGACGACGAGGTGGCCCGGCTGGACATCCCGGCGTGGTGCGCGATGCGGGGCCACACGTATGTGGGCGAGACCCCCCGCGAGGTCGGCTCGGCGTACACGGTCCGCCGAGCCGTCTGACGGCACGTTTCAGCCTCGCCGGCGTTTGAGGCGCGGGGTCTGGGGCGGAGCCCCAGGAAACCCGGCTCCGCCGGGCACCGGGCTCCGCCCGGACCCGCTCCTCAAACGCCGGAGGGGCTGGATGCGGCCCGGGTCAGGAGAGGTGGGCGCGGACCTCCGCCGCGGCTTCGTCGCCGTAGGCCTTGGTGAAGCGCTCCATGAAGTGGGCCCGGGCCAGGGTGTACTCCTGCGTGCCCAGGGTCTCGATGACCAGCGTCGCGAGCATGCAGCCCAGCTGCGCCGCGCGCTCCAGCCCGACCCCCCAGCCCAGACCGGTCAGGAACCCGGCGCGGAACGCGTCGCCGACACCCGTCGGGTCGACCTTCGCGGTCTCCTCGGGGCAGCCGACCACGATCGGGGCCTCGCCGACGCGCTCGATCCTGACGCCGTTCGAGCCCAGCGTGGTCACACGGGTGCCGACCTTCGACAGGATCTCCTCGTCGGTCCAGCCGGACTTCGACTCGATGAGGCCCTTCTCGTACTCGTTCGAGAAGAGAAAGGTCGCGCCCTCCATCAGGGTGCGGATGTTGTCGCCGTCCATCCGGGCGATCTGCTGCGAGAAGTCGGCGGCGAAGGGGATCCCGCGCGTGCGGCACTCCTCCGTGTGGCGCAGCATCGCCTCGGGGTCGTCCGCGCCGATCAGGACCAGGTCGAGCCCGCCCACCCGGTCGGCGACGGCCTTCAGCTCGATCTGCCGGGCCTCGCTCATCGCGCCCGTGTAGAAGGAGCCGATCTGGTTGTGGTCGGAGTCCGTGGTGCACACGAAGCGCGCGGTGTGCAGGACCTCGGAGATCCGGACGGACTCGGTGTCGACGCCGTGCCGGTCCAGCCAGGCGCGGTACTCGTCGAAGTCGGAGCCGGCGGCTCCGACGAGGATCGGGCGGCTGCCGAGCTGCCCCATACCGAAGCAGATGTTCGGGCCGACCCCGCCCCGACGGACGTCGAGGTTGTCGACGAGGAAGGAGAGGGAGACCGTGTGCAGCTGGTCCGCGACCAGCTGGTCGGCGAAACGGCCGGGGAAGGTCATGAGGTGGTCGGTGGCGATGGAGCCGGTGACTGCGATGCGCACGGCGTGGACGCTCCTGCTGAGGACGGCGAGGGACAGTCAAAACTACCCGGTAAGCGCCCCTGGGCTGTACCCCCGAAACTACCCCTTAGTAGGTCTTTCTTCGCGTGACCTTGGATGCCTACGGTGCCTTCATGACCTACACCGACGGTTTCGGCTACTCGGAGTACACCGCCGACAAGCGCGGAGCGGAAGCCCCACGGCAGCCCGGTTTCGCCCGCCTGCTGGGTGACTGTGCCCGGATGGCCCCGCACTGGGCGGTCCCGGCGGGCCCCCGGCCGCTGCGCGTGGCCCCCTCGCAGATCCACGGGATCAGCGTTCCGCCCGCGTCGGCGCGGCTGATCGCCTCCACGTCCGTGTACGGGGACCAGTAGGAGGGAACCGGTTTCGCTCCCGCTCCGTCACACCCGCATCAGGTACGACGGGACCGGTGAAGGAGCGATGCGGTGACCAGCGAACGACCCGACGACACATCACGCGGCACACGGCGGCGGCCCGCCTGGGCCGTCGGCTCGATCGCGGCCGCCGTCCTGCTGGCGGGCGGCGGCGGCGCGTACTGGGCCTCGACGGCCTACGGCGACGGTGCTTCGGGCCACCGTGCGGGTGAGCGCGCGGCCTCCGCGCCCCGCGACGCGGGAGACCCCTCGGGTCCGGGCATCGCGCCCGGGGAGCCCGACCCGTCCGGCGGCGGGGTGGTCTACCGGGCCGATGTGAAGCTTCCGGAGGCCCCGGCCGCCACCGCGCCCACCTACGCGCTCTCCGGCGAGGTCACCTCGGCGGAGGTGGCCCGCCTGGCGGCGGCCCTGGGTCTGCCCGGCGAGCCGCGCCTGAGCGGGGACGTCTGGCTGGCCGGGGAGGCCGCCGACGGCTCCGGGCCGCGGCTCACGGTGGCGCGCACGGCGCCGGGCACGTGGAACTTCGCCCGCTTCCAGGCGCCGGGCAACGGCAGCGGCAGCGGTGCCGGTGACGACTGTGTGCGCGGCAAGGACACCTGCGGCCCGGCCACCCTCCCGAAGGACGCGGGCGGCGCGGGTGCGGGCGGCGGGACCCCCGCGGGCAAGCCGGTGTCGGAGGAGGCCGCCAAGGCCGCGGCGGCTCCCGTGCTGGCCGCGGCGGGCCTGGAGGGAGCCTCGTCGGACGCCCGGCTCACCCAGGGTTCGGTACGGGTGGTGGCCGCCGACCCGGTGGTCGGCGGGCTGCCCACGCAGGGCTGGTCCACGAAGGTCAGCGTCGGCTCCGACGGCGCGGTGGTGGCGGGCAACGGGGAGCTGAAGGCCCCGGTACGGGCCGCCGAGCAGCCGGTGGTCGGCGCCGTGGAGGCACTGGCCCGGCTGAATGCGAAGTCGGGCGGCCGTGAGGGCAACCCCGAGCCCAGCGGATGCGCGAGTGCGGTCCCGCTGACGGCGGACACCCCGGCGGCGGCCACGGACACACTGCCGTGCAACCCGGAGCCGCGGCCGATGAAGCCCCCGCGGACGGAGACCGTGAAGGGCGCTGTGCTCGGCCTGGTGCCCGGCGCGGTGAACGGGGCGCAGGGCCTGGTTCCGGCGTGGCTCTTCGAGGTGGCGGGCCAGGGCGGCGGGCCCGGTCACACGGTGGCGCAGCCGGCGGCGGCCCAGGAGAGCACGCCCGGCCCGAAGGACGGCCGGACCGTGCCCGGGTTCTCGTACGCGGAGGCCGACCGGAAGCTGACGGTGAACTTCTGGGGCAGTGTGTGCAGCACCTACGCCGTGGAGGCGCGGGAGCAGGCGGAGTCGGTCCTGGTGAAGATCACGGACACCCCGAACAAGCCGGGTCAGGCCTGCATCATGCTGGCGCAGGAGATGTCCTTGACGGTGACGCTGCAGCAGCCGCTGGGCGACCGGAAGGTGCTGGACGCGACCTCGGGCAAGCCGCTCCCCCGGCAGTGACCGCGGGGGCCGCGTGGGCCGCGGGAGTCGCGGCAGTCGCGGCCCACGGGCGGGACCAGGCATGACACGAGGGCCCGCCCCCGGTCGGATTCCGACCGGGGGCGGGCCCTCGTCGCGTGCGCGTCCAGGCCTAGCTGAACGAGTCGCCGCAGGCGCAGGAGCCCGTGGCGTTGGGGTTGTCGATCGTGAAGCCCTGCTTCTCGATGGTGTCGACGAAGTCGATGGAGGCACCGTGGAGGTACGGGGAGCTCATCCGGTCCGTGACGACCTTCACACCGTCGAAGTCCTTCACGACGTCGCCGTCGAGGGAGCGCTCGTCGAAGAAGAGCTGGTAGCGCAGGCCGGAGCAGCCACCGGGCTGGACGGCGACGCGCAGCGCCAGGTCGTCACGGCCTTCCTGCTCCAGCAGGGTCCTGACCTTCTCGGCGGCGGCGTCGGACAGGAGGATGCCGTCGCTCACAGTGGTCTTGTCGTCCTGTACGGACATCTGCATTCACTCCCGAAGTGGGCGGCTCCCCGCCTGAGGCGGGGAAACGTCGGACTCTTGCCGTCGGTGGCAACGAGCGGGACCGCGGATTCATTCCGGGACCCGACGCTTGTTTCAGATATTCCATGCTCGCACACCGCGCGCGGGGGTGGGCCCGGTGAATCGTGGGCTGATGCGTCACATTGACACTATCGGCATCGTCAAACTGACGTGAAGCGGTTATGATAGATAGCGTCAAGTAGACGAGAAGTCGTAGCGATGATCCAGAAGTCCCTTGTCGCAGAACAGAAAGGGTGCGTGTCGTGACCACCGCCCAGCCCTTGGACGTCCAGCCGACGCCCCTTGCCCTGCTGCTGCTCGGCCGTGAGGCCGACCCCAAGAGCGAGCGCGGGGTGGAGTGCCCCGGCGACCTGCCCTCCCCGTCGGACCCGAACCTCGTGGAGCGTGCCCGCGCGGCCAAGGAGAAGCTCGGTGACAAGGTCTTCATCCTGGGCCACCACTACCAGCGTGACGAGGTCATCGAGTTCGCCGACGTCACCGGCGACTCCTTCAAGCTGGCCAAGGACGCGGCCGCCAAGCCGGAGGCCGAGTACATCGTCTTCTGCGGCGTGCACTTCATGGCCGAGTCCGCGGACATCCTGACCTCGGACGACCAGAAGGTGGTCCTGCCGGACCTGGCGGCCGGCTGCTCGATGGCCGACATGGCCACCGCCGAGCAGGTCGCGGAGTGCTGGGACGTGCTGACCGAGGCCGGCGTCGCCGATGTCACGGTGCCCGTCTCGTACATGAACTCCTCCGCCGACATCAAGGCCTTCACCGGCAAGCACGGCGGCACGATCTGCACCTCGTCCAACGCGAAGAAGGCCCTGGAGTGGGCCTTCGAGCAGGGCGAGAAGATCCTCTTCCTCCCGGACCAGCACCTGGGCCGCAACACCGCCGTCCGCGACATGGGCATGTCCCTGGACGACTGCGTGCTCTACAACCCGCACAAGCCGAACGGCGGCCTGACCGCCGAGCAGCTGCGGAACGCCAAGATGATCCTGTGGCGCGGGCACTGCTCGGTGCACGGGCGGTTCTCGGTCGACTCGGTCAACGACGTCCGCGCCCGCATCCCCGGCGTGAACGTCCTGGTCCACCCCGAGTGCAAGCACGAGGTCGTCGCGGCCGCGGACTACGTCGGCTCGACGGAGTACATCATCAAGGCGCTGGAGGCGGCCCCGGCCGGCTCCAAGTGGGCCATCGGCACCGAGCTGAACCTGGTCCGCCGCCTGGCGAACCGATTCGCCGCCGAGGACAAGGAAGTCGTCTTCCTCGACAAGACGGTCTGCTTCTGCTCGACGATGAACCGCATCGACCTCCCGCACCTGGTGTGGACCCTGGAGTCCCTGGCCGAGGGCAACCTCGTCAACCAGATCCAGGTCGACAAGGAGACGGAGAGCTTCGCGAAGCTCGCCCTGGAGCGGATGCTGGCGCTCCCGTAGCCCGTCCGGACCCGATCGCCGAGAAGGGGCACCCCACCGGGGTGCCCCTTCTCGTTGTGGCCGCCCGTCCGGCACGCGCCGAGGGGCGCCCCGGAAACCGGGACGCCCCTCGGGTCTCACCGCGGGCCCGTCAGACGCGGGCCGGAGCGTCGTCCGAGGCCTCGGACGGGGTCGGCACCGACGTCCGTCGGGCCTCGCGCTTCGCCGTGCGCTTGGCGCGGCGGCGCTCCTTGCGGAGCTCGACCATCGTGTAGAGGGTCGGCACCAGCAGCAGCGTCAGCAGGGTGGAGCTGACCAGGCCGCCGATCACCACGACCGCGAGCGGCTGCGAGATGAAGCCGCCCTCGCCGGTGACGCCCAGCGCCATCGGCAGCAGCGCGAAGATCGTCGCCAGGGCCGTCATCAGGATCGGGCGCAGTCGGTGCCGGCCGCCCTCGATGACCGCTTCGACGACGCCCAGGCCCTGGGCGCGGTACTGGTTGACCAGGTCGATCAGCACGATCGCGTTGGTCACCACGATGCCGATGAGCATCAGCATGCCGATCATCGCCGGGACGCCCATCGGGGTGCCGGTGGCGATGAGCAGGCCGAGCGCGCCGGTCGCCGCGAACGGGATGGAGACCAGCAGGATCAGCGGCTGGACCAGCGACCGGAAGGTCGCGACCAGCAGCATGAACACGATCGCGATGGCCGCGAGCATGGCCAGGCCCAGCGACCCGAAGGCCTCGTCCTGGTCCTCGGAGACGCCGCCGATGGAGGCGGTGACGCCGTCCGGCAGGTGCAGGGCCTTGAGCTTGGTCTGCAGTTCGGCGCTGACCGCGCCGGTGTTGTCGCCGAGCGGCCGTGCGGTGACGGTGGCGGCGCGGGCGCCGTCGATCCGGGTCATCGCGACCGGGCCGGGGACCTCCTTGACCTCGGCGATGTCGCCGAGCTTGGCGGGGCCGACCGGGAGCGCCCGCAGTTCGGCCAGGGTGGTGGCCGGCTGCGCGGACCGGATGACGATGTCCCGCTCGGTGTCGTCGAGTACGGCCTTGCCCGCCGGGTTGCCCCGGACGGCCTGCGAGACGATCGCGCCGAGCGCGGCCTGGTTCAGGCCGGCCTCGGCCGCCTTGGGGGTGGCGGTAACGGAGATGCGGGGCACGGACTGGGACAGGTCGCTCTGCACGTCGGCGACGTTCTTGAGCTTCGCGACCTCGGCGCGGACCTGCTCGGCGCCGTCGGCCAGGGCCTTGGCGTCACCGGCCTTGACGACCACGCTGAGGTTCTGGCTGCCGAAGCCGTCGCCCGCGACGATGCGGGTCTCGCCGATGCCGTCGAGGGCGGCCAGCTTGCCCTCGATGCTCTTCTTGACGGCGTCCGCCTTGCCGGAGTCCTTCAGGCTCACCTGGTACGAGGCCTGGTTGGAGCCCGTACCGCCGCCGAAGGCGGCGAGGAAGCCGGAGGAGCCGACGGTGACCTGGTAGCTCTTGATGCCGTCGACCGAGGCCAGCACCTTCTCGATCTTGCGGCTCGCCTCGTCGGAAGCGGCCAGCGAGGTGCCCGGCGCGAGTTCCTGCTTGACCGTCAGGACTTCCTGCTCGCCCTGGTCGAAGAAGTTGGTCTTCAGCATCGGGGTCATCCCGAAGGTGCCGAAGAGGACGACCACCGCGATGGCCACACTGGTCAGGCGGCGCCGGGTGGCGAAGCCCAGGACGCGGACGTAGAGCAGCTGGAGGCGGCTGCGCGCCTCCTTCTCCTCCGCCTCGCGGCGGGCCTTCGCCGCGCTCTCGGCGTTGCCGGGCTCGACGCCCTTGGGCGCGCCCAGGAACCAGTACGAGAGCACCGGTACGACCGTCAGCGAGACGAGCAGCGAGGCCAGCAGGGCCGCGGTGACGGTGAGCGAGAAGGAGCCGAAGAGCTCGCCGATCATGCCGTCGGTGAGGCCGATCGGCAGGAAGACGGCGACGGTGGTGAGGGTGGAGGAGGTGACCGCGCCGGCGACCTCCTTGACCGCGGTGATGATCGCGGCCTCGCGCTCCTCGCCGTAGCCGAGGTGGCGCTTGATGTTCTCCAGGACCACGATCGAGTCGTCGACCACGCGGCCGATGGCGATGGTGAGCGCGCCCAGGGTCAGCATGTTGAGCGACAGGTCGCGGGTCCACAGCACGATGAGCGCGAGGACCACGGACAGCGGGATGGAGACCGCCGTGACCAGCGTCGAGCGCAGCGAGGCCAGGAAGACCAGGATCACGATCACCGCGAAGAGCAGGCCGAGCATGCCCTCGGTGGTGAGGCTGGAGATGGACTTGGCGACGGCCGGGCCCTGGTCGCTGACGACGGTCAGCTCGGCGCCGGCGCCGAGCGCGGTGCGCAGCTCGGGCAGCTTGTCCTTGACGGCGTCGGAGATGGCGACGGCGCTGCCGTCCTTGTCCATGGTGAGGACGAGGGCGAGGCTGGGCTTGCCGTTGGTACGGGTGATGGAGACGGCCTTGGCCGGCTCCTGCTTCACGCTGGCGACGTCGCCGAGGCGGACGGCCGACTTGCCCGTGCCGGAGCTCAGGCGCAGGTCCTCCAGCTGGGCGAGGGAGGTGTAGCCGGAGCCGACGCGCACGGTGCGGTTCTTGCCCGCCTCGTCGAAGGAGCCGGCGGGGACGGCCGCGCCGCCCGCCTGGAGGCCCTCGGCGAGCTTGACGCCGTCGAGGCCGGCGGCCGCGAGCTTGGCGTTGTCGGGGGTGACGGTGACCTGGAGGTCCTGGACGCCGTCGACGGTGACCTGGCCGACGCCCTCGATGTCCGAGAGGACGGGGACGACGGAACGTTCCAGCTGGTCGGCGAGCGCCTGCTGGTCCTTGCCGGAGGTGACGGCCAGGATGACGGTCGGGATGTCGTCGGTGGAACCGGCCACGACCTGTGGGTCCACCTCGGCGGGCAGCCGGACGCGGGCCCGGTTGACGGCCTGCTGGACGTCGGCGACGAGCTGCTTGGTGCCGCCGTCGCCGTAGTCGAAGGTGGCCATGATGAGGGCGTTGCCCTCGCTGGCGGTGGAGGTGATGCCGGTGAGGCCGTCGACGCCCTTGAGTGTGGCCTCGATCGGTTCGACGACCTGCTTCTCGACCACGTCGGGCGAGGCGCCCTGGTACGGCGCGAGCACGGACACCATCGGCAATTCGATGGAGGGCAGCAACTGCTGCTTGAGCTGCGGGATGGCTATGGCGCCGAAGAGCAGCGCCACGATCGACACGAGGCCGACCAGGGCCCTTTGGGCCAGGCTGAAGCGGGACAGCCAGGACATGGTTATGAGATCTCTCTGCAGTGACGAACGCGAGGGCACTCCTACCCTGTCGCACCGCCGTGGCGCGTTTCGTCGACCGCAGGTGCCGTCCTTATGTGCGGCATACCGCGTTCGGAGTACTCCGTTCTGGGCAGTACTACTCCGCGCGGGGGCGGACGAGTCCCGATTCGTAGGCAATAACCACCAATTGGGCCCGGTCGCGGGCGCCGAGCTTGGCCATGGCCCGGTTCACGTGGGTCTTGACGGTCAGCGGGCTGACCTCCAGCCGTCCGGCGATCCCGTCGTTCGACAGCCCGGCCGCCACGTGTACGAGGACCTCGCGCTCCCGAACCGTCAGCGCGGCGAGCCGCTGCGCGTGCGCCCCGGCGGCGGCTCCGGCGGCGGCCGGGTCGGCGCCGCCGCCCTGGGCGAGGAAGGTGGCGATGAGCCCTTTGGTGGCGGCCGGGGAGAGCAGGGCCTCGCCGGCCGCGGCGACGCGGATGGCGTTGAGCAGCTCCTCGGGCTCGGCGCCCTTGCCGAGGAAGCCGGAGGCGCCGGCCCGCAGGGCCGAGACCACGTACTCGTCGACCTCGAAGGTCGTCAGCATCACCACGCGCACGTCGGCGAGTTCCGGGTCCGCGCTGATCGTGCGGGTGGCGGCGAGCCCGTCGGTGCCGGGCATCCGGATGTCCATGAGGACGACGTCGGGGCGGGTCCGGCGGGCGAGTTCGACGGCCTGCGCGCCGTCGGAGGCCTCCCCGACGACCTCCATGTCGGGCTCGGAGTCCACGAGCACCTTGAACGCGCTGCGCAGCAGCGCCTGGTCGTCGGCGAGCAGCACCCTGACGGGTGCGGCGGAGGGCGGGTCCGTCGCGAGTTCGTCCACGAGCCGAGGGTACGTGTCCCCCGTCCGCGCGCTCAGCCCAGGGCGAGGACGATCAGCGCGGTGGTCGCCGCGACCTCGGCCAGGGCGCCGAAGACGTCGCCGGTGACCCCGTCGAAGCGCCGTACGCAGCGGCGCAGCAGCAGCTCCGCGGCGAGCAGGGCGGCCAGGACCGCCGCCGCGCTCCGGCCGGCGGCGGGCAGGCCCATGGGGAGGGCCGCGGCCGCGGCGAGCACGACGGTGAGCACGGTGATCGCGGCGGCGGCGCGGCGCGGGACCACCCCGGCCACGGCGGCGCCGAGCCCCTCGGGGCGGGCGGCCGGGACGCCTTCGCGGCAGGCCAGGGTCATGGCGAGGCGGGCGGCCACGGCGGCGACCACGGCGGCGAGGGCGCCCTCGGCGCGGCCGTCGGCGTAGATCTCGGACAGGGCGGCCACCTGCGTGAGCAGCACGAGCACCAGGGCCACGACGCCGAAGGGGCCGATGTCGGACTGCTTCATGATCCGCAGGGCCTGGTCGGCGGGTTTGGCGCTGCCGAGGCCGTCGGCCGTGTCGGCGAGGCCGTCCAGATGCAGTCCCCGGGTCAGTGCGGCCGGTACGGCGACGGTGAGGGCCGCGGCGAGCAGCGGGCCCCCGCCGAGCAGCAGGAGGAGCACTCCGGGCAGGGCCGCGAGCAGGCCCACGACTAGCCCGGCGAGCGGGGCGCAGGCCATTCCGGTGCGGGCGGCGGGGCGGTCCCAGCGGGTGATGCGCGCGGGCAGCACGGTGAGGGTGCCGAACGCGAAACGGACGCCGTCGGGGAACGAGGCGCGTTCCGGGGGCGGCGTCTGGGGCGGGCCGTCGAACGAATCTGTCATCGGCGGGAACGGTACCCGCTCTGCGCGGGCGGTAAATTACCCATTACATGCCAAATAGGGAGTCAGTGGGATGGGTCACTGGTGGTATCGGAACATCGTCGAACCGGGGAAGCTGCCGCTCCTGCTCGCCCTGCTCTCCTTCGTCCTGTCGTTCCTGGTCACCCGTGTGATCACCCGGATGATCCGGGCCGGCCGGGGCCCCTTCACGAACGTCACCCCGGGCGGTCTGCACATCCACCACGTGGTGCCGGGCGTGATCCTCGTGATCATCGGCGGCTTCGGCGCGGTCGGCAGCGGCCGGTACGGCTTCGGCGCGTACGCCTCGGCCGTGACCTTCGGCCTGGGCGCGGGCCTGGTCCTGGACGAGTTCGCCCTGATCCTGCACCTCGACGACGTCTACTGGAGCGAGCAGGGCCGCAAGAGCGTCGAGCTCGTGGTCGTCACGGCCGCCATCGTGGCCCTGGTCATCGGCGGTTTCGTGCCCTTCGGGGTGAACGACCTGTCCACCGAGGAGCGCCAGAGCCGCGGCCTGGTCGTCATGAACGGGGCCACCAACTTCTTCCTCGCGCTGCTCGCCCTGTGGAAGGGCAAGGCGCGCACCGCGCTCTTCGGCCTGGTCGTCCCGTTCGTGGCGCTGGTCGGCGCGATCCGGCTGGCCCGGCCCGGATCCCCGTACGCGAGGAAGTTCTACGCGAACCGGCCGCGCGCCCGGGCCAAGGCCGGGCTGCGGGCCTTCCACCACGACCGGCGCTGGGCGCGGCCGCGCCGCGCGTTCGAGAACTTCATCGGCGGGACCCCGGACCCGGACCGCACCGTCTCCCTGGAGAAGCCGCCCCCGCACTGAAGACGGCGGCGGGCCCGCCCCCCGTCGAAGGGGGCGGGCCCGCCGCCGTGCTGTCGGTGTGCCCCGTCCGGAGCTCAGCCCGGGATCAGGCCGTCGTCGCTGAGCATCTCCCTGACCTCGTCCAATCCGGCGTCCGCCGCGGGGAGGATCAGCTCGGACGGTTCCAGCGCGTCGTCCGGCAGCGGCGTGCCGAGCCGCCGTACGGCGTCGAGCAGCGCGCCCAGCGTCCGCCGGAAGCCCTCCTCGTCACCGCCCTCCATCTCCGCGAGCAGCTCGTCGTCCAGCTTGTTGAGCTCGGGGAAGTGGCTGTCGGCCACTTCCACCTGGCCTTCCCCCATGATGCGGACAATCATGACGGGCCCCGTCCTACTGCTTGTCGAACCGGTGCGGAGCCTGCGGCTGCTGCCCGTTGCCCTGGGCGCCGCCCTCGATGGCCTGCTGCTGGGCGGACGGGCCGCCCGCCAGCTCGGCCTTCATGCGCTGGAGCTCCAGCTCCACGTCCGTACCGCCCGAGAGGCGGTCCAGCTCGGCCTGGATGTCGTCCTTGGAGCCCAGTCCGCTCTGGTCGTCGAGCGCGCCGGAGGCCAGCAGCTCGTCGATCGCGCCGGCGCGGGCCTGCAGCTGGGCGGTCTTGTCCTCGGCCCGCTGGATGGCCAGGCCGACGTCGCTCATCTCCTCGGAGATGCCGGAGAAGGACTCCGCGATGCGGGTCTGCGCCTGGGCCGCCGTGTAGGTGGCCTTGATGGTCTCCTTCTTCGTGCGGAAGGCGTCCACCTTGGCCTGGAGCCGCTGGGCGGCGAGCGTCAGCTTCTCCTCCTCGCCCTGCAGGGTCTGGTGCTGCACCTCCAGGTCGCTGACCTGCTGCTGGAGCGAGGCGCGCCGGGACAGGGCCTCGCGGGCCAGGTCCTCGCGGCCCAGGGCGAGCGCCTTGCGGCCCTGGTCCTCCAGCTTGGCGGACTGCCCCTGGAGCTGGTTCAGCTGCAGCTCCAAGCGCTTGCGGGAGGTCGCCACGTCGGCGACCCCGCGGCGCACCTTCTGCAGCAGCTCCAGCTGCTTCTGGTACGAGTAGTCGAGGGTTTCGCGCGGGTCCTCGGCCCGGTCAAGGGCCTTGTTCGCCTTCGCGCGGAAGATCATCCCCATACGCTTCATGACACCGCTCATGGGCTTCGCGCGCCCCCTTCTAGACGGACTGTGCTCCAGGTCACCGACAGGACCCACAGTACGGGCCCTGTCTCCATTACCGCACTGTTCGAGTACGGATGCGCTCCTCCTCCAGGACGACTACGCCCGCGCCCCATCAGGCGTAAGGAGTAGGTGATCCCAGGAGAACGGACCCACCGCACGAACCGTGCTAAGGGAAGGACGCCCGCCGTTGCCGGATCGTTCCCCAGCGGGGTGGGGCCCGTGCCCGCAACCACGTAGGCTTGGGTTTTGTGTTTGGTAGCCGCTCCTCCAAGGAAGAGAAGGCCGCCGCCACCGACAAGGTGAGCGCCGACCTCTCGCAGCCCCGTGACCCGCAGGCCCCGAAGGGCCGCCCTACGCCGAAGCGTGCTGTGGCCCAGTCGCAGCGCAAGGCCGTGGTGGCCTCGACCGGCAACCGCAAGGAGGATGCCAAGCGAGCCCGTGAGCGCCGCCGTACCGAGATGGCCAAGCAGCGCGAAGCGCTGGCCAACGGCGACGAGCGCTATCTGCCCACCCGGGACAAGGGCCCCGTCCGCCGGTTCGTCCGCGACTTCGTGGACTCCCGCTACTCGGTCGCCGAGATGTTCCTGCCCCTGGCGGTGATCATCCTGGTGCTGAGCATGGTGCGCCAGCCGTCGATCCAGACCATCGCGCTGACGCTGTGGCTCGTCGTGATCGTCCTGATCCTGCTGGACTCCATCGGTCTGTGGTTCCGCCTCCGCAAGGCCCTGGTCACGCGCTTCCCGGACGAGCCCCGCCGCGGCGCCATCGCCTACGGCCTGATGCGCACCCTCCAGATGCGCCGGCTCCGTCTCCCGAAGCCGCAGGTCAAGCGCGGGGAACGGCCCTGACCGGAGGGACGCCCGGCGCGTCGGGGGAAGGCTTCGCCGAGGGGGCAAGGCTCTGGCTGGAAGGCCTGGGCGGACTGCGCAACGCGGTCCGGCAGGAGCTCGTGGGCCGGCAGGTCGACGAGCAGATCGCGCAGCGCTTCCCGGTCGGGCAGCGGCTGCGCGTCCTCGACGTCGGCATGGGCCAGGGCACGCAGGCCCTGCGGCTGGCCCGCGCCGGGCACAAGGTGACGGGCCTGGAGCAGGACCCCGGCATGCTCGCCGTCGCCCGTGAGGCGCTGGCGGCGGAGCCCGCCGGGATCCGCGACCGGGTGACCCTGCTGGAGGGCGACGGCCGCGAGACCGGGGCCCACTTCCTGCCGGGCAGCTTCGACGTCGTGCTGTGCCACGGCGTGCTGATGTACGTGCCCGAACCGGACGCCATGCTGGCCGGGCTGGCCCGGATGCTGGCCCCGGGCGGACTGCTGTCCCTGCTGGTGCGCAACGGCGACGCGCTCGCCATGCGGCCGGGCCTGGACGGTGACTGGAAGGGCGCGCTGGCCGCGTTCGACTCCACCGACTACACGAACCGGCTGGGCCTGGACGTCCGCGCGGACCGGCTGGCCGGACTGACGGCGACCCTGTCGGGGATCGGTGCGCCCCTGCAGTCCTGGTACGGCGTACGCGTCTTCACGGACGGCACCGAGGCGGGCGAGGTCCTGCCGCCCGACGAGGAGCTGGAGCGGCTGCTGGCCGCCGAGGACCGGGCCGGCCGGATCGACCCCTACCGGGGTGTGGCGGCACTGCTGCACCTGTGCGGCGTACGGGGCTGAGGCCCGCACGACAGGCATGAGGAAGGGGGCGGGCCGGGGATCACCCCCGGCCCGCCCCCCTTTCCCTGCTGCGGCTACGCCTCCAGGGCGGCGCGCAGGCTCATCGTGTAGAGCTCGGTCCCGCTGTCGTCGGACAGCTTCACCTGCTCGACGCCGCCCTCCAGCAGGTCCTTCCAGTACTCACCGACCCAGGACTCCGCGTCCCCCTGCGTGGTGAACTCCTCGGGTACCACCGACGGGCTCGTCTCGGTGCCGTCGGCCGTCTCGAACCGCCACGTCCACGCCATGTCCGCCTCCGTTGCTCGCACGCTTCCTGCCCTGAGTGTGCCCGCAGAGTAACCGGGCGCGCAGCAGTCTCGGCGACGCGGGAGGATCATCCTGTGGAACTCACTCTGCTCGGCACCGGAACACCCGACGGCCTGCCCCGCCCCGGCTGCCCCTGCGCGGCCTGCGCGGTCTCCTTCGGCACGCGCTCCCGCGCCGCCACGGCCGTCCTGGTCGACGGGGCGCTGCTGCTGGACCTGACCCCCGGGGCGGTGCTGGCGGGCGCCCGGGCCGGGCATTCGCTGGCCGGTGTGCGGCAGGTGCTGCTGACCCACCCGCACGACGGGCCCGCGGTCGAGCTGCCGCCCGGGCTGCCGGCCGCCGGGCGGGTGCCGGACGGGCGGGAGCTCGCGGTGATCTCCGGGCACCGGGTGCGCGCGGTGCCGATGGACGCGCCGGGCACCGGGTACGAGGTGACCGGCCCGGACGGCGGCCGGCTGCTGTACCTGCCGCCGGGCGGGGCCCCCGCCGGGACGAACAACGGGCCCGCGCAGCGCCCGTACGACATGGTCCTCATGGATGTGCTGGGCCGGCCCGAGGCGCTGGCGCGGCTGCGGGCGAGCGGCGCCGTCGGCCCGGCCACGGACGTGATCGCCGTCCACCTGGACCACGACACCACGCCGGGCCGGGAGCTGGAGCGCCGGTGCGCGGCGGCCGGGGCCCGGGCGGTGCCGGACGGGACGACCGTGATCGTCGGGGAGTACCCCTCGGTACCGGACCTGCCGCGCCGGACCCTGGTGCTGGGCGGGGCCCGTTCTGGCAAGTCCGTGGAGGCGGAGCGTCGGCTGGAGTCCTTCCCGGAGGTGGTCTACGTGGCCACCGGAGGCACCCGGGACGGCGACGCGGAATGGGCGCAGCGGGTGGGCCTGCACCGGGAGCGCCGGCCGGGGAGCTGGCGGACGGTGGAGACGTGCGAGCTGGTCCCGCTGCTGGCCGCCGACGGGCCGCCGCTGCTGATCGACTGCCTGGCGCTGTGGTTGACGGACGCGATGGACCGGGCCGGGGCGTGGGACGACGAGGTGTGGACGGAGAGCGGCCGGCGCCGGCTCGCCGAGCGGACCGCCGAGCTGGTGGCGGCGGTGCGCGCGACCCGCCGACCGGTGGTGCTGGTCAGCAACGAGGTCGGCTCGGGCGTCGTCCCGGCGACCTCCTCGGGCCGCCGCTTCCGCGACGAGCTGGGCCGGCTGAACGCGGCGGTCGCGGGCGAGTGCGAGCACGTGCTCCTCGTCGTCGCGGGCCTGGTGACCGTACTCAAGGAATAGCGGGGGACGGCGCCTGCAAGGCTCGTCGGCGAGGAGCCGACGGCCGCTGCGGCGACGGGGGTTGCCCCGCTCCACGACCGGGCCGGAACAGGGCGCCCAAGGCCTGAGGGAAGGCCTCACCGGCTGTACTCTCTGGCAGATGAGCACGCTGAATCTCGACGACTTCTCCGATCTGATCGAGCGCCCCGACGGGGGCGTCCGGCGTGACGCCGAGGAACGCCGTGAGCGCCTCGCCGTCCCGCCCGGCGCGCTGGGCAGGCTCGACGAACTCGCCGAGTGGCTCGCCGCCGCGCAGGGTCGGGTTCCGGTCAAGCCGATCGAGCGGCCCCGCGTGGTGCTGTTCGCCGCCGACCACGGGATCGCCGCCGAGGGCGTCTCCGCCCGGGCCGCGTCCACCGGCCACGAACTGGTGCGGGCCGCCCTCGACGGTGTCAGCCCCGTGGCCATCCTGGCCGGACGGCTCGGCGCGACCATACGGATCGTCGACGCCGGGCTCGACTGCGATCCGGGGCTGCTGCCCGCGGACGTGGTCGCGCACCGGATCCGGCGCGGCAGCGGCCGGATCGACGTGGAGGACGCGCTGACGGCCGAGGAGGCCGAGGCCGCGGTGCGGCTCGGGATGCGGATCGCCGACGAGGAGGCCGACTCCGGAACGGATCTGGTCGTCCTCGGTGACCTGAGCGTGGGCGGGACCACCGTCGCCGCGACCCTCGTCGCCGCGCTGTGCGGGACCGACGCCTCGGTGGTCACGGGGCGGGGCGGCCTGCCCATCGACGACCTGGCCTGGATGCGCAAGTGCGCGGCGATCCGCGACGCGCTGCGCCGGGCGCGCCCGGTCCTGGGCGACCAGGTGGCGCTGCTGGCCGCGGTCGGCGGCGCGGACGTGGCCGCCATCACCGGTTTCCTCCTCCAGTGCGCGGTACGCCGTACGCCGGTCATCCTTGACGGTGTCGTTTCGGCCGCGTGCGGACTGGTGGCCCAGCGGGCCGCGTTCCGGGCTCCTGACTGGTGGCTGGCCGGACAGGCCAGCGGCGAGCCGGGTCAGGCGAAGGCACTTGACCGAATGGCGCTCAACCCGGTGCTCGACCACGGCGTCACAGTAGGTGAAGGTACCGGGGCGTTGCTGGCTCTCCCCCTCGTCCAGGCGGCCGCCGCACTCGCGGCGGAACTCCCGGAGCGGGCGGTGGAGGAGCCGACGGAATGAGCCGCCGGGGCCCCCGGTCCCGACCAGGCCGAGGCCCCCGACCGCGCAAGGACGGACAGCTGCGCCCCATATGATCGCTTTTTATGGGAGAGGTCCGTTTGGCCAGCGCAGAGACCGACCGCACCGCCGCACCGGCGACCGGTCCGTCATCCGGCAGGAAAGACACCGGCGGCGATCCCGCCGGCAAGGCGGCGGGGGGCGGCCGGGAGACCGGCAGGGGGAGCGCCCGCTCACGGCACGGAGCCGCCTTCGCGGTCTGGTACCTGCGCGCCGTCACCTTCGTCAACTTCCTCAGTGCGGTGTGGGTTTCGCTCGGGCAGGACCTGCGGCGCCACAACGCCGACCACTTCTACACCCCGTACATGCTCACCGCGGGCTTCGCCTCCGGCCTCTTCACGCTGATGCTCGCCGTCACCCTCGGCCGCCGCAAACGCGCCTCCTGGATCCTCAACCTCGCGCTCAGCGTGTCCCTGGTGGTACTGCTCTCCCGGGGTCTCTACCTGAACGAGGGAATCCGGCAGCACGCGCAGAACTGGGTCTCGCTCGGCGTGACCGCGCTGTTCGTCGGCGCCCTGCTGCTGGGCCGCCGCGAGTTCTACGCCAAGGGCGACCGCTCCAACCCGGCGCTCGCCAGCGCCGTCGCCGCCGTCGGCCTGCTGGCCGCCTCGCTGGTCGCGGCCCTGCTCGTCGGCGCCACCAACACCTCCCCGCTCAGTGCCGAGGCCTCCTTCCCCGCGCGCTGGAAGTACGGTGTGATGCGGCTGATCACCCTGGCCCCCGGCGAGCGGGTCTCCGAGGCGATCATCACGCCCGGCTGGGTGGACGTCGCCGTCAACGTCATGTCGATGCTGCTGCTGCTCGCCGTGCTGTTCGCCGCCTTCCGCTCGCGCCGCGCCGTCGACCCGATCAGCGAGGAGGACGAGGAGCGGCTGCGGGCCCTGCTGGCCCGGCAGGGCGACCGCGACTCGCTCGGCTACTTCGCGCTGCGCCGCGAGAAGTCCGTCATCTGGTCCCCCACCGGCAAGGCCGCCGTGACCTACCGCGTCGTCGGCGGGGTCTCCCTGGCCTCCGGCGACCCGATCGGCGACCCCGAGGCCTGGCCCGGCGCCATCGACCCGTGGCTGGCCGAGGCCCGCGAGCACGGCTGGGTGCCGGCCGTGATGGGGGCGAGCGAGGAGGCCGGGCAGATCTACGCCCGGCACGGCCTGGACGCCCTCGAACTCGGTGACGAGGCGATCGTCGAGACCGCCGAGTTCACGCTGGAGGGCCGCGCCATGCGGACCGTCCGGCAGGCCTTCAACCGGGTCAAGCGGGCCGGGTACACCGTCCGCATCCGCCGCCACGACGACATCCCGGCCGAGGAGATGGCCGAGCTGGTGCGCCGCGCCGACGACTGGCGCGACGGCGCCACCGAGCGCGGCTTCTCCATGGCGCTGGGCCGGCTGGGTGATCCCGCCGACGGCCAGTGCGTGATGCTGGAATGCACCGACGGCAGCGGCGAGCTGCGGGCCGTGCTGTCCTTCGTGCCGTGGGGACCCAGGGGTCTGTCGCTGGACCTGATGCGCCGTGACCGGGACTCCGAGAACGGCCTGATGGAGTTCATGGTCATCGAACTCCTCGAACGCTCCAAGGAGATCGGGATCACCCAGGTCTCCCTCAACTTCGCGATGTTCCGGTCCGTCTTCGAGCGCGGGTCCCGGCTCGGCGCCGGCCCGGTGCTGCGGATGTGGCGCTCGCTGCTCAGCTTCTTCTCCCGCTGGTGGCAGATCGAGTCCCTCTACCGGGCCAACGCCAAATACCGGCCGATCTGGGAACCGCGGTTCATGCTCTTCGAGAAGAGTTCGGACCTGCTGCGGATCGGTGTCGCGGCCGGCCGGGCCGAGGGCTTCCTGGAGGCCCCCGGCCTTCCGAAGTGGCTGCACCGCAGACACCTGGAGACCCGCCGTTGACAGCGTGGAACAAGTCCCCACTGCGGCAGTTCGCCCGCCGTGAGTGGGGACCCATGTTCTGGACCGTCCGGGACGCGCTCGTCCGCGACAGATGGCGGGCGATCCCGATGACCCTCGGCGCGGTCTGTCTGACCTCGGTCTTCCAGATCGTGCAGAACACCTCCTGGGGGTTCCAGCCGGTCCAGAACCTCGGATCGGTCAAAGCCGCCGACCCGCTCGGGCTGGCCCTCCTGCGCACCCCGCTGTCCCTGTTCGTCCCCGCCCTGGACCTGCCGGTGTGGGGGGCGCTCGCGCAGATCCTGCTGGTCTTCGGCATCGCCGAGATCTGCATCGGCTGGTGGCGCACCCTGCTGATCGGCTACGTCGCCACCCTCGCCGGGACCACCTACGCACGGATCGGGCTCGCGCTCGGGCCGGAGCACGCCCTCGGCCTGCCGGTGTCCGACCGGATCGTCAACGACACCGGGCCCTCGGCGGCGGTCGTGGGCCTGGCCATCTACGTGTGCTGGCGCTACCGGGCGTACCTGACCGGCGCCCTGGTGATCCTCGTGATGATCGGCGAAGTGCTGGTCAAGGACAACCTCGCCGGCAAGGAGCACCTGGCGGCCATCGCCGCCGTCATGGCGGTGTGCGTGGTGCGGGCGCGCTGGGGTCCGGTGCGGTCCCGCGTCCCGCTGGGGCACCGCACGCCGCCGTAGCGGGCATCGGCGGGCGAGGCCGTACCGTATCCGGGTGACGACAGATCTCGGGCCGTTCGCCCCCACCCGGCAGTGGATGCGGGCCCATCCGCTCGCCACCGACGCCGTGCTGGCGTTCGGGGCGTTCGTCGCCATGGTCGTCGGCTCCTTCGCCAGTCCGCACGGGCCGCACGGGCCCACCTTCGGGACGCGCGCCCCCGAGCCGTTCTCGCTGCTGCTGATGCTGCTCGGCGCGGCCGCGCTGGTGTTCCGGCGCCGGCGGGCGCTCGCCGTGCTCGCCGTGACCTGCGGGCTGTCCCTGCTGGAGCTGACCACCGGGGAACCGCGGGCGCCCGTCGCCATGTGCGCGGTGATCGCCCTGTACACGGTGGCCGCACGGACCGACCGGCCGACGACCTGGCGGATCGGGCTGCTCACCATGGCGGGTCTGACGGGCGTCGCCATGCTGGCCGGGCCGCTGCCCTGGTACGCGCAGGAGAACATCGGGATCTTCGCCTGGACGGGCATGGCCGCGGCCGCCGGGGACGCCGTACGCAGCCGGCGGGCCTTCGTCGACGCCATCAGGGAACGGGCCGAGCGCGCCGAGCGGACCCGGGACGAGGAGGCCAGGCGGCGGGTCGCCGAGGAGCGGCTGCGGATCGCCCGGGACCTGCACGATGTGGTGGCCCACCACATCGCCCTGGTCAACGTGCAGGCGGGAGTGGCCGCGCACGTCATGGACAAGCGCCCGGACCAGGCCAAGGAGGCGCTGGCGCACGTACGGGACGCCAGCCGGTCGGCGCTGAACGAGCTGCGGGCCACGGTCGGCCTGCTGCGGCAGTCGGGCGACCCGGAGGCGCCGACGGAGCCCGCGCCGGGGCTCGGCGTCCTGGACGAGCTGGTGGACACCTTCCGGCACGCCGGGCTGCCGGTGGAGGTCATCGTCCAGCTGGACGGGACGGCGGAGGCGGGGGCGCTGCCGGCGGCCGTGGACCTGGCGGCGTACCGGGTGATCCAGGAGGCGCTGACGAACGTGCGCAAGCACGCGGGATCGGGCGCGAAGGCTGAGGTCAGCGTGGTGCGGGTGGGGCCGTCGGTGGAGGTGACCGTCCTCGACGACGGCGGCGGCTCGGCCGGCCCGGGCCCGGAACCGGCCGACCCGGGCGGCGGGCACGGCCTCCTCGGCATGCGCGAGCGCACCGGAGCACTGGGCGGCTCCTGCTTCGCCGGCCCCCGCTACGGAGGCGGCTACCGCGTCCACGCCATCCTCCCCGTGGGATAGCCGTCTCCTCCTCGGCCCGACCCTTTTCAGCCTCGCCGGCGTTTGAGGCGCGGGTCCGGATTGGCCAGGCCGCGGCTAGGGACAGACTTGGCGCCACGCGTCCAGGTCGTACCGTTTCTGCATCGAGCTCAGCTTCGCCGCACGGGCCCGCGGGCACCAGCGGCTCGGGCGACCCTCGTACTCCACGTGGAACACCGCCTTGCCCGCGTCGGTGAACGGCGCGTACCGGTCGCACTCCTCGTACTCCACGCACTGCTCGTTCACCGCGAAGTCGAAGTCCCCGACCAGCTCCGGGATCTGGTCCAGGTCGTTCTTCAGCCCCACCGACATGCCCCGGTCGTGCGCCAGCCGGGCGATCAGGCGGTTGTACTTCAGCTGGTCGTCCGCGGTCAGCGGGAAACCGGACCGGTTGGCGTAGCCGTCCATGTTGTCGGGCTCCACCGCGTCGAAGCCCTTCGCCTTGCACATGTCGAACCGCTTGGCCATCAGCGGTTCCAGTTGCGCCAGGGCCCGGATGTCCAGCCAGCGTTCGCCGTCCCAGCCGTTGCCCTCGCCCAGCAGTGCCTTCGGGAAGGCGGCCGCGTCCGGCCGGAAGTCCTCCCAGGCGCCGGTGGAGACGTAGCAGATGGTCTTGCGGCCGGCCTTCTTCAGGGTGGCGAGCTGCTCGTTCGTGGTGTTAAACCCGTCGACGTCGTACACGGCCGCCTTCACCGAGGTGTCGAGCTTCCCGGTGAGCTGCCACTGCCACCCGACGCCCGGCTTCGGCTGCCAGCGCTCCCCCGGCGCCGGGTCGGGCGACAGCTCCTCCCGGTCCGGTTCGGGCGGCGGGCTCGTACAGGCGGCGAGCAGCAGCAGGGGCACGGCCAGCAGGAGTGCGAGCTTCCTCATCCCGCCGCCTCCAGCGCGTACGGGAGGGTCCCCCAGGGGTGCGCGCCGCTGCCGGGGACCGCGCAGTGCACCCCGGCCCCGCGTTCGGCGGCGAGTTCCTCGGCGAGCCGGGCGGCGAGCGCGCCCGGCGGGACCGCGTACACCAGGTGGCAGAACCGCTGGGCCGGGTGGTCGGCGGTCCAGGGCGGTACGGCGGCCGCGTCCCGGTAGGCGTCCCAGGGGCCCTCGAAGGTGACGAGCAGGTCGGCGAGTTCGGCGTAGCCGGGGTGCGGGTGGACCCCGTGGTTGAGGACGAGGGTACGGGCGCCCGCGGCCCGGGCCGCGACCGCGAGCCGCCCGTAGTGCGGGAGCAGTTCCGGATCGGCGGAGGCCTGGTCGAGGAAGGCCCCGTCGGTGGCGTACCAGTCGCGGTGGCGCAGGAGGTCCTGCACCACCTCCGCGTGCGGGCGCCGCCCGTAGTCGGTGTCGGCGTACCCGAGGACGGGTACGCCGGCCTCGCGCAGCCGCTCGGCGACGACGGCGAACCGTTCGTCGCGGGCGGCGCCCGGTCCGCTGTCGGGGTTGAGGACCACCGAATGCAGCCGGCCTGCGGAGCTGATGAGCCGCTCCCAGGCTTCCGGCCGGTCGTCGGGATGCTCGTAGAGGGGCACCAGCAGCATGGGGTCCTTCTTCTCGGACGGACGGTGCGTCATCGGTGGGCGGTCGCGCGGCCGAGCAGCAGGCAGACCAGGGCGGCCAGTACGGTGGCGGCGGCGCCCGCCACCAGCAGCTGGACCGCCCGGGGCTGGCCCAGCCCGGTCAGCAGGGCCAGGCTCTGGGCGACGGCGGCCGAGGAGCAGACGACGGCCGCGGGCCGGACCGCCCCGAAGGACTGCAGGAGCAGCCCGGTCCACATCACGGCCCCGAGCAGCAGCAGGGTCGCGATCCGGACCCCGGTGAGGACGGGGGCGCCGGGCCAGAGGAGGGTGCCGGCCAGTCCCAGGGCGAGCAGGACGGTCAGGTAGACGGCGAGGCAGCGGGTCAGGGTGGCGAGCATCCGCCGCCGGAAGGCCCGGGGCGAGCGGGCCCCCTGGAGCCCGGAGAGGCTCCCGCTGCGGAACCGGTGGAGCAGCCATTCGGCCGGGCCCATGCTGAGCGTGAGGGCCACCGCCGAGGGTGCGGCGACGGCCTCGGCGGGGCCTCCTGCGAGGACTTCGCCGAGGGCGGCGTACAGCACGAGCAGGCCGGTGCCGAGGCCGAAGACGCCGTAGGGGACCGAGTCCCCGATCCGGGGTCCGCGGGGTGCGAAGTCCTCCTCGGCGCCGCGCAGCATCTGCCAGCGGACGGGGCCCTGGCCGGGGCGTCGGGCGGCCGAGGCGCGGATCCGGCGCGCGGCGGCCCGCAGCCCGTCGGCCAGCGGGAGTTCCCTCAGGGCCAGGGTGCAGGCGGCCAGCAGGGACACCACGAGCAGGGTCACCCGGACCGGGACGGGCAGGTCGACGAAGAGCGCGAGCAGCGCCCCGGCGGCCATCGGGCCGAGTGCGGCGAGCAGGACGCGTTCCCGGCCGAGGACCAGCAGGACGGTGGCGGCCCCGACGTAGAGGGCCTGTCCGGCTGCGAAGGCGTAGGAGAACGGCGGCCCGCCGGGCACCGCCAGTGCGGCGGCGGTGCCCAGCAGGGCGCCGACGGGGGCGCCGACGAGCAGGGTCCGCCCGGCGGCGCGCCGGTCGCCGAGGCCGAGCCAGGTGTAGGCCCGGTGGGACAGGGTCTGGTCCCAGACCCAGCCGATGAGCGCGCCCGCGAGCAGGGTGAGCGTCCCGGCGGGCAGGCCGAGGCGGTCCTGCGGGCCTTCGAGCAGGGGTGCGCCGAGCAGGTACGCCAGGCCGGGCAGGGCGAAGATCACCCCGCGCAGCAGGCAGGCGGTGAGGGAGACCTTCCAGGGGTCGGGGGCGGCGCCCGGCTCCGGGAAGGAGCGGGGCACCCGGGCGTAGAGCTCCTCGGCGAGTGCGAAGGAGTCGTGCCGGCCGTAGGTGAGCCGGATGTACTCGTCCGTCATGCCGTCGGATTCGAGGATGGCGGCGATCTCGTCGGGGTGGACGGCGGAGGCGATGAACACGTCGAGGCGTTCGGCGAGTTCGTCCATCGGGTCGGCCGCGGCGTCGGCGGCCGTGATGTCGCCTCCGCCGTCGCGGCGCGGCCGGGGGACGGCCGGGAGCGTGTCGGTGCCGGAACCGGGGCCGGAACCGGGCGGCTTGAGCCAGAGGGATCCGCTCACCACAGGCTCCCGTCGGCAGCGAGTTCGCGGTACCAGGGATCGGCGAGCCGCTGGGTCCACACGTCGCCCGCGTGGACGGGCAGGACGGGCTGGCCGGCGAGTTCGCGGTAGATGTGCCGGAAGCCGTCGACGGACTGGTGGAGGGTGAACTTCTCCACGACCCGCTTGCGCGACATCCGGCCGAGTTCGGCCCGGCGCCCGTCGTCGCGGAGCAGGGCGAGGGTGGCGCGGGCCATGGTCTCGGGCTCGCGCGGCGGTACGACGAGGCCGGTGTCACCGACGGCCTCGCGGACGCCGCCGACGTCGGTGGAGACGGTGGTGCGGCCGCAGGACATGGCCTCGATGATGCTGAAGGGGAAGCCCTCGCTGATGGAGGAGAGCATCACGACGCTGCCGGCCGCGTAGGCCTGGGCCACCTGCTCGATGCGGCCCTCGTAGGTGATGCCGTCGGTCACGCCGAGTTCGGCGGCGAGCTTCTCCAGGCGGAGCTTGTACTCCTCGCAGCCGGCCGGCACGGGGCCGAAGAGGCGCAGCCGCAGGGCGGGAAGCTCCTCGCGCATGAAGGCGTAGGCCCGGATGAGGGTTTCGAGGTCCTTGATCGGGTCGATGCGGCCGCACCAGCTGAGGGTGGGCACGTCCGGTTCGGGGCCGGCCTCGGGGAAGGCGTGCGGGTCGACGCCGTTGTAGACGGTGCGGATGCGGTCGGACTCGGCGCCTCCGCGCTCCTCCCAGCGGCGGTTGTACTGGTTGCACGGGGTGATGAGGTCCGCCTGCCGGTAGCCCTCGGTGTTGAGCTCGCGGTAGAAGCCGAGCATGAGTGCCTTGACGGGCCAGCGCTGGGCGGCGCTGCGGTAGCCGAGGTAGCGCTCGCGCAGGTAGATGCCGTGCTCGGTGAGGAGGAAGGGGACCCCGTCGAGGTATTTGGCGGCGAGGGCCGGGAGGGTGGCGAGGCCGCTGCTGACGGCGTGCGCGACGCTGTCGGGCGGGATCCGGACACCGAGCGGGCGCAGCGCGTGTTCCAGCAGGTCGGTGGCGGTGAGCGCGTCGTGGATGGTGGGCGCGGCCTCGGCGGTGACGAGTCCGGGCCGGGTCCATACGGTCATCAGCAGGCGCAGGACCGATTCGGAGCGCAGGGCCGGTGCGAGTTTTCCCGCCCTGGCCAGGACGGCCAGTTCGCGCAGGGCCTCGGAGAAGCTGTGCCGGGCGGGATCGGGCTCGGGGTCGAGCAGGGAGAGCAGGAAGCTCTCGTAGACCTCGGTGAAGTGGCGGTGGGCCTTGCCGCGCAGGCCGGCCCGGCGGATGCGGGACGGGAGCGGCCCCCAGAGCGGGAAGGCGGTGTGCCGGTAGACGTTGCGGGGCAGGTCCCAGGTGACCGGCTCGCGTCCGGAGCCGGTCAGGGCTATGACGTTGAAGTCGACCTCGGGCATACCTCGTACCAGTTGGTCGCACCAGGTGCTGACGCCCCCGTGGACGTGCGGGTAGGTGCCTTCGGTGAGCATGGTGACGTGACGCCCATGACTCATGCGGTGTGTCCCCCCAGGACGGAAAAGGGGCCGGCGCCCGTGGGTTCGCGGAGCGCCGGCGCTAGGTGGTACTCGTGGTGGCTTGCGGGAAGGTCAGCTGGGCAGCTTGAGCGTGACGGCGCTCTGGAGCAGCTCGGGACCGGCCCAGGCGGAGCGGGTACCGGCGTACGCGGTGCCGAAGTCGGCGGTGCCGAGCAGCAGCTGCTTCTTGGTGCCGGTGGGGGCGGTCACCGGGGCGACGACCCCGGCGGGCGCCTTGATGGTGACGTCCTTGCCGATGCGGTAGGCGGTGACCTTGCCGTCGGCGAGGGCCTTGTCCCAGGCGGCGCGGCGCTGGAACTCGACGCCGGTGTCCTTCATGCTCTGGTTGACGATCGGCGCGCTGGGGGCGTAGAGGGCGCGGTAGGTGTCGAGGACCTGGTTGAGCACGGGGTAGAGCGTCCGGTCCTCGGCGAGGTTGGACTGGTGGACGTAGTGCGGCCGGGGGTCGTTGGCGAGGACGTGGCGCAGGGCCGTGCGGGCCTCGGCCGGGACGATGGTGTCGAGGTAGCCGGTGTTGACGTTCAACGGGGCCGGCAGGCAGGTGGAGGTCGCCGGGTTGTCCTCGCAGACGCCGCTGCCGCCGTGGGCGCGGCTGGTGTAGATCCAGTTGTACTCGTCGGCCATCTCGGCGTTGGTGCCCGTGTTGTAGTACACGTTCATCGGGTGCCGGGGGACCGTGAGGGCCGCGCCGACCGCGCGCTGCTCGGGCTCGCGGGAGTTGTCGCTGCCCGCCCACTTGACCCCGTTGTCGGCGAGGGCGCCGGCCAGGTTGGGGTTGTCGACGGGCTGCTGCGGTGCGGTCTTGAGGCCGGAGTGCTCACCGGTGACCAGTTCGGTCTTGTCCGTGGTGATGCCCTTGCCCGCGGCCCAGTTGTTGTTGTCGCGGATCTGGGCGGAGATCTCGGCGCGGCTCATGTACTGGATCGCGCCCGCGGCGTTCTTCGTACAGGTCCAGGGGGTGACGGCGGTGTTCTGGACGCATCCCAGGAACGGGTGGGTGTAGGTGTGGTTCATCCACCGGTACTTGGCGCGGTCGGCGACGAGCTGGGCGGTCAGCGCGTCGACGCCGCCGTTCTCTGCCTTCCACTCCTCCCCGGCGCCGCCGTTGAAGAGCATGTCGAGCTTGAAGCTCTTCGACGTCTGCCACTGCGCCGCGTACACGGCGTCGGCGGCGGTCATCCGGATGGTGCTCTCCTTGCCCTCGCCGCCCGCGCAGGCGTAGTCGCCGGGGGTGCAGTTCAGGTCTTTGTTCCAGCGGGCGTCGGGGGCGAAGACATCGTCGACGTGGACCGCGAAGTAGTTGCGGCTCTGGCCGAGGTGCACCCCCTGGGTCAGCCAGTCGACGATGCCGCGGGCGAGGAGGCGGAACTGCTGCTGGTACTGGTTGTAGCCGAAGGTGACGACCAGTTCGCTGCGGCCGTCGTGCGTGTACTCGCCGACGAGCGAGGCCCGGCCGGAGCCGACGGGCGCGTCGACGTAGCTGGTGTAGCCGGGGCGCGGCTTGCCCATGAAGCCGAAGCTCTCGGGGACCAGGGCCGAGTTGTCCTCGAAGGCGACCTGCCCGCCGAGGTAGGCGAACGGGCCGGCCTTGCCTGCGGTGGTGACGGCGGCCTGGGTGCCGTCGAGCTGGCCGCTGTAGCCGCCGTTGTCGGTGTATTCCAGCCCGACGCCCGGGTGGGCCCAGGTGTAGGCGTCGACCTGGCGGATGCCGTAGGTCGTCTCGTAGGCGGTGAGGGCGGCCATCTCGGCCGAGCCCTCGCCGAACGGGTTCTCGTTCGGCAGGACGACACCCTGGTACTTGGCGCGCGGACGGCCGTCCACGGTGTCGCTGAGGAAGCCCGCGTTGATGACCGGGCGGCCGCTGCCGCCCAGCTGGACGCGGGTGTAGGGCACCCCCGTGTCGCGGAGCTCCGCGGTGATCGCCTCGACCGAGCTGCCGCCGTCGTCGACGACCAGCACCTTCAGGTCGATGCGCGGTGTCGCGGCCGCCTGGGCGGTCGCGGCGGGTACTGCCACGGAGACCAGGGCGGCCGCCGCCATCATCGCGGCAACCCTGTTCATCCGGTTCTTGTTGACCATTTTCGGCCTTTCCCCCCGCAGGCATCCCTCGACTCGGCCCTTGGCGGACAGCCGGACCTGGGAGGCTCTGTGGAAATCATGCAAAGGAACCCCGCGTCCCCTTGCGAGAGTGGACCGAGTCTTTCGGACCTCGTCAGGTCTACGGGGCAAACCTGGAGCAGAGTCCACAGATGGGTGAACCTGATGGCCTCTTGATCGAACAACTTGCCAAACCTTCGAGTGACGTACGGACGAGCGCGTACGCGTAGGCTCATTTCTGGCGGCTGTCGGGCCCGAATACGATCGCTACGGACGGCCGTCCACCCACTCGGCCCACACACACAAACGGAAGCGAGACTTCACCACCGTGACTGCTCTGACTCTCAGCACTGCCGGCGCGGCGACGCTCCGCGCCGACGCCCTCGTGGTCGGCGTGGCGAAGGGCCCCAAGGGACCGATCGTCGCCGCGGGCGCCGAGGCCGTGGACAAGGCGTTCGACGGTAAGCTCGCCGGCGTCCTCGACGCGCTGGGCGCCTCCGGCGCCGAAGGCGAGATCACCAAGCTGCCGGCCCCGGCGGGCCTCAAGGTTCCGGTCGTGCTGGCGGTGGGGCTCGGCTCCGTCCCCGAGAAGGACGAGTCGTTCGACGAGGAGGTGCTGCGCCGCGCCGCCGGCGCCGCCGCCCGCGCGCTGCACGGCAGCAAGAAGGCCGCCTTCGCCCTCCCGCTGGAGGACGCCTCGGCCGTCACCGCCGTCGCCGAGGGCGCGCTGCTGGGCGCGTACGCCTTCACCGCCTACCAGGGCGGCGAGAACAAGGCTCGCAAGGAGGCCAAGGGCGCGGCCCCGAAGGCCCCGCTGGCCGAGGTGGCCCTGCTGGGCGCCAAGCCGCGCGACAAGGAGCACAAGGCCGCCGCCGAGCGCGCCGCGGTCGTGGCGGCCGAGGTCAACGTCGCCCGCGACCTGGTGAACACCCCGCCGAACGACCTGACCCCCGAGGCCTTCGCCGCGATCGCCTCCGCGGCCGCGAAGGAGAACGGCGTCAAGGTCCAGGTCCTGGACGAGAAGGCCCTGGTCAAGGGCGGCTACGGCGGCATCATGGGCGTCGGCAAGGGTTCCGAGAACCTGCCGCGCCTGGTGAAGCTCACCTACACGCACCCCAAGGCGGAGAAGACCCTGGCCTTCGTCGGCAAGGGCATCACCTACGACTCGGGCGGCATCTCCCTGAAGCCGGCCGGCCACAACGAGACGATGAAGTGCGACATGGCCGGCGCCGCCGCCGTCTTCGCCTCCGTCGTCGCGGCCGCGAAGCTGGGCCTGCGGGTCAACGTCACCGGCTGGCTCGCGCTCGCCGAGAACATGCCGTCCGGCTCCGCCACCAAGCCCGGTGACGTGCTGCGCATGTACAGCGGCAAGACCGTCGAGGTCCTCAACACGGACGCCGAGGGCCGCCTGGTCCTCGGTGACGCGCTGACCAAGGCTTCCGAGGACAACCCGGACGCGATCGTCGACGTGGCCACCCTGACCGGCGCCATGGTCCTCGCCCTGGGCGACCGCACCTTCGGGATCATGTCGAACGACGACGCCTTCCGTACGTCGATCCACGAGATCGCCGAGGAGGTCGGCGAGTCCTCCTGGCCGATGCCGCTCCCCGCCGAGCTGCGCAAGACCATGGACTCCCCCACCGCCGACATCGCGAACATGGGCGTCCGCATGGGCGGCGGCCTGGTGGCCGGTCTCTTCCTGCAGGAGTTCGTCGGCGAGGGCATCACCTGGGCCCACCTCGACATCGCCGGCCCGGCCTTCCACGAGGGCGCGCCGCACGGTTACACCCCCAAGGGCGGCACCGGCTCCGCCGTCCGCACCCTGGTGCGGCTGGCCGAGCGCACGGCCACGGGCGACCTGGGCTGACCACCACGTGTGATGTGACGTGACGCACCCCGGGCCGGGTCAGGGCCCGGGGTGCGTCCGTTTACCACGAAACCTGAAGGAATCTCCAGGTATCCCGGTAGGTATCTACGCACAGGTAACCCCCGGTCCGGGCGGATCGCCCGATCACATCGTGGGCCCGGCGTCCCGCGTTCCCCCGACAAATGCGAAGATGGGTTCTCGGCAGGACAGGGCCCCCACCACAGGGCCGAAGAAACAAGCGGCCGTATACCAGCCGCCGCCCGGTCACAGAGGACCGGTGCCCGGCGCACATGCATGGAGGACGTGACGTGGCGAACGACGCCAGCACCGTTTTCGACCTAGTGATCCTCGGCGGTGGCAGTGGCGGTTACGCCGCGGCGCTGCGCGCATCCCAGCTGGGTCTGGACGTTGCCCTGATCGAGAAGAACAAGCTCGGCGGCACCTGCCTGCACAACGGCTGCATCCCCACGAAGGCTCTGCTGCACGCGGGCGAGATCGCGGACCAGGCTCGTGAGGCCGCCCAGTTCGGTGTCAAGACCTCCTTCGAGGGGATCGACATCGCGGGTGTCCACAAGTACAAGGACGAGGTCATCTCGGGCCTGTACAAGGGCCTGCAGGGCCTGGTCGCCTCCCGCAAGGTGACCTACATCGAGGGAGAGGGCCGCCTCTCCTCCCCGACTTCCGTCGACGTGAACGGCCAGCGCATCCAGGGCCGCCACATCCTGCTGGCGACCGGCTCCGTGCCGAAGTCGCTGCCGGGCCTGAACATCGACGGCAACCGCATCATCTCCTCGGACCACGCGCTGGTCCTGGACCGCGTTCCGGAGTCGGCGATCGTCCTGGGCGGCGGCGTCATCGGCGTCGAGTTCGCCTCGGCGTGGAAGTCCTTCGGTTCCGACATCACCGTCATCGAGGGCCTCAAGCACCTCGTGCCGGTCGAGGACGAGAACAGCTCGAAGCTGCTGGAGCGCGCGTTCCGCAAGCGCGGCATCAAGTTCAACCTGGGCACCTTCTTCGACAAGGCCGAGTACACGGAGAACGGCGTCCGTGTGACGCTGGTCGACGGCAAGACCTTCGAGGCCGAGGTGCTGCTGGTCGCCGTGGGCCGTGGCCCCGTCTCCCAGGGGCTGGGCTACGAGGAGCAGGGCGTCGCGATGGACCGCGGCTACGTCCTGGTCGACGAGTACATGCAGACCAACGTGCCGACCATCTCGGCCGTCGGTGACCTCGTCCCCACCCTCCAGCTCGCGCACGTCGGCTTCGCCGAGGGCATCCTGGTCGCGGAGCGTCTGGCCGGCCTCAAGGCCGTCCCGATCGACTACGACGGTGTCCCCCGCGTCACCTACTGCCACCCCGAGGTCGCTTCCGTCGGCATCACCGAGGCCAAGGCCAAGGAGATCTACGGCGCGGACAAGGTCGTGGCCCTGAAGTACAACCTGGCGGGCAACGGCAAGAGCAAGATCCTCAAGACCGCGGGCGAGATCAAGCTCGTCCAGGTCAAGGACGGTGCCGTGGTCGGCGTCCACATGGTCGGTGACCGGATGGGCGAGCAGGTCGGCGAGGCCCAGCTGATCTACAACTGGGAAGCTCTGCCGGCCGAGGTCGCGCAGCTCATCCACGCGCACCCGACCCAGAACGAAGCGATGGGCGAGGCCCACCTGGCCCTCGCCGGCAAGCCGCTTCACTCCCACGACTAATTCGTCACGGGCGCGACGACCACTTCCGCACATTCGTTAGGAGCAACTGAAACCATGTCGGTTTCCGTAACCCTTCCGGCGCTCGGTGAGAGCGTCACCGAGGGCACTGTCACCCGCTGGCTGAAGGCCGAGGGCGAGCGCGTCGAGGCCGACGAGCCGCTGCTCGAGGTCTCGACCGACAAGGTCGACACCGAGATCCCCTCCCCCGTGTCGGGCATCCTGGCCTCCATCAAGGTCGCCGAGGACGAGACCGTCGAGGTCGGCGCCGAGCTGGCCGTCATCGACGACGGCTCCGGCGCTCCGGCCGCCGCGGCGGCTCCGCCCGCCGAGCCGGCCGCTGCCGCCGAGGCCCCCGCCGAGGCCCCCGCCGCCGCTCCGGCCCCGGTCGCCGAGGCCCCCGCGGCCCCGGCCCCGGTCGCCGAGGCCCCCGCCGCGGAGGCCGCTCCGGCCGCCGCCGGCACCGATGTCGTGCTCCCCGCGCTGGGCGAGTCCGTCACCGAGGGCACCGTCACCCGTTGGCTGAAGGCCGTCGGCGAGTCGGTCGAGGCCGACGAGCCGCTGCTGGAGGTCTCGACCGACAAGGTCGACACCGAGATCCCCGCGCCGGTCTCCGGCACCCTGCTGGAGATCCGGATCGGCGAGGACGAGACCGCCGAGGTCGGCACCGTCCTGGCCGTCATCGGCGTCGCCGGTGCCGCCCCGGCCGCCCCGGCTCCGGCCGCTGCCCCGGCTCCGGCCGCCGCCCCGGCCCCCGTGGCCGCTCCGGCTCCGGCCGCCCCGGCTGCCCCGGTCGCCGCTCCGGCTCCGGTCCAGGCCGCCGCCCCGGTCGCCGCCCCGGCTCCGGTCCAGGCCGCCGCCCCGGTCGCCGCCCCGGCTCCGGTCACCCCGGCTCCGGCCGCTCCGGCCGCCGCGCCGGCGTCCGCCGGTGACGAGGCCGCGTACGTGACCCCGCTGGTGCGCAAGCTCGCCTCGGAGTCCGGCGTCAACCTGTCCACGGTCTCGGGCACCGGTGTCGGTGGCCGTATCCGCAAGCAGGACGTCCTGGCCGCCGCCGAGGCCGCCAAGGCCGCTGCCGCCGCCCCGGCGCCGGCCGCTGCCGCTCCGGCCGCCAAGGCTCCGGCCGCCGCGGTCTCCGAGCTGCGCGGTCAGACGGTCAAGATGACCCGCATGCGCAAGGTCATCGGCGACAACATGATGAAGGCCCTGCACTCGCAGGCTCAGCTCAGCTCCGTGGTCGAGGTGGACATCACCAAGATCATGAAGCTGCGTGAGAAGGCCAAGGGCGCGTTCCTGGCCCGTGAGGGCGTCAAGCTCTCGCCGATGCCGTTCTTCGTCAAGGCCGCGGCCCAGGCGCTGAAGGCCCACGCGGTCGTCAACGCCCGGATCAACGAGGACGAGGGCACCATCACCTACTTCGACTCGGAGAACATCGGCATCGCCGTCGACTCCGAGAAGGGCCTGATGACCCCGGTCATCAAGGGTGCCGGTGACCTCAACCTGGCGGGCATCTCCAAGGCGACCGCCGACCTGGCCGCCAAGGTCCGCGGCAACAAGATCACGCCGGACGAGCTGTCGGGCGCGACCTTCACCATCAGCAACACCGGCTCGCGCGGTGCGCTGTTCGACACGGTCATCGTGCCCCCGAACCAGGTCGCCATCCTGGGCATCGGTGCCACGGTGAAGCGCCCGGTGGTCATCGAGACCGCCGAGGGCACGAACATCGGCATCCGCGACATGACGTACCTGACCCTGTCCTACGACCACCGCCTGGTGGACGGCGCGGACGCGGCCCGGTACCTCTCGGCCGTGAAGGCGATCCTCGAGGCCGGCGAGTTCGAGGTCGAGCTCGGCCTGTAAGGCTCACCGCACAGCTCCGGCTGTCGCGCACGGCGCCCCCGCCCGGATTTCTCCGGACGGGGGCGCCGTCGTCCTCCCGCCTCTACCGTGGATGTTCCGGCGGGGCGGGGCGGGACGCAGGGGGGCGTGGGCATGGACCTGGTCGTGGTGGTACCCGGAATCATGGGGAGCCGGCTGGCCGACGCGGACGGGAGGCCGGTCTGGGACCTCAAGGGCCGCACGCTGTCGCGGGCCATCAGCACCCTGGGCGGCTCGCTCAAGGACCTGGCGCTGCCCCGTGGCCTCGGCGACGGGCATCCCGGCGACGGGGTCCGGCCCGTCGGTCTCATGCCGGACCTGCACGTAGTACCGGGCGTGTGGCATCCCGTCGACGGCTACACCGATCTGATGGCCTGGCTGGCCAAGGCCTTCGGGCTCGTCCCGGGCCGGACCCTGCTCGACTTCCCGTACGACTGGCGCCTGTCGTGCCGCTACAACGCGGTGCTGCTGAAGCAGCGCGTCGAGGAGGGGCTGGAGCGGCTGCGCGCCGCGTCCCCCGAGCACGCCGACGCCCGCGTGATCCTCCTGTGCCACTCCATGGGCGGTCTGGTCGCGCGGCACTACGTCGAACGTCTCGGCGGGCGTGCGACCACCCGCCGCGTGATCACCCTCGGCACCCCGCACCGAGGTTCCGTCGACGCCCTCACGAACCTGGTCAACGGGCTGCGCAAGGGCTGGGGGCCGCTCCGCCTGGACCTGACGGCGCTGGCCCGCAGCCTGCCCTCCCTGCACCAGCTCCTGCCCGACTACGCGTGCGTGCGCACCCCCGGCGGCCTCGTCCACCCGGCCGGCCTCACGGGCCTACCCGGGCCCGACCCCGAGTTGCTGGCGGACGCCGCGCGCTTCCACGCCGACCTGCGGACCGCCGCTCCGGCCGAAGGCCTGGTCTGCCTGGTCGGCGTCCGCCAGCCGACGGCGGCCGTCGCCGAGTTCAGCGGCGGCCTGCTGGTGACGGAGGCGGAGAGCGGCGACGGGACCGTGCCGCGGCTGGCCGCGCGGCCGGCGGACGCCGATCGCGCGGGGTACGCCGTGGCGGAGGGCCACACGCCGTGCGAACAGCACGGCTCGCTGCACAACAACCGCGGCGTACGGGATGCCCTGTACGGCCTGCTGGACCGTGAGCCGCCGTTCCGCCGGGAGGGCGTACGCACCGCACCGGCGCTCGGGGTCACCGCGCCCGCGCTCGCCGGGCCCGGCGAGCCGTACGAGGTCCGGGTCCGGGCGGACGGACACGAGGACCTGCTGCTGACCGCGGAGCTCCGCCCCGCCGTCGGCGGTCCGTCGTGCTCCCGCTCGCTCGCCAACCTCGGCGGCGGCCACTACCGCACGGTGTTCCCCGCCCCGGCTCCGGGCGCCCACCGGCTGGTCGTCCACGCGGTGGGCCACCCTGAGTCGGCCGTGACGGCCCTGACGGCGGTGAGCGAGGCGTGAGCACCCGGGAGCGGGAGCGGGACCCGGAGCCGGAGCAGGTCGCGGGGTCCGTGTTCGGCGTGGCGGTCGAGCGGTACGAGAGCTCCGCGTTCCCGCCGCTGCCGGGCGCTGCGGAGCAGCTGCGGGAGCTGTGCGGGCTGCTGGCCGGGTACGGGTTCACCCCCACCGTGGTGACCGACCCCGGCCGGGAGGAGCTCCGGGCCTCCGTGGCGCGCTGGCGGGACGGCTGGGCGGGCGGCGGGACGCACGGTCCGGCGGTGGTGGTGTGGTCGGGCCACGGGGAGCTGCACCGGGAGGAGCTGCGGCTGATCGTCCACGACACACGCCGGGCACGGGACGAGGAGGAGACGTACACGGCGCGGCTGCTGGCCTCCGCCGCCCTCGGCTGCGGCGCCGACCAGCTGTTGCTGCTGATCGACACCTGCCACGCGGGGGCGGGGGTACTGGAGTCGCTGCGCGAGGCGCTGGCGGACCACGCGGAGCGGAGCCTGCCGCCGGGCCGGACGGCCTGGTTCGCGATGGTGGCGAGCTGCCGCCCGCACGAGACGGCCGACGGCGGGGGGCTGCTGCTGGATGCCGTCACCCAGGTGCTGCGCGACGGGCCGCGGCGGGCGGACGGCTACCGGCACGAGTGGAGCCGCCGCAACCGGCAGGTCACCGGGGCCGCCGTGCTGGACGCCGTTCAGGCGCGGTGGCCGCGGGACGCCGGACAGCAGCCGCTGGCCGTGGTGCTGGGGCGGGACCGGCCGATGTTCCCCAATCCGCGTCGGCGGGCGGCCCCCCAGGCCGAGCTGGTGGAGCACCTGGTGCGGGCCGCGCGCGGGGCGGAACGGGTCGACGAGGGCTGGTTCTTCACCGGGCGGCGACGGGCGCTCGGTGCGATCGTGGCCTGGCTGAAGGCGGGGGAACCCGGGTTGTTCCTGGTCACGGGCAGCGCGGGCAGCGGCAAGTCGGCCGTCCTGGGCCGGATCTCGACCCTGTCGTCGGCGCGCTACCGGGCCGACGTCAAGGAACACGGCGCGCTGCGGCCGGGCGATCCCGACCCGGGGGTGGGGGCGGTCGCGGCCTCGGTCCACGTACGCGGGCTGACCGTGGCCCAGCTGGCGCTCGTGCTCGCCGAGCAGCTGGACCTGGACCCGCCGTCGGCGCCGTCGGCGCTGATCGCCGATGTGGAGCGGGAGCTGCGGCGCCCGGTGCTGGTCGTCGACGGCCTCGACGAGGCCGCGCCGGAACAGGCGGCGCAGATCGTCGACGAGCTGCTGGCTCCGCTGAGCCGGCTGGCGCTGGTGCTGCTGGGATCGCGGGCCCGTCCGTTCCGGCCGCACGCGGAGCCGGGCGAACCGCTGGACCAGGCGATCTCACGGCTGCTGCGCGCCCGTGCCACGGCGGTCGACCTGGACGTGGAGCCGGGTACCGCCGACGACATCCGCGGCTACGCCCGTATGCGGCTCCTGGCGGGCGCGGTGCCCGGCGAGCACGCCGCGAACGCGGCCCTGGCCGTCGCCGAGCGGGCGGCCGCCGACGCGGGCGGGTTCCTGTTCGCCGCGCTGGCGGTGGGCGCGCTGTGCCGGCACTTCGCCGCGTCGGGGGCGGCGGGCTGGCAAGAGGCACTGCCTGCGTCGATCACGTCGGCCCTGACGGCGGACCTGGCCCAGGGCCCTCGCCCGCGGGCGGCCCGGGACCTGATGACCGCGCTGGCGTGGGGCCAGGGGAACGGCATGCCGGCCCGGGGCGTGTGGGAGGCGGTGGCCTCGGCGCTGAGCCCGGACGGTTCCTCGTACGGCCCGCAGGACGTGGACTGGGTGCTGAACGCGTACGGCCGGTACGTGGTGGAGGACAGCGACGGGACGCAGGCGGTCTACCGGCTCTACCACCGGGAGTTCGTGGCCTGTCTGACGGGCTCGGACGACGGCGCGGGCCCCGCGGCGGAAACCGCGCTCACGGCGATGCGCACCCTGGTCGGCCTGCTGCCCGGGGAGGGCGCGGACGCCGATCCGGCGGATGTCAATCCGTACGTGCTGAACGCGCTGCCCGCGTACGCGGTGCTGGCCGGGGACCGGGGTATGGGGCTGCTGCGCACACTGGCCACGGACCGGAGCGAGGTGTTCCGCCCCCTGCTGGCGGACGCGCTCGTCGGCCTTTCCACCCTGCTGCAGCACCTCGGCCGGCCGGCGGGGGCGCTGCCTCCCCTCCAGGAGGCATTGGAGATCCTGCGGGCTCTGGTCCGGGACGATCCGGACACGCATCTGAGCGGTCTGCTGACGGCCCTGAACTATCTGGCGACGTGCCAGGACGAGACGGAGGACGGCCCGGGCGCCGTGGTCACGAGCACCGAGGCGGTGGCCCTCCACCGGCAGCTGGTCGGCGCCTCGGGGGCACACCGGGCCGAACTCGCCATGTCGCTGCACAACCTGGCCTTGTACTCCGCGGCGATCGGCGACACGGACAGCGCTCTGGAGGCCGCCACCGAGGCCGTGCGGATCTACCAGGTACTCGCCACGGAGAGTCCCGAGGCTCATACGGAGCATCTGGCTCAGGCCCTGGTCGGCCTCAGCAGCAAGGTGAGTCTGACGGACGCCCGGGAAGGGGTACGGACGTCCGCGCGCGCCCTGGCTCTGTACGTGAAGCTCGCCCGGGACAATCCCGTCGCTCACCTCGTCGGGCTGACCAACGCGCTCATGTGCCACTCCGAGCTGCTGGCCGAGGCCGGAGACGTGGAGGAGGCGCGGGACAGGGGCCGCCAGGCCGTAGACCTGCTGCGGCCCGCCGCCGCTGTGAATCCGGCCGCCTACGGCGCCCAGTTGGCGAGCGCCCTGAACAACCTGGCCACGCAGCAGAACCGCACGGGGGACGTGCAGGGAGCGCTGGTGTCCTGCACCGAAGCCGTCGAGCTGCTGCGTGCCGCCGACGGCCGGTCGGCTCGGGCCGAGCTCATCCGTGCGCTGGGCAACCTGGCCCATCACCAGGGGCAGGCCGGTGACCCGGAGGGGGCTCTGGCCACCGTCACGGAGGCCTTGGAGATCTGCCGGGACCTTGCGCGGCGGAACCCCGCGACACACAGCGGGACACTCGTCCGGCTGACCGTGAATCTCGCGGCCCACCTGAGCGAGACGGGACGGATTCAGGAAGCACTGGCCACCGCGGAGGAGGCCGTGCGCGAGGGCCGGAAGCTCGCCGAGCTCGCTCCGGCCGCGTACCTGCCCGACCTCGCGCTCGCACTCAACAATCTGGCGATCCAGCGCTCCCGGGCCGGGCAGGCCACCCGCGCTCAGGCGGCCGCGGCCGAGGCGGTGGCACTGTACCGGTCCCTCGCCCGCGACAGCCCGGACGTCTTTCTCCCGACGCTGGCCACGGCCCTGCTGAACCAGTGCGCCGAACTGTCCCGCGACAGGGGCGACGACGAGGCACTCCGGACGGGCCGGGAGGCGGTGAGCCTCTTCCTCGACCTGATCGTGCGCGGTCCGGCCACCCACCGGAACGGCCTGGGTCGGGCCCTGGCTCTGCTGGCCATGGTGCTGGGGCAACGGGGCGAGCACCGGGAAGCGCTCACGGCCGCCCGCGAGGCGGTGGCGCTGCTGCGGAACCCGGTCCCGGAAGACGCCGATGCGCGCCTCACGCTCCTGGGCGCGCTGGCCGGGCTCGCCGACCAGGAGGCGCTCGCCGGAGGGCGACAGGCCGCCGTGGACGCCATCAGCGAGGCCGTGGCGATCTTGCGTGATCTGGCCCGGGCCCGGCCGGACGGGCCGGTGGGCGACCTTCCCCGGATGCTGCGTGCGCTGGCCCGGCACCGGGAGGCGGCCGGGGACCGGGCGGGTGCACTGGCCGCCGGCAGGGAAGCGGTCCAGCTCTGTCTCTCCCTGACGGCGGACCGCCCCGAGGTTCTCCCCGAGGTGATCCCCGAACTGTGCCTGGCGCTCAGGACTCTCGCTCGTCTCGGGCCGGCGGCCGAGGTGATCGGCGCCTGTCTGAGCGCGGAGGCCGCGCTCGTGGACGTACCCCTGTTCCGGGAATGGATCACTTGTGAGCGCGGGGAGTTCCAGCTCTCGCTGGCGGATCCCCTCCCGGGCATCCGGACCCTGCTGGCGCTCGCGTCGCCGAGACATCCGTCCGGCCACCCCGGGAACGAGCCAGTTCTGCGGGCGCGGGCACTGCTTCGCGCCCATGGGCCGCTCGCCGCCGGGATGGCCGGGGCCGCCGAGCATCTCTGGCTGAGACTCGACCAGGAGGTGGTCGGTCTCGCCCGCCGGTGGGTGGAGAGCCCGGGCTGGGTGGCTGCCCGGGCCTTCTGGGACGAGCACGCGGCGGTGCTCGGGGCGCTTCCGGGCACGCTCGCGCTGGCCGAGCTGTACCTGGCCGACGAGACGGCCGGGCGGTACCTGGCCCTGGCCCAGGCGGCACTGAACCGCGGCGCGGACGAGGCCTTCCTGCCGTACGTCGTCCCCGAGCGGCTGCGGACGTGGATGGCCCTGCCCACGTGGGAGGACTCCCGGGCGTTCCTGACCGAGCATGCGGCGGAGCTGCTGCGGGAGGAGACGCTGGGCTTCTTCGCCGCGGCCGCGTCGGACACGGAGTACGTGCACGGGGCCCTTCTCACCTTGGCGTTGGACGCGGGCGTCGACGGCGCGTACGCATGTGTCACGGACGAGGGCGCGTTGCGGGAGCGGTGGCGGCGGGAGCTGGCCGGCGCGGAACCGGGTACCGTGCTGTCGGCATGCCTGTACCTGCTCGAACTGCGCGTGCACGGGCAGGAGTTCATGGCCCATGTGCACATGCGGACCGCCCGCGTCCTGGCCGGCGAGCCGCCCGGATCCGCCCCCGCCCCCGAGCCCGCTCCGGGCGAACGCGACGCGGCCGTCGCCGAGCTGGCGGCCCTGATCCAGCGGTGTCCCGGGCACGCGGCCGAGCTCGGCGCCCTGATCGCCGAGGTCGTCGGCGGCCGCCTGTAACCAGCCTCACCCGGCGTCCCTGAGCAGGAACGCGTCCGGTCGGCCTACTCGGCCGTATTGTCTACGCATCGAAGCGATGCATGCCCCTACAGGAGATGAAGCCCCGATGATCACCCCACCCGTCGTGCACTCGCTGCGCGAGCAGATCCGCGAGCACATCGTGGAGGGGATCGTCAGCGGGCGCTGGAAGCCCGGCGAGCGGATCGTCGAGCGGCGGATCGCCGTGGAGCTGGAGGTCAGCCAGACCCCGGTACGCGAGGCCCTGCGCGAGCTGGAGACGCTGCGGCTGATCGAGTCGGCGCCGAACAAGGGCGTGCGCGTGCGGAACCTGTCCGCGGCCGACCTGGAGGAGATCTACCCGGTCCGGGCCGGTCTGGAGCAGATCGCGGCCGAGCTGGCCGCGCCCCGGCTGGCGAGCGACTGCTCGGCGCTGGAGCCGCATGTGGCGGCGCTGTGGGAGGCCGACCGGACCGAGGACGGGACCGCGCAGGTGCGGCACACCGTCGGGTTCCACCGGGAGATGGTGCGGGCGGCCGGGAACAGCGTGCTGCTGCACACCTGGGAGAGCTTGGGCATCGAGGTGTTCACGGCCCTGTCCATCCGCTGGCTGGGTACCGTCCAGAAGTCGTACGCCGAGGAGCACGAGGCGCTCGTACAGGCCTTCCGCAGCCAGGATCCGGATATCGGGCTGCTGGTGAAGCGGCATGTTCTGGGGTGCGCCCCCCGCGCCTGAGCGGATCATTTGTCCCAGTTTGCCCGGCACCGCGTGCCTTTTTCTCTGGCACGCGGTGCCGACTTTTGCTCGATGGACGTTTCTTCGTCACTTTCATTTGATCGATCATCGATCAGCGATTTACAGTCGTCGCGGACCTCAACCAGGTCCACCGACCCTGTCCTGCCCGTCAGGGATTTTTTCACCACCTCTCCTTTGTCCGGAAGGCGGCGCACAGCAATGTCCGACCCCGTAGGAAAGCTTCCGAGCGAGCTCGACCAGCTCCCGGATCGCGACACCGAGGAGACCGCCGAATGGGCGGCCTCCCTCGACGCCGTCGCACAGGCCGCCGGTACGCGCCGCGCCGAATACCTGCTCCGCCGCACGCTCCAGCACGCCGAGGCCGCCGGCCTCGCCCTGCCCAAGCTGCTGGAGACGGACTACGTCAACACCATCCCGACCGCCGCGGAGCCCGAGTTCCCCGGTGACGAGGAGATGGAAGCCAGGATCACCGCATGGAACCGCTGGAACGCGGCCGCCATGGTGACCCGCGGCTCCAAGTACGGCGTCGGCGGCCACATCGCCACCTTCGCCTCCGCCGCGTGGCTCTACGAGACCGGCTTCCAGCACTTCTTCCGCGGGAAGGAGGCCGACGGATCGGGCGACCAGCTCTACATCCAGGGCCACGCCTCCCCCGGCATCTACGCCCGCGCCTTCCTCGACGGGCGCATCTCCGAGCAGCAGCTCGACAACTTCCGCCAGGAGTCCGGCGGCAACGGCCTGCCGTCCTACCCGCACCCGCGGCGCCTGCCGTGGCTGTGGGAGTTCCCGACGGTCTCCATGGGCCTCGGCCCGCTGTCCGCGATCTACCAGGCGCGGTTCAACCGCTACCTGCAGAACCGCAGCATCAAGGACACCGCGAACTCGCACGTCTGGGCCTTCCTGGGCGACGGCGAGATGGACGAGCCCGAGTCGACCGCCGCCCTGGCCCTCGCCTCCCGCGAGCAGCTCGACAACCTGACCTTCGTCATCAACTGCAACCTGCAGCGCCTCGACGGTCCGGTCCGCGCCAACTTCCGCGTGGTCCAGGAGCTGGAGGCCCAGTTCCGCGGCGCCGGCTGGAACGTCATCAAGTCGCTGTGGGGATCCGCCTGGGACGAGCTGTTCCAGCTCGACGCCTCGGGCGCCCTCGTACGCCGCCTGCGCGAGGTACCGGACGCGCAGTTCCAGACGTACGCGACCCGTGACGTGGCCTACATCCGCCAGCACTTCTTCGGCGCCAACGCCGAGCTCGTGCAGCTGGCCGGGGTGCTCTCCGACGCCAAGATCGCCGAGTGCTTCCACAGCTCCCGCGGCGGCCACGAGCCCCGCAAGGTCTACGCCGCGTACAAGGCCGCCCTGGAGCACAAGGGCGCGCCGACGGTCATCCTCGCGCAGACCGTCAAGGGCTACACGCTGGGTGCCGGGTTCGAGTCGAAGAACGCGAACCACCAGATGAAGAAGCTGACGATCGACGAGTTCAAGGACATGCGTGACCTCCTTGGCCTCCCGATCCCGGACAGCGCCTTCGCCGACGGCCAGGTCCCGTACGGCCACCCGGGCGCGAACAGCCCCGAGGTCCAGTACCTGAACGAGCGCCGCGCGGCCCTCGGCGGCCCGGCCCCGGCCCGCAAGGTCAAGCACGTGGCCCTGCCGGCTCCGGCCGACCGCTCCTTCGCCCCGCTGCTCAAGGGTTCCGGCAAGCAGGAGATGGCCACCACCATGGCCTTCGTCCGGCTCGTCAAGGACCTGATGCGAGACAAGGAGACCGGCAAGCGCTGGGTTCCGATCGTCCCCGACGAGGCCCGTACCTTCGGTATGGAGTCCCTCTTCCCGTCGGCCGGCATCTACTCGCCGCTGGGCCAGACGTACGAGCCGGTCGACCGCGACCAGCTCATGTACTACAAGGAAGCCAAGGACGGCCAGATCCTCAACGAGGGGATCACCGAGGCCGGCGCCATGGCCGACTTCATCGCCGCCTGCACGTCGTACGCGACGCACGGCGAGCCGATGATCCCGTTCTACATCTTCTACTCGATGTTCGGCTGGCAGCGCACCGCCGACCAGATGTGGCAGCTCGCCGACCAGCTCGGCAAGGGCTTCATCGTCGGTGCCACCGCCGGCCGCACCACCCTGACCGGTGAGGGCCTGCAGCACGCGGACGGCCACTCGCACCTGATCGCGTCCACGAACCCGGCGTCGCTCAACTACGACCCGGCCTTCGCGTACGAGATCGCGGTGATCGTCAAGGACGGTCTGCGCCGGATGTACGGCGAGACGCCGGAAGACGTCTTCTACTACCTGACGGTCTACAACGAGCCGAAGGTCCAGCCCGCCATGCCGGAGGGCGTGGAGGAGGGCATCCTCAAGGGTCTCTACCGCTTCAACACGGCGGCGGACCTGGCGGAGGCGGCCCCGGCCGCCGACGCCCCCAAGGTCCAGCTGATGGCCTCGGGTACGGCGATCCACTGGATCCTGGAGGCGCAGAAGCTGCTGGCCGCCGAGTGGAACGTGGCCGCCGACGTCTGGTCCGCCACCTCCTGGGGCGAGCTGCGGCGCGACGCGCTGGAGTGCGACGAGGCGCTGCTGCGCGGCGAGGTCCGCACCCCGTTCGTCACCCGCGCGCTGGAAGGCGCCCAGGGTCCGGTGCTCGCCGTCTCCGACTGGATGCGTCAGGTCCCGGACCAGATCAGCCAGTGGGTGGAGCAGGACTACACCTCGCTCGGCACGGACGGCTTCGGTCTGTCCGACACCCGCGAGGGCGCCCGCCGCCACTTCGGTGTCGACGCCCAGTCGATCGTGGTGGCCGCGCTGGCCCAGCTCGCCCGCCGCGGCGAGGTGCCGGCGTCCTCCGTCAAGGAGGCCCGGGAGCGCTACGGCCTGTAAGGCCGCGCGCCCGCGCACGACACACCGAAGGCCGGTGTCCGACCCCCGTGACGGGGGCGGACACCGGCCTTTGGCCGTATGCGCGGTGGCGGCGAGCAGGCCGACCCGTGATGCTGGAGCGGTGATGGACGAGACGGAGTTCTGGGAGATCGTCGACCGTACCCGCGAGGCCGCCGACGGCGACCCCGAGGAGCATGCCGAACTGCTCGTGGAGCGGCTCGCACAGTTCGACCCGGACTCTGTCCTGGACTTCGCCCGGCACTT
Source organism: Streptomyces spororaveus (assembly GCF_016755875.1). Classification (NCBI taxonomy): domain Bacteria; kingdom Bacillati; phylum Actinomycetota; class Actinomycetes; order Kitasatosporales; family Streptomycetaceae; genus Streptomyces; species Streptomyces spororaveus. The sequence goes on along the minus strand of NZ_BNED01000005.1, from coordinate 6,040,272 downwards.
CGAGTCCCGGTACAACCGGGCGTACACGTGGGACCTGTGGGGCGCGGCCTGGGTGCTGCTCGACGGGGCGAGCGACGACGCCTTCGACTACTTCCGCTGCTGGCTGATCGGCCAGGGGCGGGAGGTGTTCGAGGGCGCAGTGCACGATCCCGACCACCTGGCGGAGCTCCTGGGCGACTTCGACGAGGAGATCGACGGGGACGGCGAGGAGCTGGGGTACGCGGCCGACGAGGCGTACGAGCAGCTGACCGGGGCGGTCGCGCCGGATCTGGGCATCCCGCTGCAGGCGGCGGAGCCGGAGGGCGCCCCGCTGGACTTCGAGAACGAAGCCGTGCTCGCGGAGCGCTTTCCCCGGCTGTGGGACCGGTTCCGCAGCTGATCAGCAGTGCGTGCCGCCGTCGATGCGGATCTCCGTACCGGTGATGAACGCGCCGTCGTCGGAGCCCAGCATGGCGACGACGCCGGCGACGGTCTCCGGGCCGGCGAAGCCCTGGCCGAGGGCGGGGGCCAGCTTGGCGAAGAGGGACCAGTCGGTGTCCTCGGGCAGCCCGGGGCCGTTGCCGGTGGTCATGCCGCTCTCGATGGAGCCGGGCGCGACGCTGACGAAGCGCAGGCCCTGCTTGCTGTACTCGGCGGCCAGCGCGTGGGTCATGGACTGGATGCCGCCCTTGCTGGCCGCGTAGGCGGACATGTAGGGGTGGGCGAAGGACGCCGAGGTGGAGCTGAAGTTCACGACGACCGGCCTGTCGCCCGAGAGCAGCGCCGGGAGGGACTCGCGGATCATCAGGAAGGTGCCGGTCAGGTTGACCCCGATGACCTGGTTCCAGAGGTCGAGGGTGGTCTGGTGGGTGTGCGCGGAGCGCAGGATGCCGGCCGCGTTGACCAGCACGTCGATGCCGCTCCCGCCGAGGACGCCGGCCGCGGCCGCCACGCCCTCCTTGACGGCGTTCTCGTCGGATATGTCGAGGGGCGCCGTGGTGAGCCGGGCCGCGTGGCCGTCGGCGGCGGCCCGGTCGGCGGTCGCCTTCAGGCCCGCCTCGTCGACGTCCACGGTGTGGACCCGGCCGCCCTCGGCGAGGATGCGGTGGACGGTGGCGCGGCCGATGCCGGAGCCGCCGCCGGTGATGAGGACGCGACGTCCTTCGTAACGGTTCATGGCGCGAGCGTACCGAGCAGTGGCACGTTTTGCCATGATGACAAGGAACGCAATCATCGAGGTCGGTGAGGGGTACGCTTCACCCGTGAGATCCCCTCGTCCGTACGCTCCCCAGCCCGGCCCCGGAGCCCAGTCGCTGACCGAGCGCCGCAAGGCCGCCACCCAGCTGGACATCGCCCGCGCGGCCTGCGAACTCTTCGCCGAACACGGCCCCGACGGGACCACCGCCGAGGACATCGCCCACCGGGCGGGCGTGGCCCTGCGCACCTTCTACCGCTACTTCCGCAACAAGCAGGAGGCGGTGGCCCCGCTGCTGGCGGGCGGCGGTGACGCCTGGCGCGCCCTGCTCGCCGAGGAGGACCCCGGCACACCGCTGGGCGAGGCGCTGGAACGCGCCGTCACCCGGTCGCTGAGCGGACAACAGGCGGTGGAGGAGGGCCTGGAGGTGACCCGCGGCCTGCTGCGGGCGGCCGCGGACGACCAGGCCCTGCGCGCGGTCTGGTACCGCGTGAACCAGGACTCGGAGGAGCATCTGGTCCCGGTGATCTCCCGGCTGGCGGGCCCGGAGGCCGACCCGCTGGAGGTGCGCCTGCTCGCGGCGGCGGCCACGGACGCGATCCGTGTCTCGCTGGAGCTGTGGTCGACGACGGACGCCCCGGTCTCGGGCCCCGGATCCCCGCCGGAGCTCGCGGTCCGCTGTCTGCGCGACCTCACAGGGGCGATGCCCCTGCTCCTCGGCTGAGGTCCGGAGCAGGGGCATCGGAGGATCGGGCCCGCGGCCCTATGTTTCCGGGTGGGGCTCAGCGACCACCCCAGCCGCCGCCGCCGTCACCACCGCCGCCGCCCCAGTTGCCGCCGCCGTCGCCACCGCGACCGCCGCCGTCACCCCAGTTGCCGCCGCCGTTGCCGCCGTCACCGCCACGGCCGTTGCCCCAGTCACCGTTGCCGCCGCGACCGTTGCCCCAGTCGTCGTGGTTGCCCCAGTCACCGTTGCCACCGCGGCCCGAGTCGTTCCAGTTCGACCAGTTCGAGTCGCGCCAGTTGCTGTCGCGCCAGTTGTTGTCGCGCCAGTTGTCGTTGTATCCGCCGACGCCGCCCTGGTCCCAGCACCAGCTGGGCCGGTTGCGCCAGTCGTGGTTGCAGCAGGCGTCCCATCGGGCGTCGGAGCGGTTCGAGGGGTACCGGTAGCAGTCGTAGCCACCGTTACCGCCGACTCCGCCACCACCACCGGTGACGACCGAGGCCGAGGCGCTGGCGACGGGCAGCAGACCTATCGCGATTCCCGCGGCGCCCGCCATGGCTGCCGCAACGATCTTACGGCGCATTCTCATGCACCTCCGCACATGTCTCGCTTATAGCGCTTTTAGGTCATTTCCACCCTCACTCGGACATGCGGACCTGTCAAAGCGGAAAGGCCCCCCGCCGCGCTCCGTAGAGCGTGGCGGGGGGCCTCCCAGCAGGCGTTTTTAGATGTCGAAGTACAGCTCGAACTCGTGCGGGTGCGGACGCTGCGCGATCGGGGCGATCTCGTGCGTGCGCTTGTAGTCGATCCAGGTCTCGATCAGGTCGGGGGTGAAGACACCGCCGGCCAGGAGGTACTCGTGGTCCGCCTCCAGGGCCTTGAGGACGTCCTCGAGGCTGGTCGGGACCTGCGGGACGCTCGCGTGCTCGTCGGGCGAGAGCTCGTAGAGGTCCTTGTCGATCGGCTCCATCGGCTCGATCTTGTTCTTGACACCGTCGAGGCCCGCGAGCAGCAGCGCCGCGAAGGCGAGGTACGGGTTGGACGACGGGTCCGGGGCGCGGAACTCGACGCGCTTGGCCTTCGGGTTCGAGCCCGTGATCGGGATGCGCATGGCGGCGGAGCGGTTGCGCTGCGAGTACACCATGTTGACCGGCGCCTCGAAGCCCGGCACCAGGCGGTGGTAGGAGTTCACCGTCGGGTTGGTGAACGCCAGCAGCGACGGCGCGTGCTTGAGGATGCCGCCGATGTAGTAGCGCGCGGTGTCCGACAGGCCCGCGTAGCCGGCCTCGTCGTAGAACAGCGGGTCGCCGTTCGCCCACAGCGACTGGTGCACGTGCATGCCCGAGCCGTTGTCACCGAAGATCGGCTTCGGCATGAAGGTCGCGGTCTTACCGTTGCGCCAGGCGACGTTCTTCACGATGTACTTGAAGAGCATCAGGTCGTCGGCCGCGGCGAGCAGCGTGTTGAACTTGTAGTTGATCTCGGCCTGGCCACCGGTGCCGACCTCGTGGTGCTGGCGCTCGACCTGGAGGCCCTGGGCGTCCAGTTCGAGGGAGATCTCGGCGCGCAGGTCGGCGAAGTGGTCGACCGGGGCTACGGGGAAGTAACCACCCTTGTAGCGGACCTTGTAACCACGGTTGTTCTCCTCGGAGCCGGTGTTCCAGGCGCCGGCCTCGGAGTCGATGTGGTAGAAGCCCTCGTTCGCGGAGGTCGCGAAGCGCACGCTGTCGAACACGTAGAACTCGGCCTCGGGGCCGAAGTACGCGGTGTCGGCGATGCCGGTGGAGGCGAGGTACGCCTCGGCCTTCTTCGCGATGTTGCGCGGGTCGCGGCTGTAGGCCTCACCCGTGATCGGGTCGTGGATGAAGAAGTTGATGTTGAGCGTCTTGTCCTTGCGGAACGGGTCCAGACGCGCGGTGGTGATGTCGGCACGCAGCGCCATGTCGGACTCGTGGATCGCCTGGAAACCGCGGATCGAGGATCCGTCGAAGGCGAGCTCCTCCGCCGGGTCGAACGCTCGCGCCGGGATGGTGAAGTGCTGCATCACACCAGGCAGGTCACAGAAGCGGACGTCGACGAACTTGACGTCGTTCTCCTCGATGTACTGCTTCACTTCGTCGGCGTTCTTGAACATCCAACTCCTCCTACTCCCGGCCCCGGGGCAGGGACGGGCTTTATAGCTCGTGGTGCGTCAGTGCGGTGCCGCACGCTGACCCGACCATAAGCAGACGGGATTTCCCAAGCATGACCCATTTGTTTCGCACAAGTTAACCAGGGTCCGGCCGGAGGGCCGTGCGGCGCCACGGGTACCGTGTTCGGGTGGACAACAGACAGGCAATCGGATCCTGGCTCTCCGGCCCCCGCGCGGCCGCCGAGGAGATGGGCGTCGACTTCGGCTATCCGGGTCAGCGACTCGGCCTCCCCCAGCAGGGGCCCGGCTCGGTGGCCCGGTTCGGGCGCCGGCTCGGCGCCGTCGCGATCGACTGGATCGGCTGCCAGCTGATTGCCTACGGGCTGATCACGCGCGGCGACATGGCCTCGGCCGGCAACTGGACCCTCGCGCTCTTCGTGACCCTCACCATCCTGACGGTCGGCACCGTGGGCTTCACCCCCGGCAAGCGGATCCTGGGCCTCCGGGTGATTTCGGAGTCCGGCGGCCGCCTCGGCATCGTCCGGGTGGTCCTGCGGACGCTGCTGCTGGCCCTGGTCATCCCGGCGCTGATCTGGGACCGCGACGGCCGCGGCCTGCACGACCGGCTGGCACGCGCCGTCCAGGTCCGCATCTAGTCCGCATCCGGTCCGCAGCGGAAGCCGTACGACACAGGGGTGCCCCCCGAGCTCACGGGCTCGGGGGGCACCCCTGTGTCGTATACGAAAATCAGCTGACCGGGTCAGCGCATCTTTCCGCCGCGCGGCATCTTCATGCCCTTCGGCATGGGGCCCTTCGGCAGCGGCATGTTGCTCATGAGATCACCCATGGCGCGCAGCTTGTCGTTGACCTCGGTGATCTGCGGGCCGGCCAGCACGCGCGGCAGCTTGAGCAGGGTGGTGCGCACCTTCTTGAGCGGCACCTCGCCCTCGCCCGTGCCCACGATGAAGTCGTGCACCGGCACGTCCGGCATGATCCGGGCCAGCTTCTTCTTCTCGTTCGCGAGCAGCGGCTTCACGCGGTTCGGGTTGCCCTCGGCGATCAGCACGACGCCGGCCTTGCCGACGGCACGGTGGACGATGTCCTGCTGCCGGGTCATCGCGATGGCCGGGGTGGTCGTCCAGCCCCGTCCCACGTTGTCCAGAACGGCCGCGGCCGCTCCCGGCTGGCCCTCCATCTGCCCGAAGGCAGCGCGCTCGGCCCGCCGTCCGAAGACGATCGCCATCGCGAGGAACGCCACCAGGAATCCCAGGACGCCCAGGTAGATCTCGTGCTCGATCAGGAAGCCGAAGGCGAGAAAGACACCGAAGGTGACGATGCCCACGCCCGCGACGATCAGACCGACCTTCGGGTCCGCCTTGCGCGTCATCTTGTACGTGAGGGCGATCTGCTTCAGTCGCCCGGGGTTCGCAGCAGTCTCTGCGTTTGACTTCCTCGCCATAAAGCGAAGTTTACGTGGCCTGCGGGGTTCGGGTAGCCGCGGCCTCAAGTACGTGTTCGGTTTCGACCCGGTCCTTGGCCCTCTTGCGGTCCTCCAGGACCGCCGTCCAGGCGTTGCGGCGGGCCCCGCTCATCAGCAGGGACTCGATGCCCCGGAAGGCATCGGAGAAGGTCGGGATGGCAATGGCGCGTACGGGCGCGGCCTGCATGGTGTCGATCCCTTTCACGATGCTCGCGTCGGCGTGATGCGAGCGGTGTGTGCGGTGCGTGGACCAAGCGTCACTGACTGGTGTTACCAGGGCGTGACCGGTCGGTCAAATGTGATGGACACGTTGCAAACACTGACGCGGCCCGCCGGACTCTTCCTCTGGGAAGAGCCTAGGGGCCGCGTCGGCGCGGTGTTACCCGCTAGTAACGCTTTGTGCGCGACTTCACACGCTCGCGCGCTTCTCTGTACCCGCGGTCGAGCTCCGCCTCGTCACCGCTCCGGCCGAGTGCCCGCCCTCGTACCTCGGGCGGACCCTCGACCTGCGCTCAGACTCGGCTGCGCTTCTCCATCGCCTGCTGGTAGAGGCGACCCGCCCGGTAGGACGAGCGGACCAGCGGACCGGACATGACGCCGGAGTAGCCGATCTCCTCGGCCTCCTTCGCCAGCTCCACGAACTCGGCCGGCTTCACCCAGCGCTCGACGGGGTGGTGCCGCGGCGAGGGCCGCAGGTACTGGGTGATGGTGATGAGCTCACAGCCGGCCTCGTGCAGGTCCTTCAGGGCCTGCGAGACCTCCTCGCGCTCCTCGCCCATGCCGAGGATCAGGTTCGACTTGGTCACCAGGCCGTAGGCGCGGGCTTTGGTGATCACGTCGAGCGAGCGCTCGTAGCGGAAGCCGGGGCGGATCCGCTTGAAGATCCGCGGCACCGTCTCGACGTTGTGCGCGAAGACCTCGGGGCGGGAGGCGAAGACCTCCTCCAGCAGCTCCGGGACCGCGTTGAAGTCGGGGGCCAGCAGCTCGACCTTGGTGTGGCCGGTCTCGCGGCCCGCCGTCTGCTGGTGGATCTGGCGCACGGTCTCCGCGTACAGCCAGGCGCCGCCGTCGGCCAGGTCGTCGCGCGCGACGCCCGTGATGGTGGCGTAGTTGAGGTCCATCGTGACCACGGACTCGCCGACGCGCCGCGGCTCGTCACGGTCCAGCGCCTCGGGCTTGCCCGTGTCGATCTGGCAGAAGTCACAGCGCCGGGTGCACTGGTCACCACCGATGAGGAAGGTGGCCTCGCGGTCCTCCCAGCATTCGTAGATGTTCGGACAGCCGGCTTCCTGGCACACCGTGTGCAGTCCTTCGCCCTTCACCAGGGCCTGCATCTTGGTGTACTCGGGACCCATCTTCGCCCGGGTCTTGATCCACTCGGGCTTGCGCTCGATGGGGGTCTGGGCGTTACGGACCTCCAGGCGCAGCATCTTGCGTCCGTCGGGTGCGACTGCGGACACGACCGGCTCCCTGTGACTTCGATTGTTCGGGCGCCCACCAGGGTACGCCCGTAATTTCGTACGCTCTTACGTCGGCCAACCTGCGAGGGGCCGGCCGCATTCCCGGGGCGTCAGGCGCCCGCGGCCGACGCCGTTTCACGGGGCTTCGGCTCGGCGTGCTCCAGCACGTCCCTCAGGTGCCGTTCGGCCACCGGGAGTACCTCCGCGATGGTGACCTCGCGGCCCAGTTCGTACGAGAGCGAGGTCACACCGGCGTCCCGGATCCCGCAGGGGATGATCCGGTCGAACCAGGTGCTGTCCGGGTTCACGTTGATCGCGAAGCCGTGCATCGTGACGCCCTTGGCGACCCGGATGCCGATGGCGGCGAGCTTGCGGTCCTCGCGGCGCTGGCCCGCGTTGGACGGGGCGTACTCGGGGCCGTTCAGCCGCGCGTCGAACTCCTCGTCGTGCAGCCGGGGGTCGAACTCCAGCGAGAGGCCGCCGATCTTCGGGCGCTCCTCGACGGGGTCGCCCAGGACCCAGACGCCGGAGCGGCCCTCGACCCGGGTGGTCTCCAGGCCGAACTCGGCGGCGGTGCGGATCAGGGCCTCTTCGAGGCGGCGGACGTGGGCGACCACGTCCACCGGGCGGGGCAGCTTCATGATCGGGTAGCCGACCAGCTGGCCCGGGCCGTGCCAGGTGATCTTGCCGCCGCGGTCCACGTCGACGACGGGGGTGCCGTCGAGCGGGCGCTCGCTGGGATCGGTACGCCGGCCGGCCGTGTAGACCGGCAGGTGCTCCAGCAGGAGGCAGGTGTCCTCTATCTCGTCCGCGAAGCGGGCCGCGTGCACCCTGCGCTGTTCTTCCCAGGCCCGGGTGTACTCGACGGATTCCGGTCCGAAGCCCAGATGGACAAACCCAAGCTCAGCCACCGCAGCGCCTCCTCGTTGAACCTGCTGTGTGCACGTACCTCACTGAGCAAGGGTACGGCGGGCCGTGCGGGCCCCTTCAGGGCCCCGGCGCGGGCTCGGGGGCGGGCTCATGCGCGGGTTCCCGCGCGGGTTCCGCCGGGGGTCCCGGCAGCTGCTTCGGCCGGCGCCGTCCCCTGGACGGCCGGTCCGGGTCCTCGTCCGCGCGCGGCAGCCGCCGGTGGCCCTCCGAGTGGTCGTTGACCCAGCCGCACACCCCGCACGCGTACCGGCCGTCGAGCCCCGCGATGTAGGTGCCGCAGCGCCGGCACTCCGCCTCGGTCAGTTCGGGCGGGGGCAGCGGGGCGGTGGATTCGGTTCGCTCCTCGGGGAGGTGCGCCCTGGGGGGCCGAGGGGTCATGGCCCGCAGCGTACGCGGGCGGAGGGGGCCGGTCCGTAAAGGGCCCTACGCATTCTGCACACGATCGGATGAATGTGGGGCAGAGAGGGCAGCATCAGCGAAGTTCGCCGCTACATTCACGCCGTTCACAGGGCCGGGACCCCGGTCCGTCACGTCAGGAAACCGTGGAGCCGATGACGGAACGACCTGCCCAGCGTGTCCCCAACCGGCAGCTCGCGGCGCTGATCGCGGAAGCCGGGTTCTCCAACGCCGGGCTAGCCCGCCGCGTCGACCAGCTCGGTCTGGAGCACGGTCTCGACCTGCGCTACGACAAGACCTCGGTGACCCGGTGGCTGCGCGGGCAGCAGCCCCGCGGCACCACCCCGGCACTGATCGCCGAGGTCTTCACCCGCCGCCTCGGCCGACGGCTCTCCGCCCAGGACCTCGGCCTGGACGCCTGCGCGCCCGTGTACGCGGGGCTGGAGTTCGCGGCCACCCCCGAGGAAGCCGTCGACATCGCGAGCGGGCTGTGGCGCAAGGACTCCGGCTCGCACGCCGAGCTCCGGAAGATCGCCTTCACCCCGGCCGGGCTGGTCGTGCCCAGCCGGGACTGGCTGATCGGGCGCGCCGACGAGCGGGTCGGCCGGGGCGCGGAGCCCTCGGCGGCCCGCGTCCCGCTGCAGGGACGGGCCTCGGTACCCCGGCAGCGGCAGATCGACCGCGGCCCCGGGCAGCGCGTGACCAGCGGGGACATCGCCGCACTGAGATCGGTGAGCGAGCTGTTCCGGACCCTGGACCAGGCCTACGGCGGCGGGCACGCCCGCCAGGCCCTGGTCCGCTACCTGGAGCACGAGGCCGAGCCCATGCTCCGCGGGACCTACGGGGAGACCACCGGGCGGCGGCTCTTCTCGGCCGCCGCCGATCTGACCCGGCTCGCGGGCTGGACCTCCTACGACATCGCCGCGCACGGGCTCGCCCAGCGGTACTTCGTTCAGGCGCTGCGGCTCGCGCAGGCGGCCGCGGACCGGCCCTACGGCTCGTACGTCCTGGTCACCATGAGCCGGCAGGCGGTCTACCTCGGCCACGGCCGCGAGGCCGTCCAGCTGGCCCGGGTGGCCCAGCAGGGCGTCGGCTCCGGCCCGCCGCCGGTGGTGCAGGCGCTGCTCCACTCGGCGGAGGCGCGCGGTCACGCCGTCCTCGGCGAGGTCCGCGCGTCGACCGCGTCCCTGGTGCGGGCCGAGCGGGCGCTGGGCGCGGCCCGTCCGGGGGACGACGTACCGCACTGGGCGCGCGCCTTCGACGAGGCGCAGCTGGCGGACGAGTTCGGGCACTGCCACCGGGACCTCCAGCAGTACCGGGCCTCGGCCCAGCACGCGGAGCGGTCCCTGCAGCTGAGGGCGCCGGGGTACGCGCGGTCCCGGCTGTTCTGCCGGGTGGTGCTGGCCACGGCCCGGCTGGGGCTGGGCGAGCTGGACCAGGCGTGCGCGCTGGGCGCGGAGGCGGCGCAGCAGGCGATGGAGATGCGGTCGGTGCGGGCGGTGGAGTACGTACGGGACTTCGAGCGGCGGCTGGAGCCCTACCGGGACGCCTCGGCCGTGCGGACCTACCGGGACCGGGTGGCGGCCCTGTCCTGACGGCGCCGGCCCGGCGGCCGGCCGACGGCAGGGGCCCGGTCCCCTGGCGGGAGGACCGGGACCCTGTGGCGTCGGTGGTTCTCAGGCCGCCACCGGAAGTGCGGGTTCCGGTGCCACCGGGATGGGGATGCCGAAGTCGCGCAGGACGGCTCCGGCGGCACGGCGGGCCGAGTGCAGGGCTCCCTGGACGGTGTTGGTGTCGCGGTGGTCACCGCACACGTACAGCCCGGCCAGCACCCGTACGGGACGCCGCAGGTCGTGCGGCGGGGGCATCGCGGGAACCGCCTCCGGGGTGTGGTGGACGGTCAGCAGCTCCCACTCGCGAGTGGGGGTGTCGTAGAGCCGGGCCAGGCGCGAGGCGACCGTACGCACGGGCGGCGGCGGCCCGAGGACGGTGGTGGTGACCAGGCTCCGGCCGGCCGGGGCCCGCGTCGGGTCGACCGCGCTCATCACGGCCGTGTGGGAGACGGGCCACCTGGGGTCCCCGTCCAGGAGCAGCGAGCCGTCCCGGAACAGGGGTGCGCTGGTGGCGTGGTGCAGGACGGTGACCTCGTGGAAGGCCGGCACGCGCAGGCCGGGCAGGAGCTCGGCGGCGGCGCGGGCGCCGGTGGCCAGGAGCACGGACCGGCAGCGGAAGTCGCCGTGCTCCTCGGTGGTGACCAGGTTGGTCGCCACCGACCGGACCCGTACGCCGGTCCGTACGGTGCCGGGTGGCAGGGCGGCGGCGAGCAGGTCGGGCAGGGCCGCCGCGCCGCCCTCGGGCACGGCGAGGCGGCCGCGGGCGAAGGTGCGCAGGGCGAGGTCGGCGACCCGGCTGGAGGTGGTGAGTTCCGGGTCGCGCAGCAGGGTGGCGAGCAGGGGGCGGAGCGCCCCGTTCAGGGTGCGCGTGGGCAGCCCCCGGGAGCGCAGGGCGGCGTGTGCGGTGCGTTCGGGTCGGGCGAGCAGCTTCTCCTCGGGCAGGGTGGCGAGCCGGGCCAGGGCGGCGCTGATCCGGGCCTGGTCGAGGGAGCCGCTGGCCAGGGCCCGGGCCGGGGTGAGGACCCCGACCCGCAGCGGTTTCCCGTCGGTGTGGACGAGGACGCCCGGCGCGAAGGGGCGCAGGGTCAGGGCCCGCAGGCCGGGGGTGCGTTCGAGCTCCGTGTACGCGGTGTTGAGCAGTTGGCCGATCCGGTCGAGCCGGAATCCGTCGGCGGACTCGGTGGCCATCCGCCCGCCGGGGTCGTCCGCGGCCTCCAGGACGGTGACCGTGACTCCGGCTGCGATCAGGTGCTGCGCTGCCGCGAGTCCTGAGACTCCGGCTCCTACGATGACGACGTCCGCATGGTGTGCGGCCTGGTGTGCGCTGCTGAGCACGTGCCCCTCCCCGAGGTCGGCGCGGCTGTGTGGGGATCCTCCTTCCCCCAACGGGTTAAAGGGGAACCCGAGTTCGCCCGGGTATTGCGGTCAACTCCGGTCGCACAGCGGTCGCATATGGGTCACGAACGGTCGCACGGTGGTCGCACGCGGATCTCAGAGCGCGGCGCGGATCGCCTGCTCGATGCCGGGGTCGCGAAAGACGAATCCGGACTCCAGCAGCCGCGCGGGCCGGGCCCGCTGACTGCCCAGCACGTCCCCGGAGAACTCCCCCAGCACCACGCGCAGCGCCACGGCCGGCACGGGCAGCAGCGCGGGCCGGTGCAGCACCCGGGCCATGGCCTCGGTGACCTGGCGGTTGGTCAGCGGCTCCGGGGCGGTCAGGTTGACCGGGCCGGACACGCCCGGGGTGTCGATGACGTGCCGCAGGGCCGCGACCTCGTCCCGGAGGGAGATGTACGACCAGTACTGGCGGCCGTTGCCGAGCCGGCCGCCGACACCGGCCCGGAAGATCGGGAACATCCGCCCCCAGGCCCCGCCCTCGCGGGCGACGACCAGACCGGTACGGGCGAACGCGGTCCGGATCCCGGCCTCCTGGGCGGGGGCGGCGGCCGCCTCCCACTCCACGCAGACCGAGGGCAGGAACCCCTGCCCGGCGGGGGCGCCCTCGTCGACGGCCCGGTCGCCGGTGTCCCCGTAGTAGCCGACGGCCGAACCGCTGACCAGGACGGCGGGCGGCTCGTCGAGCGCGGCGAGGGCGTTCGCGAGCGCGGCCGTGCCGAGCACCCGGCTGTCACGGATCTCCCTCTTGTACGCGGCCGTCCACCGGTGGTCCCCGACCCCGGCCCCGGCCAGATGCACGACGGCCCCGCAGCCGGCCAGCCCGGCGGGGTCCACGAACCCCCGTGCCGGATCCCACCGCGCCTCGTCCGCCCCGACGGGCTCCCGGCGTACGAACCGCACCACCTCGTGCCCGTCCGCCCGCAGGGACCGCACGAGTGCACTTCCGATGAGCCCGGTCGACCCGGTGACAGCAATCCTCATGCCCCCATCCTGCCGGTCGGCCGCACGCCCGGCGGTGTCCGCGCGCGGCGGGCCGTCGTTATCGGTTCGTCCGGCACGTCGAGCAGCGAGGGTGTGAGGCATGGGGCGCAGGAAGCCTGGCAAGCAGCGGCGTCCACGGGACCGGCGCGGGGCCGCGGAGTACCCCCTGCGCGAGCCGGCGCCACCGGGTCCTATCCACCGGGACCGGGACCGGGTCCTGGACACCGGGAGGCCGCCGGTCCTGGGGGAGCGGACGGCGGCGGCTCCCCGGACGTGCCGGCCGGACCTGATGCTGCACGACCTCCCGCTGCAGGCCGCGATGGCGGTCGTCTACGTGCGGTGCTGCCGGGGCCGGCGGGAGGAACCCGACTTCGAGGAGTTCGCGGCACGCCACCACGACGGGGACGCGGAGGCGGCCCGATCCGCGTGGGACCTGGCCTGGTCCTCGGGTCACATCGAGCAGCGGGGTTGCGAGGCGTGCCCGGCCGGGCACCTGTGCACCCGCACCTGAGGCCGCCCGGGCGCGGCGCGGAAGCCGGGCCCGGCGCGGAAGCCGGGCCCGGCCCCGCTCAGGCGGTGGTGCCGAGCCAGGTGCCCACCGCGTAGGTGACGCCCATCGCGAGCGCGCCGCCCGCGACGTTCCGCAGCACCGCCCGCCCCATCGGCGCCCCGCCCAGCCGGGCGCTGATCACCCCGCACAGCGTCAGCGCCGCCAGCACCGCCGCCACCGTCACCGGCACACGCGCCGAAGGCCCCGGCAGGATGATCGCCAGCAGCGGCAGCAGCGCCCCCACCGTGAAGGCGACGAGACTGGCGAAGGCCGCGTGCCACGGATTGGCCAGCTCGTCGGGATTGATCCCGAGCTCCACCCGGGCATGGGCCCGCAGCGCGTCCCGCTCCGTCAGCTGCTCGGCGGCCTCCCGCGCCACGTCCCGGCTGAGTCCCCGCTCGGCGAGCAGGTCGGTGAGCTCGTCGAGCTCCGCCTCCGGCTCCTGGGCCAGCTCCCAGCGCTCCAGGTCGAGCGCGGCCCGCTCGGAGTCCCGCTGGGAGCTCACGGAGACGTACTCCCCCGCCGCCATCGACAGCGAGCCCGCCAGCAGCCCGGCGACGCCCGCCGCCAGGATCGCCGAGCGCGAGGTGGTGGCCCCCGCCACACCGACCACCAGGCCCGCGGTGGAGATGATCCCGTCGTTGGCCCCGAGCACACCCGCGCGCAGCCAGTTGAGCCGCGTGCTGATCTCCGCGCTCTGCGAGCCGTCGCCCTCGCCGTGCGCCTCGATGTGCGCCTTGCCAGGCCGCTTCCCCGCGCCTTCGCCTGCCGTCACGCCCCCACTGTCGCGGCCCGGGGCCCACGGGGCCACCCGGCGGGCCGGTCCGGGGTGCGCGCACCCGGCCCCCGTACCAGGGTGGAGGGGTGAGACGCCGACGCGAGGAGCCGGGCGGGCTGCGCGGGGAACCGCCGCCACGCTGGGCCCGGATCGCACCCGCGGCGGCCCTGGTGGCGCTGGTCCTCGCCCAGGCGCTGACCCCGGGCGCGGAGCTCGGGTTCTTCCTGGCGGGCCTGCCCCCGGTGGCCGCCTTCGCGTACGGGGCGGCCGGGACCGCGGCCTTCGCCGCCATCGTCCTGCTGCTCCTGGGCCTGCCGTCCCTCGGCGTGGGCCACGCCCGCAGTACGGACCTGGCCACGGTGGCCGCCGTCTGCGTGCTCAGCGTGGTGATCGCCTGGGTCCGCCAGCGCCGGGACGCGCAGCTGGTCAGCGTGCGGACGGTCGCGGAGGCGGCCCAGCTCGCGGTCCTCCCGCCGGTACCGGACCGGGTGGGCCCGGTGCGCTGCTCGGGCCTGTACCGGGCGGCGCAGCGCGGCACGCTGGTCGGCGGCGACCTGTACGACGTACGGGCCGGGCCGTACGGGGTACGGGCGCTGGTCGGCGACGTACAGGGACACGGCCTGGCGGCGGTCTCCACGGTGGGGGCGCTGCTCGGCGCCTTCCGCGAGGCCGTGATCGACGACGCCGGGCTCGCGGCGGTCGCCGCCCGGCTGGACCGGCGGCTGGTGGCGGACGCGGCGGCCACCTCGGTCGAGCATCCGGAGCTGTTCGCCACGGCCGTGCTGCTGGAGTTCCCGCCGGGGCTGGACGTCGTACGGATCGTGTCGTGCGGGCATCCGTCGGCCCTGCGCGTGCGCGGATCGGTGGTGGACGAGCTGACCGTGGAGCCGGGCCCGCCCCTCGGCCTGGGGCTCGCCGGCCCGACCCCGCCGGTGGTGACGGAACTGGCGGTGCGTCCCGGGGACCAGCTGCTGCTGCACACCGACGGCGTGACGGAGGCCCGCGACGCGGCGGGGCAGTTCTACCCGCTGGCCGCCCGGGTGCCCGTACTGACACGGGACCCCGAGGGTCTGGTGGGGGCGGTGTGGCGGGACCTCGCGGCTTTCACGAAGGGCGGTCCGAACGACGACGTGGCCCTGCTGCTGCTGTCCCTGGACGGGCGGGACCCGGCGGCGCGGGCAGCGCCGTGAGGGGGTCCTCGCCGTGGTGGACGGTGTGCGTGAGCGCGTGCTCGTAGGCGGGCCGGGGGAAGACGAACGGCCCGAGGGCGAGATCGCCCCAGGCCTGCCGACGGGGCTGGCGGAAGGCGGCCCAGGTGACGGTCCCGGGGGTGGCGGTGATGCGGGCGAACAGGGGCCAGCACTCCCACATGCCGCAGGGGCACCCCAGCACCGGAGTCGCGTCCGTCTGGATGTCCCGGACGTCCGGGGCGGCGTCGCCGAGGAAGTGGCGCACCGGGTCACCGAGGACGTGCTCCGCCATCCCGGCGTACTGCTTGAGCAGGAAGTCCTCCGTGTCCTGCGGCGTCCTCTCGTAGGCGCTCTTCTCCCGCAGCCACAGAGGACGGGTGGCATCCGCGGCATGGACGCGCAGATCGGCCCCGTCGACGCGGACGCCCCACAGGCGCTCGGACGTGTAGGTGAAGAACTCGATGTGCTGCATGGAGATCATCTTGCGGGAGCCCCGCCGGAATCCCGGGCCCGGGGGGACCGCTGGTCCGGTCCCGGCCGGCCGCGCTCGGCCGGCCGGGACCCCTGTCGTACGGTCAGTGCCGAGCCGTGGCGAACACGACCGACGCCTGACGCCTGACGCCTGACGCCTGACGCCTGACGCCTGACGCCTACGACTCCATGATGAACGCGCGCACCATCTTGCAGGTGACATTCGACGGCCGGTGGATCCCCGTCCGGACGGCCATCGTCCGAATCTTCCGGTTGGTGGCACGCCGAGCGTCGTAGGTCCCCGAGTCGAGCAGGGATATCGCCAGCCGCATCGCCTTCAGACGGCGGTTGTGGCTCTCGTACCACTCGCGGGGCAACCCCGCCGGCAGCGGCTTCTTCTTGACGTGCTGGACGGTGGTGGCAGTGGCCATCTACAGCCTCCCAAACGGTAGTTGGCTTCCTGTCGTTCTTCCTCGATTTTACCGGGGACCACTGACAGAAGCCCCTGGCCAGACCGGCCCTGGGTAGGGTGCCGCCATGGAGATCTGGATCAATCCGGCCTGTTCCAAGTGCCGCAGCGCCCTGACCCTGCTGGACGCGGAGGGCGCCGAGTACACGGTGCGCCGCTACCTGGAGGACGTGCCCTCCGAGGACGAGATCCGCGAGGTGCTCGGGCGCCTCGGGCTGGAGCCGTGGGACATCACGCGCACCGCGGACCCCCTCGCCAAGGAGACCGGGGTACGGGACCTGCCGCGCGAGGAGACCGACGCGGCGCGCGGGCTCTGGATCGCCCACCTGGCCGCCCACCCGAAGCTCATCCAGCGCCCGATCATCACCGCCGAGGACGGCACGGCCGTGGTGGGCCGCTCCGAGGAGGCCGTCCGCGAGGCCCTGTCCCGCAAGGGCTAGAAGACGCGCCGGACGATCTCCGCGGCGGCCGTCAGCGGCAGCGCGTGGTGCGACACCCCGGGCAGGACGCCGACCCGCGCGCCCGGCAGCGCCTCGCGTGCGGCCCGGGCCGCACGGCCGGAGTCGTGGCAGCGGGCGAGCGCGGCGAACTGGATGTCGATCCGCGGGCCCGTGCCCGCCGGTCGCGCGAGCCCGGCCAGGTCCGGGCGCGGCCCGGTGACCGGCCGCACGGCGGGAAAGCCGGCGCTCTCCTCCTGCAGCCGCAGCCAGGCCGGATCGAGCGCGGCCCCGCGGGTCTCCCAGGCGAGGAAGGAGCGGATCCGCTCCGGCGCGGGCCGCACCAGCATCGGCAGCGCGCGCAGTACGTACCCCGGGCGCAGCCCCGCGAAGACCTGAGTCGGGTCGAGCAGCACCAGGCGGCCGAGCCGGGCCGGGCGCCGGGCGGCGTAGTGGGCGGCGATCCAGGCCCCGTACGAGTGCCCGGCGAGGGTCACCGGTCCGCCCGGGCCCAGCCCGTCGAGGACCGCGTCGAGCCAGCCGACCAGGTCCCCGACGGCCCTGATCGCGCGGCTGGGCGCCGCAGCGCTGAGCCCGGGGTCTCCCACCAGGTCCACGGCGTGCACCCGGTGGGCGCGCGCGGCCCCCTCCGCGACGCACGCCCCCCACACGGTGGAGGTGGCCCCTCCGCCGGGCAGCAGCACCAGCGGAGGCGCGCCGGCCGGGCCGCAGGTGTTGACGCGGGTTTCCCCGTACGGGGTGGGCAGGTCGACGGCCTCGACGGGGCCGGGCCACCGGTCGAGCACCGCGCCGTAGGCGGCGCGGAAGGAAGACGTCCCGGGCATGTCCACTCCCCTCCCTCATCCAGCATCTCGGCAGGCAATAATCTCGCTCAGCGAGAGATTCTGTCAGGGGGCGATGTGAACGACAACGAGGAACCGGTGAACGCGCGCGAAGAAGGGGAACCGGACAACCTTCGACTGGTGCACCTGCTGCGCGCGGTGACCGTCGAGTTCGGCCTGCGCCAGGCGGACTTCGCCGCCCGCAACGGCATGCACCCCACCGACGTACGCGCCCTGATCTGCCTGCTGGACGCGGCCCGCGCCGGCGAACCGGCCACCGCGGGCCTGCTCGGCGCCCGCCTCGGCCTCAACTCCGCGGGCACCACCGCCGTGATCGACCGCCTCGAAGGGCTCGGTCACGTGGCACGCGTCCGCGACGACCGCGACCGCCGCCGGATCCTGCTGCGCGTGGAGCCGGCGGCCATCCGTCTGGGCCGGGAGTTCTTCGGCCCCCTGATCGACGGGATGCTCCAGGTGCTCGACTCCTTCGATCCTGCCGAACGGGAGACCGTACGCCGCTTCCTGACGGCCACCCACACCGTCTTCGCCCCGGAGCCGCGCCCATGACCACCCCCGGCCCGGGCCCCGGCGGCGCCGACCTGCACCTGGAACTCCCCGCCGAGGGGGCCCGGCGGACCGTCCTCGCCCAAGCCCTGCGCAGCGCCGTACGCAGCGGCCGACTGGCCGGCGGGACCCTGCTGCCGCCGTACCGGACACTGGCCGCCGACCTCGGGCTGGCCCGCAACGCCGTCGCCGACGCGTACGCCGAGCTGGTCGCCGAGGGCTGGTTCACCGCCCGTCAGGGCTCCGGCACCCGGGTCGCCGAGGGAGTCGCGACCAACGGTGCGCCGACCCCCGCCGCCGGAGCCGCACCCGACCGGCCCCGCCACGACCTGCTCCAGGGCAAGCCCGACCCCGCCTCCTTCCCGCGGGGCGCCTGGGCCACCAGCGCCCGCCGAGCCCTGGCCGAGGCACCCACCGAGGCCTTCGGGCCCGGCGATCCGCAGGGCCGCCCCGAACTGCGGCGCGCCCTGGCCGGCTACCTCTCCCGGGCGCGGGGCGTGCGCTGCGGCCCCGAGAACATCGTGATCTGCTCCGGCTTCGCCAACGGACTGCGGCTCCTGGCCTCCGTCCGGCCCCGCGACTGGGCCGTCGAGGCGTACGGACTCCCCTTCCACCACGGCATCCTCCAGACCGCCGGGGTCCGCGCACACCCCGTCGCGGTCGACGAGGACGGCGCCCGGACGGCGGAACTCCCCGCCCCTGCCCGTACGTTACTGCTCACACCGGCGCACCAGTTCCCGACCGGCGGCCGCCTGCTGCCCGCACGGCGGGCCGCCGCCGTGGAATGGGCCCGCGGCTCCGGCGGAGTCATCGTGGAGGACGACTACGACGGGGAGTTCCGCTACGACCGCAAACCCGTCGGCGCACTGCAGGGACTGGCCCCCGAACACGTGGTGTACGCGGGCTCGCTGAGCAAGAGCCTCTCCCCCGCGCTGCGCCTGGGCTGGCTGGTCCTCCCCGACCAGCTGCGCGACCGGGTCCTGGCCGCGAAGGGGCTGCGGGAATCCTGGGCGAGCGCGCTGGACCAGCTGGCGCTCGCCGACTTCGTCGAGTGCGGGGCGTACGACCGCCACATACGCCGGATGCGCCTGCGCTACCGGGACCGCCGCGACCGGCTGGTCGCCCTACTGGCGTCCCGCGCCCCGGAGGTCCGGGTGACGGGCATCTCGGCCGGGCTGCACGCCGTACTGGAACTCCCCCCGGGGCGGGAATCCCCCACCCTCGCGGCGGCCCGCGCCGCGGGCCTGGCACTGGACGGCCTCTCGTCCTACCGACACCCGTCCGACCCGGCCCCACCCCGCGAGGGCCTGGTGATCGGCTACGCATCACCCCCGGACACAGCCTTCACCCGAGCCCTCGAAGCCTTGGCGGGGGTGGCGGGCGAGGCCGGCTAGCGGGGCGGTGGCTCCGGACGGCGGAAACCGGCGGACCGGGCCCGGGAAGGCGCGGGCGGCCTGGGGAGCGGGGGCCGGCCGACCGGGGTCGGGAGGGAGCGGGCGGCTCTAGGGAGCCGGAAGCCAGCCGACCGAGGTCGGGAGCGTGCGGACGGCTCTGGGGAGCGGGGGCCGGCCGACCGAGGTCGGGAAGGGGCGGACGGCTCTAGGGAGCGGAAGCCGACCGAGAGCGGAGTCGAGAACCGAGCGGCGGCCCTGGAGGGCGGGAGCCACTCGGGCCGTGGTCAGGGATGTGTATGGGGGTTTCCCGTCAGTCTCATCGTCTCTCCGTGTCGGGCCGGTCCCTCAAGGGCGCTCGTTCCTCGCGTCGCTTCGCGATGGCCTTCGGCCACCCTTGACCGACCGTCCCGCCACGGAAATCCGAAGACTGCCGAGAAGCCCCCAAAAGAACGAGCCGGGCACTCAAGGATCAGGACGGGGCGGCCAGAGACCCCCTGCCTTGTCGGGGGTGGGGACGACCGACAGACGGGGCCCATCCATACCCCCGCCCGGACCGGGGGGAAGCGCGACCAATCGCTACGCGCTCCTCACGTCTCAGCGTCTCCAGTCCGTCCTGGGCTGGACATAGGCCGCCCAAGGGCCCCGATCCGACACTCGACCTGCGACCGACGACCGTCCGGGGCCGGACATAGGCCGCCCACGGCCCCGGTCCCCCCATCGACGCGCGTCCGACGGCCGTCCGGGACTGGGCGTAAGCCGCCCACCACCCATTCGCTTCTCCCAGACTGCGACCGACGGCCGGTTTGGTGCTGACGAGAGCCGCCGAGAGGGACTGACAGCCGAAACCTCGCCTATTCCGTCGTGGAACCGGGTCAGTGAGACCACGACACCACAAACCCACCCCCAAACAAGGGCAATTGGGGCGAACTGGCGGCCTTCTGGGCCACTCATGTGCGCTGACCTGCATCCACGACGAAATAGCCGCAGTTCCACGTCTTTTCACCCCGGACGACGGCCAGACGCAGCCAAAGAGGACCCTCATGCGCCTGGGCGGGCGCGCCGACCGTCCGCCGCCGACAGCGAGAAGCGCGTGGATGGTGAGCGACTTACGCCCGGCCCCGGACGGCCGTCGGACGCATGTCGAGCGTGGGATCGGGGCCCTTGGGCGGCCTATGTCCAGCCCAAGACGGGGTGGAGACGCTGAGACGTGAGGAGCGCGTAGCGATTTGGCGCGCTTCCCCGGTCCGGGTCCGGGTCTGGATGGGCCCCGCCTCTCGGCCGTCCCCACCCCCGACAAGGCAGGGGGTCTCTGGCCGCCCCGTCCTTCAAAGCCTGGACCGGCTCGTTCTTTTGGGGGCTTCTCGGCAGTCTTCGGATTTCCGTGGCGGGACGGTCGGTCAAGGGTGGCCGCAAGGCCATCGCGAAGCGACGCGAGGAACGAGCGCCCTTGAGGGACCGGCCCGACACGGAGAGACGATGAGACTGACGGGAAACCCCCATACACATCACCGACCACCGCCCCAGCGGCTCCCGCACACCGAAGCCACCGCCACAGGTCCCGACCCCGCCCGCCCAGCCCCCGCACACCGCAGCCCCCGCCCCGCCTCCCGACCCCCGCCCGAGCGGCTCCCGCCCTCCGACGCCACCGCCGCACCCATCCGTCCCGGCCGCCGGGCTTCCGCACACCGGAGCGCCGCTCAAGGCCCCCGCCCCCGGCCGAGCGGCCCCGCGCTCTCTTCACCTCGCCCCCACCTTCCACCCCCTAGGGTGACCCGAGGAGCAAAGAGGACGTATCGCACCAAAGGACCCGTTGTGAACCAGGAGCAGCAAGCACACCGCCCGGCGGGACGGGGCGGGCGGCGGGGGGCCGACTGGATGTTCGGCGGGGTGTACGGGACCGTTCTGGCCAGTGCGCTGTTGGCCGCGCTGCATCAGAAGGGCGAGAAGTTCACCCCGTTCTACGACGCCAGCTGGGTGCTCGTGACGGCCGCGACCGCCGGGCTCGCGCACGGGTACTCGCACCACATGGCCTCCCACCGGCAGGACTCCGCCGGGTACCGATGGCGGATGCTCGGGGTGGCGCTGTGGAACGAGTGGCCGCTGATCGTGGCCGCCCTGCCCACCGTCCTGCTGCTGGTCGCCGCCGGGCTCTTCGACTGGGACGCCTACGCGGTGACCGCCGTCGGGCTCGGGCTGAACACCGCCCTGCTGTTCGCCTGGGGGACGCTCGTCGCGCTCCGCGTGGGCTACCGGCTCGCCTCGGCCATGCCGATCGGCATGGCCGACGCCACCATCGGGCTGGCCATCATCGTGGCGAACGCGGTGATCAAGTAGGGAGCTGTGCCTCCGCCTCGGCCAGGATCTCCGTCAGCCGGGCCCCGAACTCCGCCCCGCGCGGATCCGGCACCCCGGTCCGGGCCGCGGTGAGCAGTGCGTCCAGGGCGCGGCCGTAGGCGCCCGGTACGTCGCTCCAGCCGGGCAGTTCGTGCACTCCCTCGGCGCCGCGCAGTTCGAGCCCCACTCCGGCGGCCGCGCGCGGCGCGCCCAGGCTGAGCACGGCGGTGCTGGCTGCGCCGGAGGCGTGCCGCAGTGCCAGCTGGACCACGTCGGAGGGGCCTCGGGTGGCGCTGACCGCGGTGACGTCGCCGAGGACCGGGATCAGTACGGACAGGGCGTGCGGGCCGACGTCCCACAGTCCGCCCTTGGCCTTGCGCCAGGGCGAGTCGGCGTAGGCGCTGGGTGTTCCGTCGGGCGGGAAGACCGCGCCGAGCCAGTGGGCCGCGGCCGTGAACCAGCCGGAGCGTGCGGCCTGTTCCTCGACCCAGCTCGCGGTGGGCTCGGCGAAGCGCAGGGTGAGGAAGACGACGGAGGCGACCTGGTGGCGCGCGACCGCTTCGGCGACGGCTCGGGCGTCGTCCACGGTGGTGGCGACGGGCTTGTCGAGGAGCAGATGGCATCCCGCGGCGGCGGCGCGGACGGCCATGGCGGCCTGGACGTCGGGCGGCAGGGCGAAGGCCACGGCGTCACACTCGGCGAACAGCTCGTCGGGGTCTTCGTACACCTTCACGCCGTACTCGTGCGCCAGCTCGGCCGCGGCCTCGGGGCGGCGGCCCCACACGCCGGCGAAGTCGGAGCCGGCGTGCGCGGCGAGGGCGGGGGCGTGGGTGCGGTGTGCCCAGGGGCCGGTGCCCAGCAGCCCCACCCGGGGGCGGCGGCCTGCCGGGGCCTGATCGGTGGCGCCTTCGGCGGCACGTGCGGCGGCGCTCCCGGAGGGGGCCTCGGTGGAGTTCAAATCAGACGAAATGCTCACGCGGTCAGTGTGCCCCACCCGGACGGGCGCGCCGCCACCAACCCGCACAACCCGCCCGACCTGCGGTGCAAACCTCGGTAACACGGGGTTCACACACGGGCAACGGAAGAGAAATCGCGGGCGGGCACGCTGCGGTCATCACCGCAGCGATGAAGCAGCGACCAGCAGCACCCGCAGAGTCTGAGGATGGGGCCCGTGAGCTACAAGGCTGAGTACATCTGGATCGACGGCACCGAGCCGACGGCGAAGCTTCGCTCCAAGACGAAGATCATCGGGGATGGCGACGCGCTGCCGATCTGGGGCTTCGACGGATCGAGCACGAACCAGGCCGAGGGCCACGCGTCCGACCGCGTGCTCAACCCGGTCTTCTCCTGCCCGGACCCGATCCGCGGCGGCGACAACCTCCTCGTCCTGTGCGAGGTCCTGAACATCGACATGACCCCGCACGAGTCGAACACCCGCGCGCTGCTGCGTCCGGTCGCCGAGCGGTTCGCCGACCAGGAGCCGATCTTCGGCATCGAGCAGGAGTACACCTTCTTCGACGGCATCCGTCCGCTCGGCTTCCCGGTGGGCGGCTTCCCGGCCGCGCAGGGCGGCTACTACTGCGGTGTCGGCTCGGACGAGATCTTCGGCCGCGAGATCGTCGAGAAGCACCTGGACCACTGCCTCGCCGCGGGCCTGAGCATCTCCGGCATCAACGCCGAGGTCATGCCCGGCCAGTGGGAGTTCCAGGTCGGTCCCGTCGGTCCGCTGGAGGTATCGGACCAGCTGTGGATCGCGCGCTGGCTGCTGTACCGCACCGCCGAGGACTTCAACGTCTCCGCGACGCTGAACCCGAAGCCGGTGAAGGGCGACTGGAACGGCGCGGGCGCGCACACCAACTTCTCCACGAAGGCGATGCGCGAGGACTACCGCGCGATCATCTCCGCGTGCGAGGCGCTGGGCGAGGGCAGCAAGCCGCTCGACCACGTGAAGAACTACGGCGCCGGCATCGACGAGCGTCTGACGGGTCTGCACGAGACCGCTCCCTGGAACGAGT
Source organism: Streptomyces spororaveus (assembly GCF_016755875.1). Lineage (NCBI taxonomy): Bacteria > Bacillati > Actinomycetota > Actinomycetes > Kitasatosporales > Streptomycetaceae > Streptomyces > Streptomyces spororaveus. The sequence goes on along the minus strand of NZ_BNED01000005.1, from coordinate 6,016,941 downwards.
TCAGCTACGGCGTCTCGGACCGCGGCGCCTCGGTCCGCATCCCGTGGCAGGTGGAGAAGGACGGCAAGGGCTACATCGAGGACCGCCGTCCGAACGCGAACGTGGACCCGTACGTGGTGACCCGCCTCATCACGGACACCTGCTGCGCGGGCCTGGAGAAGGACGGCCTGGTCTGACGACACGACCGGTCCGGTGACAGCGCCCGCCGCGCCCCTCTGGGGGCCGGCGGGCGTTGTCAGTGGCCCGTGCGACGGTAGGGCCATGTTGGCGATCAGGATCCAGACGGAGCGCGGCGAGTCCTACGAACGCCCCGCGCTCGGCGTGTTGTCCCACCTCGTGGAGCGCATCGGCGCGGACGGGGACCACTTCGTCATCGTCGAGCGGATCGTCGAGGACCCGGACCTCTACATACAGGTCTGGCACGACGAGGGCGGCGACTACCAGTTGGAGCACCGGGACGGGTCCGGGGAGCGGCACTTCCAGGCGTATCTGCCCACGGCGGGCGAGGTGGTCGAGGTCATGGCGCGCTGGGCCCGCCAGGAGAAGGGCTGGGACGTCGGGCCGGGTTGGCAGCGGCTCCGTCTCCCCTGAGAAGTTTCCCTTTGTCCGGGATTGGCAGGGGCATGAGCTCGACATGTGAGATTTCGATCCACGGTGTGAGACGAGACCTGCCCCGGAGGCATGACTTCTGCTTGAATGGGGCCATGGCCAGCCATTCGTACACCTCGTCAGGTCGCAGCGACCTCGAGCCTTTCTGGCCGTCCCGTCAGGATCACGATTACGACCGGGAGTGTTGCCGCGCGAAGAACGCGCCGGCCCTCTAAAGCCTCCGGGACCCTCCACCCGACCTTCCCCGAGGCCTTCGGTCTGCGCGGTATCGACATCGACGACGTACGCACGTCTCCTGCCGACCACTCCGCGTGAAAGAGCTGACCACTCATGGCGAACACCCGCTCCCTCTCCTCCGCCGCCACCGCTGCGACCTCTCCCCTGACGTATCCGCCCAGTCCGCGCCATCACCTCCGGTCCGTCGACCGGGACGAGGTGTCCCGAGTCGTGGACTTCCTGCCGCCGGGGGCCACCTGGCTGCCCGCGCCCCAGCACACCCTGCCGACGCTGCCGGGCCAGCCGCCGATGATCGGCTACCTGGTGCTCGTACCGGCCGACCAGCAGCCTCCGATCGCCTTCGCCCCGCAGGCGGTTGCCACCGCACCGTCGGCCCCCGCCACGACCCCCGCCCCCGCCCCGGCCGGCCCGGGTGACGGCCGGGTCCGGATCGACCCGGCGCAGCGCACCGCCGAGGTCGACGGGCGCGTGCTCGACCTGACGTACCTGGAGTTCGAGCTCCTGGCCCACCTGGTGCAGCACCCGCACCGGGTGCACAGCCGGGACCAGCTGGTCACCACGGTCTGGGGCTACGGGCACGTCGGCGACGGCCGGACCGTGGACGTCCACATCGCCCGCCTGCGCCGCAAGCTGGGCGCCTCGCACCGCGCCTCGATCCAGACGGTGCGCCGGGTCGGCTACAAGTACGCCCCCTGAGCGAGCGGTCGGCCCGACGACGGTCGGCCGACGACGGTGGGCCCGTACTCCTCCCGGGAGTACGGGCCCACCTCGTTCATGTCGGTCACCGGCCGGGCGGCCGGGCACCCGGCCGGCTGCGCGGTTACGCGGCCCGGGCCCTGCGCCCCGCGACGAAGCCCAGCAGGACGTCGACCGCGAGGAAGACGACCAGGCTGATCCCGAGCAGCGGGACGAACCAGCCGATCACGGCGGTCACCGCGGCCAGCGGCAGCAGCGTGGTCACCGGAAGCCTGCGCCAGGCACCGCGCGGCTGGGCGCGGCCGACGGACAGCTTGCGGTCCTTCGTCGGCCGGCGCAGCCACCACATGCGGTAGCCCCAGAAGACGAGGAACATCACGGCGACGGCGAGCGCGGCCAGCGCGATCTGGTTGGCGAGCCCGAAGGTCGTGCCCATGTGCAGGTCGATGCCGAAGCGGGTCATCTGGGCGAGGACCGGGTAGTCGGCGAAGCGCAGTTCGTCCATGACGCGGGCGTCGGCGGGGTCGACGGCGACCGAGTCCAGGTGGACCGGCACCAGCTTGTCCTGCTCCTTGATGACGTACCCCTTGCCCTTGGCGGGCAGGGTCACGCGGAGCGCCTCGGTGACACCGGCGGCCCGGGCGGCGTCCACGGCCTTGTCGATGCCGACGTCGGTGGTGGGCGCGGGCGGCGGGGCCATCTGCGTGCCGTCGGGCATGGTGTGCCCGGCATGCTCGCCGGAGCCCGCGTCCGCACCGGCGCCGAGCTGCGCGGAGACGGCGGGGGTGGCCCCGCCGAGGCTGTCCTGGAGCTGCCCGATGTTCTCGCCGGCGTACTTCGACCAGGTCAGTCCGGTGGCGGAGAGGACGACGAGTCCGGCGACGGCCCACAGACCGACGGCTCCGTGCCAGGACAGGGTCCGGCGCCGGCCGGTGGCCTTGCGGTCCGGGAGGACCAGCTGCGAGCGGTGCTTGCGGCGGCGGCCCAGCCACAGGGCGAGTCCGCCGAGGGCGACCACCCACATCCAGCTCGCGGCGAGCTCGCTGTAGTTCCGGCCGAACTCGCCGAGCTGGAGGCTGGAGTGGAACTCGCTCAGCCAGGCCCGCAGCGGCAGCGCGTCGCCGACGGTGGCGAGCTGCCCGCGCACCTCGGCCGTGTACGGGTCGACGAAGACGGTGAGGGTCTCGCCCTCGGGGAGGCCGGGGCTCTCCATGATCACCCGGGTGGTGGCCTCGGTGTCGGGGGCGGGCCATACGGACACGACCTCGCCCGCGGGGGCGGCACCCTTGGCCGCGTCGATCTGGGCGCTGAGCGGCAGGGCGCTCTCGCCGACCCGGGCGACGGTCAGCTCGTCGGAGTAGATGATCGCTTCGGCCTGCCAGGAGGCGGCGTAGAGCAGCCCGGTGGCGGCGGCGAGGAAGAGCAGCGGGGCGATGAGCAGGCCCGCGTAGAAGTGCATGCGCAGGAGCAGTGGCCGCAGGGCGGCCCAGCTGCCGCCGCGGCTGCCGGCCGGCGCGACCGGTTCGGCCGGTTCGGCGTCCGGGGTGCGGACGTCTTGGGACTCGTCAAGAGACATGGGAATCCTAGGTGTTGGCGAAGACATGGGGAACCGGGCCCCAGGGCTCGCCGCCGCGCCGGGTCAGGCGTGGGCAGGACGACCGGGGGCCGTGGAACGCGGGAACGGGGCGCGTCCGGGCGGCCCGCGGCGCACCACGGCATGGGCGTGCACGGCTCCGCGCAGGCGGCGCGGCCGTTCGTACGGGGCGGGGACGACGGGCGGCGCCGGTTCGGCGGCCACCCGTGCCCGGACCAGGGCGAGCGCGCGGGTGAGCGGCCGGGCCGCGTGCAGCGCGGCGGTGGCCAGGACGCGGGCCAGCCGGAAGACGGCGGCCTCGCCGCGCGCGAGCCAGGCGGCGCAGAGCAGCCCGGCGAGCACGTGGGCGGCGATCATTCCGGCGCCGCCGTGACCGGTCATGCCGGCCATGCCGGTCATCCCCGTCATGCCCGTCATGTCGGCCGCCATGCCCGCGGATCCCGGGGCGCCGGCCATGTGGGCGATGTCGGCCATGCCCGGTGCTTCGGCGGGCATGTGGTGGTGCCCCTGCACGGGAGCGGGAGCGGCGAACGGCTTCGTGGCCGCGCTCCCGGAGAAGACCAGGTGCAGCACGCCTTGTACGGAGAGCACCGCGGCGGTGATGCCCACGGGGCCCCGTCGCCGCCCGGCGGCGAGCCAGGCGAGCCCGAAGGTCAACCCGAAGGCACCCAGAAGACCGAACAGGGGAATTCCCTCTCCGGACATGGACGAATGCCCCATCGCGCCCAGGGCAACACACATGGCCGCGAAGGTCGCGGCCCGCGTGGCGCGCATCGGCGCGAATGATTCGAACATGGCCGGGACATGTTCGCACGGGGCGCCGTCGTTGCCGCCAGAGGCTTATCCGATCATGAGCAGATGAATCCAATTCCGTGGGGAGCGGTGTACGCCGGCGGGGTCCAGCTCGGGGCGTACGCCCTGGAGCGCACGGGGGCGGCCGAGCGGGAGCGGCTGCTCCGGGACTGCTCGACGAATGTCGACAATCTCGCGGCCGGGCGCTGGGAGACGCTCCTGAGCAGCGCTCTCGTCGTCGAGGAGCCCATGCCCCTGCCGTACGCGCTGCTGCTGGTCGCGGTGCTCGGATACGCCGAGTACGCGTACGGGGCCTGGTGGGCGGCCGCGGTGTTCCTGTTCGGGCACGCCGCCGCGACCCTCCTCGTGTACGGCGCCCTGCGCACGACGGCCGACCAGCGGACCCGGAGCGCGCTGGACGTGGGGACCAGCTACGGGTTCAACGCCGTGCTCGGCGCGCTGACCTCGGCCCTGCCGCGCGGAACGGTCCGTACGGCCGCGCGGGTGGGGCTGCTGGCGCTCGCGGCGGCTCCGGTGGTCCGGCGCGGCCGCACCTTCACGGACGCCGGACACCTGGCGGCGCTCGGGGTGGGCATCGGCATCTCGCTCGCTTTCGATTGCCCTTCCGCGGCGAAACATCAGAAAATTGTATGAACCTACCCATCTCGCAGGAGCCGCCGCAATGACCGCCATCCCGTCCACCACCGTCGCCAACCTCCGCGACCTCGGCGGCACCCCGCTCCCCGGTGGCCGCAGCATCCGCGACGGCCTGGTCCTGCGCTCGGGTCAGCTCAACCGGCTCGACCTCGACGCCGACCCGGTGGTGGCCGCGCTGGGCCTGCGTACCGTCATCGACTTCCGCACCGACGCCGAGCGCGCCGACCACCCCGACCGGATACCCGCCGGGGCCCGGATGCTGGTCGGCGACGTCCTCGCCGACAAGCTGAACTCCGCCGAGATGCCCGCCGCGGTCCAGCTCAAGGACCTGCTGTCCGACCCGGCCGTCGCCGAGGAGCACCTGGGCGGCGGGCGGGCGCAGGCACTGTTCGCCGACACCTACCGGTCCTTCGTGAGCTCCGGTTCCGCGCACGCCGCGTACCGGATGCTGCTCACCGAGGCCGCCGACGCCGGCTCGGGACCGCTGCTGTTCCACTGCACGGCCGGCAAGGACCGCACCGGCTGGGGCGCGACGGTCATCCTGGCGCTGCTGGGCGCGGACGAGGACACGCTGATGGCCGAATACCTGTCCGTCAATCCGGCGGTCAAGCAGGCCTTCGCCCCGATGATCGAGGGGTTCACGGCGGCGGGCGGCGACCCGGACATCGCGCTCGCGCTGATCGGTGTCTTCCCCTCCTACCTGCGGGCGGCGCTGGACGAGGTCGAGACGCGGTACGGCTCCATGGAGAAGTACGTACGGGAGGGGCTCGGCGTCGCCGACGGGACGGTCGAGGCGCTGCGCGCCCGCCTGGTGGCCTGACCCCGCGCCCGCCTGCCGGCCCGGCCCCGCACCCCGGTCCCCGGCCGGGGACCGCCACCGCCGCCGGGGCCCGAACCGGTGACCATCCGACGATTCGCTCGTTCTGCTGAACGTGACTGCGCCGGATACCGCCACCCGCCCCACGCCTTCCGCGTCTCCCGTGCCGCCGGACGTCGAGCAGGCCGAGGCCGCCATCGTCGAGCACTACCCCCGGCTGGTGCGGCTCGCCTATCTGGTGCTGCCTCCCTCCCTCGGCCGCAACCGGCGGGTGCTCACCGCCCACTCGCTGGTCCAGCGGTCGCTGCCGCGCGGGCGGCGGGACCCGTCGGCGGCCGCGGCCGCCGTGAAGGGCGGGGTTCCGGGGCAGCGGGGCGGGGCGGACGACTCCGGGTACACGTACGTCCGGCTGCGCGTGCTGCGCGCCGCGCTGGAGGCGGGGATCCCGCTGACCTTCCGGGCACTGCCACGGCGCGCGCAGCTCCCGCCGCTGCTCCCCCAGGTATGGGGGCTGCGGCTGTTCCCGCGCTCGGGCGGGGCCGAGGAGCTCGCGCTCGACCAGTGGCTGGCCACCCTCGACGGGCCGGGCCGGGCCGCCTGCGTGCTGCGGGCCCTGGAACGGCTGTCCGAGCAGGAGGTGCTCCGGGTGCTCGACGAGGCCGGGGTCCCGGATCCGGCCGCCGCGGCCCGGGAGTCCGGGGATCCGGCGAACGACGCCCTGTTCGCCTCGCCCGAGTTCGACCCGTGCGTGCTCCAGGCCCGGCCCACCGACCTGCTGCGGCGCCGCCGCCTCGGGCGGGCCGCGCTGGTCGCCGGGGCCGCCCTCGCGGTGTGCGGGGCGCTGCTCGCGCTGCCCGGCGGGGGCTGGGGCTCCGACGGGGCCGCCGCCCCGCTGTACGCGCGCAACGCCGCGGCCGAGCAGGCCCTGGATCCCGCGAAGCTGGTCCGGGCCGCGCCCGCCCTCTGGCACACGTCCTCCCGTACGGACTTCTCCACCTGGCCCGCCCGCGGCGACCGGGCCGGCGACACGGAGCTGCTGCGCCGGGCGCTGGCCGTGTGGGCCCGGCCCGGCCCGGCGGTGGTCGCCTCGGCCACTCCGGGCACGCCGGCCGGTCCGCCGATGGGGCCGGCCCAGCTGCTGTTCGCGGGTGCCGTGGACCAGGCCGTGGTGGTCCTGATGTACGACGGCCTGCGCGTGGTCCGCTACGCGGAGCCGCGCACCGGGACCGCGGGCGCCGCCCTCGACTTCGCCCGGACCGACGGCGCCTCGGCCGACACCGCCACCGCGCTGGTGCTCAGCCGGGTCGACGGCAACGTCCGCTACCTCACCGCGCCCTGGGTCACCGGCACGGCCCTGCGGGACCTGCTCAAGCCCGCCGCCCCCGTGGTGGCGCTGAAGCCGGACCGGCACGGGGTGACCCCGCCGGTGGCGGGCCCGGCCCCGGCGGGCAGCTGTACGAGCTGGAACGCGCTGGCGGTGACCGGTGACGGCGCCACCCGGCTGATCACCGACCTCGGTGAACTGACCCCGGCGCGGCTGACGTCGGGCGCGCCGGGTGCCGAGCGCGACGTGACGGAGGCCGCGGAGCTCGGGGACTGGTCGAGGATCGCCTGTCTGCTGCCGGCGGTCCGCTCGCACGGGGTCCGTACGGTCAACGCGTGGACGTACGCGAAGCAGCCGCTGCCGGAGGGCGGCGGGACGGCGGCCTGGCTCTGCACGCGGGCCGAGACCTGGCAGGGTGCGGCGGACCGGGTGCAGGCGCAGTTCCTGGCCCCGGGTGCCCCGATGGCGGCGCAGGCGGCCCGGTCGGAGGGGTCGACGGCCTGCGGGCCGCGGGAGCCGCGGGTGCTGGCGGGCGTGCTGTGGAAGTCGCGGGCGGGCCAGTGGTACGTACTGGCCGCGGGCAGTGCGCAGTTCGCGTCGCTGTCGGTGTCGGGCGGCGGGGTGAGCGGTTCGGCGAACGGCAACCGGCTGGCGGTGAAGGCGCAGGCGGGTGCGCAGGTGGACCTGTCGGGCAAGTTGACGGACGGGACGAAGGCGGGGGTGCTGCGGTAGGCCGTCGCACTTCCGCGGGTGGGTGAAGCTTCAACCGTCAGGAACCGTCGGGTAGTTGGCGGGATCCGGACATGACGGTCGCTGCCGACACATGGCATGATCGGGTTCCGGTTACCAAGCGGTAACCCCAACACCCCTCCCCCACCCGAAGGTCACCCCACGTGCGCACGCTCGCCCGACGCCTCGTCATACCCGGCTTGACCGCCCTCGCCCTCACCGCCACCGGTTGCGGCTCCACCCCTCACACCGGAGCCGCCGGACCCGCCGCCCCCGCCGCCGTCACCCCCTCGTCCGACGGCACGTCGCAGCAGCTCGACGTGGCCGCGGCCCCGCAGGGGACGTCCACACCGGCGGCCGTGGCCCGGGCCGACGGGAAGGGCAAGACGGAGAAGACCACGCTGAAGGTCGCCTCCTACGACCCGGCGAGCGGCCGGGCCGTCATCGCCAAGGGCGCGCAGACGCCCGGCCGTTCGCCCTCACCCGGCAAGCCGTCCGAGACCGGCAAGTCCCCGGAGACCGGCAAGTCCCCGGAAGCCGCCAAGTCCCCCGACACCGGGAAGTCGCCCGAGGCCGACAAGCCGGTGGCGGTGGGCGATGTCATCGCCAGCGCCCCGGCCCCCGGCGCACCCTCCGGTCTGCTCGCCAAGGTCACCGAGGTCGTCGGCAAGACCGACAAGGGCACCGAGGTCAAGACCGCCTCCACCACGCTGGCCGCCGTCCTGGGCGACGACAAGGCCGACGGCAAGGTCCCCGTCGACCCGGCCGCGGTCGTCGTCGAACCCCTGATGAAGGGCGTCACCTTCTCCTGGGCCAAGGGCCCGGGCCTGACCTTCGGCCCCGAGGGCGCGAAGCTGCCGCTCGGCAACCTGCGGCTCGACGTCAACGCCTCCGTCGACACCGCCCCGGACGCCCCGGCCTCGGCCGGCGCCTCGGTGTCCGGGTTCGTCCAGCTCGCCCCGCAGGTCGAGTTCGCCTACGACGGCGGCACCGGCGGCACCCCCGGTCCGCGCGGCGCCTTCCTCGGCATGAGCGGCGACTGGTCCTCGCAGTGGAAGCTCCAGGGCCGTGCGGCCGCGAGCACCGGGGCGCCCAAGCGGATCCCGTTCGCCAAGCTGCACAGCTCGCCCGTCATCCAGGTCGGCCCGGTGCCGGTCGTCGTCAACCTCGGCCTGACCTGCTACATCCAGGTGGAGGCCGACGGCCGCGTGACCGTCGACGTCCAGCAGGACGTCAAGGGCGACTTCAAGGTCGGCGGCAGCTACGCCGTGGGCAAGGGCTGGACCCCGGTGAGCGCCTCGAACGTGAAGAGCACGCCGGTCAAGGCGAGCGTCACCGCCGCCGGGCGGGTCAAGGGCGCGCTCGGCGCCGAGGCCTCCGTCGGCCTCTACGGGGCCGTCGGCGTCACCGCGGACTTCGCCCCGTACGTGCGCGGCGAGGGAGACGTCAAGGCGTCCGCGTCCAGCGACGGCAAGACCTCCCTGGAAGGCGCCTGGGCGCTGTACGGCGGTTTCGACCTGAGCGGCAACCTCCAGCTCCAGCTGTCGCTGTTCGGGACGCCCGTCTTCGAGCGGCGCATCCCGCTGGGCACCCTCAACCGCGAGTGGGCGCTGTCGACCGGCCACATCGGGCGGTAGTCCGCGCGACAGCCGTACGCACACTGCCCGGGCGCGGCCGCGCCCGGGCAGTGGCATGTCGGAGAAGTCCGCGCAGGGGGCTTCTCCTCCCTCCTACCCATCAGTACATTGACGCCATGTCTAATACGCCGCTCGCGCCCGCCCCCGTGGCGTCGGAACACGTGGACCTGAGGCCCCGGAACGTGTCCTTCGGCTGGGAGGACACCCCGCTCCACTGGCTGCCCGGCGACCCCTTCGCCGGACACATGATCAATGTGCTGCACCTGCTGCTCCCCGCGGGAGAGCGCTGGTTCGTACACGTCTACAAGCAGGTGCTCCCCCTCATCGAGGACGAGCGGCTGCGGGAGGACGTCGTCGGCTTCATCGGCCAGGAGGCCATGCACGCCACCGCGCACGACGACGTGCTCCCCCACCTGAAGCGGCTGGGTCTGGACCCGACCCCCTACACCGCCCAGGTGGACTGGCTGTTCGAGAAGCTCCTCGGCGACCGGACGCTGCCGCCGGGCCGGGCCCGCCACTGGTGGCTGATGGAACGGGTCGCGATGATCGCGGCGATCGAGCACTACACGGCGTTCCTCGGCGACTGGGTACTGAACGCCGACGCGCTGGACCGGCGGGGCGCCGACCCCACCATGCTGGACCTGCTGCGCTGGCACGGGGCGGAGGAGGTCGAACACCGCTCGGTGGCCTTCGACCTCTTCATGCACGTGGACGGCGGCTACCGGCGCCGCGCACGGACCTGGGCGACCGCCTTCTCGGCCCTGGTGTTCCTGTGGCAGCGCGGAGTGCGCTTCTTCATGGAGAACGACCCGCACCTGGTGGACGGCAAGGCCTCCTTCGGGAAGTTCTTCCTCGCCGGACAGCAGGGTGTGCTCCCGTCGACGGGAGCGATGCTGAAGTCCGTCCCGAAGTACCTCTCCCGCACCTACCACCCCTCGCAGGAGGGATCGACGGCCCAGGCGGTGGCCTACCTCGCCACGTCCCCGGGCGCCAACGGCGGGGTGCGGGCATGAGGCGCGCCCTCGCGGTCACGGCCGTCGCGGGCGCGGTCTGGGCGACCAGGCGCGCCCTGAACCGCCGCATCGGCGACTCCCCGCTCTGGCCGCTGCCCGCCCTTGAGACACCGGTCTCGGGCCGTTCCCCGCGCCGCGCGCTGCGCGCGCTGATCGTCTCCCGTACGGAGCCCGCGCAGGGCGTGCTGCGGCTGACCCTGGAGTCGCCGGAGCTCCCGGCGTGGACCCCGGGCGCGCACGTGGACGTCACCCTGCCCTCGGGCCTGGTGCGTCAGTACTCCCTGTGCGGCGACCCGGCGGACGGCGGCCGGTACACGATCGCGATCCGGCTGGTCGAGGACGGCCGGGGCGGCTCCCGCGAGGCGCACGCGCAGCTGGCCGAGGGCGCCGAGCTGGAGCTGCGGCCGCCGCGCAACCGCTTCGAGCTGGTCCCGGCGGCCTCGTACGTCTTCGTCGCGGGCGGCATCGGCATCACCCCGATCCTGCCGATGCTGCGGGCCGCGACGGCGGCCGGCGCCGACTGGACCCTCCTCTACGGGGGCCGCACGCGCGCCTCGATGCCCTTCCTGGACGAACTCGCGCCCTACGGCGAGCGGGTGTCGGTCGTCGCCGCGGACGAGACGGGCCTGCCCGACCTGGCCCGCGTCGCCGCGGCCGGGCCGGGCACGCTGATCTACTGCTGCGGCCCGGAACCGCTGATGCGTGCGGTCACGGCGGCGGCCGCGGATCCGGCGGCCGTGCGCCTGGAGCGGTTCGCCCCCGCGGACGGGCCCGGTCCGGGGCGGGCCTTCACGGTCGAACTGCGCCGCTCGGGGCGGGTCGTCGAGGTGGCGGCGGACGAGAGCACGCTGGCCGCGGTGCGCCGGGAGCTGCCGGACACCCCGTACTCCTGCGAGCAGGGTTTCTGCGGGACCTGCCAACACCGAGTCCTGGCGGGTGCGGTGGACCACCGCGACGATCTCCTCACGGACCAGGAGCGCGCGGAGTCGATGCTGCTGTGCGTGTCCCGCGCGAAGGGGGACCGACTGGCCCTGGACCTCTGAACGCTCCCCAGTAGGGTGTCCGCATGACAACCGGGGTGCGACGCAGGATGGGTGTCGAGGAGCGGCGGCAGCAGCTGATCGGGGTTGCCCTGGAGCTGTTCAGCAACCGCTCGCCCGACGATGTGTCGATAGACGAGATCGCGGCGGCCGCGGGGATATCCCGGCCGCTGGTCTACCACTACTTTCCGGGCAAGCTGAGCCTGTACGAGGCTGCGCTGCGGCGGGCCGCCGACGAGCTGGCGCTGCGGTTCGTGGAGCCCCGGGAGGGGGCGCTCGGGGCCCGCCTGCTGCGGGTGATGGGCCGGTTCTTCGATTTCGTCGACGACCACGGGCCGGGTTTCTCGGCGCTGATGCGCGGTGGTCCGGCCGTCGGCAGCAGCCAGACGAACGCGATGATCGACGAGGTGCGTCAGGCCGCCTACGAGCAGATCCTCACGCACCTGGGCATCGGGCTGGAGCGGCCGCCCGCGCGCCTGGAGCTCGTGGTGCGGTCCTGGGTGTCGCTCGCCGAGTCCACCGCGCTGATCTGGCTGGACGGCCGCCGGATCCCGCGGGGCGAACTGGAACTGCAGCTGGTGCACGACTTCGCCGCGCTGGCCGCGGTGAGCGCCGCGTACGACGTGGAGATGGCAGGGATCCTCGTACGGATCCTGGCCGACGAGCCCTCCGACGGGCCCTTCGGCGAGCTGGTCGGGCGGCTCGCCGCCCTGGTGCCGGCCGAGGTGCCGGATCCGCGGTGAATCCGGGGTGTGGCCGCCGCCCATGATCATCGATAATGCCCGCGTGATCATTGACGACGAGATCCGGTTCCGGCCGGCCGTGGAGAAGGACGCCGGCACGCTGGTGCAGCTGTACGACCAGGCCGCCCGGTGGATGCGCAAGCACGGGATCGATCAGTGGAAGCCCGGGGACAAGGACGCCGCGCACTTCCGGTCGAAGATGCGCGACGGCGAGGTGTGGCTCGCCGGCGATGCCGACGGCCGGGTGTGCGGGGCCTACGAGTTGTGGTGGTCCGACGAGGAGGCCTGGGGGGTCCAGCCGCCCGTGGCGGGCTACGTGCACCGGCTGATGGTGGCGCGCGAGGTGGCCCCCGCCGGGGCCGGGCGGCGCCTGCTCGAACACGCCGAGCGGCGGATCGCCCGGACCGGCCGGGAACGGGCACGGCTGGACTGCGTCTCCACCAACCCCCGGCTGCTCGCGTACTACCGGGGTGCGGGCTACCGGGTGGTCGGGGAGCTCCCTGACAAGCAGGGCAAGGACGGCAGGACCTACGGGGTGATCCTGCTGGAGCGGCGCCTGGACCGGCTCACCGGCGTGTGAAGACGGCGACGGTGCGGGCGGGGACGGTGAACTCTCCTGTCTTCGCGTCGTACGCGGACTGCTTGACGGTGGCGTCGGAGCCCGCGGCCTGGACCGGGTGCAGCCGGTAGCCGGTGCCGGCGAGGGCGGTGACGCGCTGGGCCTGGCCGGTGGGCGCCGCGTTGAGGACGACCACCAGGTCGCCCAGGGTCATCGTGATGACGCCCGGGGTCTCGTCCTTGCCCGAGAGGGGGAAGGCCAGCCGGGACTGGACGGCTTCCGCCGTGGCCAGGGCGAAGTCCGGCTCGGTGGTACGGATCTTCAGCAGGTCGCGGTAGGCGGCCGAGGTGGCGCCGATGTCCGTGCAGGTGGGTGCCGGTCCCGTGAGCAGCGGCTTCGCGTAGAGCCACTTCGAGGCGTTGTCGGCGGCCGGGGGCAGGCCGCGGCCGAGGCCGTTGCCGTCCCGGCAGTCCCAGTGGATGGCGTTGAACCAGTCGCCGCTGTCGAAGGAGTTGCGGTCCAGGGACTTGGAGCGCAGCAGGTCGGTGCCCGCCTGGGAGAGGGCCGGGCCCTGCGAGAGGGTGGCCGTCGCCATGGCCAGGACCTGCATGCGGGCCTGGTCGCCGGGGCTGGTGCCGGGGGCGAGCTTGTAGGTCAGGGCATCGGCGAGGGATTCGTTGTCGTGGGCGTCGGCGTAGGCGAGGGCGTCGCCGGGGGCCGCCGCGTAGCCGGCCGGGGCGCCGTTGTAGTCGAGCTCGGAGCCCTTGATGCGGCGGCCGGTGGTGTCGGTGAAGGCGTACGAGGCGAGGTTGCCGGACAGCCCGACCTTGATCAGGTCCTGGGCGTGCAGGAGGCGGGCCTTCTGCTGCTCCGGGGTGCCGTTCGCGGGCGAGGCGTTCGGGGCGGTGAACAGGCCGGACGCGAAGCCCTGGACGCGCGGGTCCTCGTCGAAGGGGCCGCCGCCGCGGACGGCGTCGCGGGCCCGGTCGGAGAAGGTGGCGATACCGGTGCCGGCCATGTTCTTCTGCGTGGCCTGGACGAAGCGGGCGTCGTCGGCGATCTCGCCGAAGTTCCAGCCCTCCCCGTAGAGGACGATCTTCTTGCCGTCGACGCCGTCCTTGGCGGGGGTGAGGCCGTCGAGGGCCGCGCGGACGGCCAGGATGTTGGCCTTCGGGTGGTGGCCCATCAGGTCGAAGCGGAAGCCGTCGACCTTGTACTCCTTCGCCCAGGTGACGATCGAGTCGACGACCAGGCGCCCCATCATGGCGTTCTCGGGGGCGGTGTTGGCGCAGCAGGTGGAGGTGGCGACGGAGCCGTCGGCCAGCAGGCGCTGGTAGTAGCCGGGGACGATGCGGTCCAGGACGGACTTGTCCGACTGGCCCGCGGCGACGGTGTGGTTGTAGACGACGTCCATCACCGTGCGCAGCCCTGACCCGTTGAGGGACTGGACCATCCTGCGGAACTCGACGGTGCGGGCCGTGCCGTTCGGGTCGCTCGCGTAGCTGCCCTCGGGGACGGTGTAGTGCAGCGGGTCGTAGCCCCAGTTGTAGGCGTCCTTCGCGGCGGCGGCGGCCACGCAGGCCTGCTGTTCCTGCGAGTCCGGCGCGTACACCTTCAGGTCGCAGGCGGGCTCGGTCCGGTCGGCGGCCTTCTCCGGGATGGTGCCGATGTCGAAGGCCGGGAGGAGGTGGACGTAGGAGGTTCCGGCGGCGGCCAGGTCGCGCAGGTGCCGCATGCCCGCCGAGGCGGTGTCGGTGAAGGCCAGGTACTGGCCGGGGTGGGTGGTGGTGCGGTCCGCGACGGAGAAGTCGCGGATGTGCAGCTCCTGGATCTGCGCGGAGGTGAAGGGGACGGGCGCGGGCTTGCGCAGGGTCTTCCAGCCGGGCGGGGCCAGCTTCGGGTCGGCCAGGTCGACGACGAGGCTGTGGACGGAATCCGCGGTGAGGGCGGTGGAGTAGGGGTCGGTGACGAGGTTGCGGACCACTTGGCGGGTGCTGGGGGCCCAGACGGTCACGTCGTAGCGGTAGCGCTTCCCGGTCCAGGAGCGTTCGCCGCGCACCGACCAGACGCCGGTGGCGTCGTCGCGGCGCATGGCGACCGTGCGGCCGTCGAGTTCGAGGGAGACCTGCTGGGCGGTGGGGGCCCAGACGGAGAGGGTGGGGCGGCCGTCCTTGAAGACGGGGCCGAGGGAGGCGGTGGTCGCGTACAGGTCGTCGAGGACGCCGGCGAGCTGCACGCCGGTGGCGGCGAGGACGGCGCCGTTCGCGGCGCGGGCGCTGGCGACGAGCTGGCCGCGCAGGGCCTCCCGTACGCGGTCGCGGTCGCGCGGGTCGACGGTGTAGGCGCCGTAGGCGGCCAGGTGCGGGAACTTCTGCTTCTGTGCGGCGGTGAGCTCCGTCCTGTTCAGCCGAAGCCACCGGGCGGAGCCGGTCAGGGTTCCGTTCTCGGCCTTGACGGCGCCTTCGCGGGAGGCGAGGAGCTGCACGGAGGCGGCGGTGGCGGGGGCGTTCCAGGCCAGGGTGTCGCGGTCGATCCAGACGGCCTCGGACTTGGTGAGGTCCAGGGCCGCGGCGGAGCCGGCGGGCTGCGGGAGGAGGTACTGCTGCCGGCCGCCCAGCATCCACACTTCGTGGCCGTTGGCCTTCAGGTCCAGGGACTGGTCGGTGGGGAGGTCCTTCTCGTCGCCCTTGTGGAGGATGTAGCTCAGGCTGGTGGCGCCCGGCGCGAGCGGGACCTCGTAGACCGCGCCGTAGGAGTCGATGCGGGTGGGCAGGAGCGGCTTGGACCAGTCCGTGGGGTTCGCGGCTCCGGTCCAGACGTGCAGGCCCCATCCGTCGTAGGCGCCGTCGGGGCGCTGGTGGTGCAGGACGGCCTTGGCCTGGTCCTGGGGCGGGTAGGCGGGGCGGTCGGTGCGGGCGGGCTCCTTGCCCTGCTCCAGCCAGATCTCGCCGGTCTTCGTCACGTCGATGGTGCGGTCGGCGGCGACGTCCTTGTTGCCGTCCTTGTCGATGACGAGGTAGCCGACGGAGGAGGCGCCGGGCTTGAGCCTGACGTACGCGAAGGCGCCGTAGGCGTCGCGGCCGGTGAAGTCGTGTCCGGCGGGCCACGGAGTGGCTTCGCCGTCGGCGAGGTCGCCCCAGGCGTACAGCCGCCAGTTCGTGTAGTCGCCGTCGGGGCGGTTGTAGTGGACGACCGCGTAGTCCCGCTGGGTGGCGGTGGGGATCTCGGTGGGCGGGGCCTGGCCTGCGGCGGAGGTGGCGAGGGCGCTCGCGGTGCGGCCGGCGGAGTCGACGGCGACGGCCTTGTAGCGCAGGGCGGTGCCGGCCGGGGCGGTGATGTGCTGGGTGACCTTGTAGGGGGCGTGGTCGGCGGTGCCGAGGACCTGCCACTTGTCGGTGCCGGTCTGGGCGGCGAAGACCACGCGGTTGAGGCCGCCGCCGGTGACGTCGGCGGAGAGCTCGACGGTGCCGGTGGCGCCGGGGGCCGGGGCCTTCAGGGTCAGGGCGGGCTTGACGGCCGGCTTGGCGGCGGGGGTCACGGCCTGGAGGACGACGGAGCCGAGGGCCGGGACGGGGAGGGTGAGCTTGCCGGCCGCCGAGGCGCGGATCAGCGCGGTGCCGCCGTACAGGGTGCGGTACTGGGCGCCGACCGGGGCGTCGATCTCGACGGTGCGGGATGCGGTGCCGTTGTTGGCGGCGACCAGGTACTCGGTGCGGGTCCTGGTGTCGGTGCGGGCGAAGGCGTAGACGGAGCCGTCGGAGAGACGTTCGCTCTGGACGCCGTCGCGCAGGGCCGGGTGGGCCTTCGTCAGCTTCGAGAGAGCACTGATCTGCCGGTAGAGCGGGTGTCCCGGATCGTAGGCATCGCTCGCGTGCGTGCGCACTGTTCCGAGCTGGTCGTCGTCCAGGTAGTCGGCGACCTGGGTCGCGAACAGCGGCTGCCGGGCGTCCTTGTCGCCGCCCGCGCCCGTGAAGCCCTGCTCGTCACCGGAGTAGATCACCGGATTGCCGCGGGCGAAGAACATCAGCTCGTTGGCCAGCCGGTAGCGCTCCAGCAGCTCCTGCTCCGCGGCCCCCGGCCGGTCCTGCTTCAGGAAGGATGCGAAGCGGCCCATGTCGTGGTTGCCGAGGAAGGTCACCTGCTCGTAGGCGTTGGCCTTGCCGGAGGTGTACCGGTAGTCGTCGCCCAGTACGGAGGCCAGCCGGCCCGCTTCCGCCCCCTGGGAGGCGTACGCGCGGATCGCGTCCTGGAGCGGGAAGTCGAGGGTGGCGTCGAGCTTCCCGCGGGTCACGTACGGGGAGGTGACGGCGGTGTCGGCGGAGTAGACCTCGCCGAACATGAAGAAGTCGTCACGGCCGCGCTTCGCGGCGTAGGTGTCGAGGGCGGTCGCCCACTGCGTCCAGAACTCGGTGTTGACGTGCTTGACCGTATCGATCCGGAAGCCGTCGATGTCGAAGTCCCGCACCCACTTCTCGTAGATCTTCTCCATCCCGTCGACGACCTCGGGACGCTCGGTCCACAGGTCGTCGAGACCGACGAAGTCGCCCTGCTCGGAGGACTCGCCCGCGAAGGTGGAGTCCCCGCGGTCGTGGTACATCGTCGGGTCGTTCAGCCAGGCCGGGACCTTCAGGTTCTTCTTCGCGTCGGGCACGAAGGGGGTCCTCGGGAAGGACTCGCCGTCCACCTTCGGGAACTTCTTCTTCCCGTCGGCGTAGTCGCTGTCCTCGAAGGGCACCCCGTCCTTGGTCAGATAGGGGAACGCCCCCTTCGACAGGTACGAGTGGGAGGCCTCCCGGTAGTCCACGACATCGGCGGTGTGGTTGGTGATGACGTCGAAGAAGACCTTCATCCCCTTGCCGTGCGCCTTGTCGATCAGCCGCTCCAGATCGGCGTTCGTCCCGAAGTGCGGGTCGACCTGCGTGAAGTCGGTGATCCAGTAGCCGTGGTAGCCGGCGGAGGCATCGGCCCCCTGGCCCTGCACCGGCTGGTTCTTGAAGATCGGCGCCAGCCAGATGGCCGTGGTGCCGAGCCCCTTGACGTAGTCGAGCCGGTCGGTGAGCCCCTTGAGGTCACCGCCCTGGTAGAAGCCCTTGTCCGTGGGGTCCAGGCCGGTCTCCAGGCGCGAGCCGGTCAGGCCGCCCCGGTCGTTGCCCGGGTCGCCGTTCGCGAACCGGTCCGGGAGCACGAAGTAGAACTGCTCCCGGGTCAGGTCGTGCCGGGCCGGTTCGGCGGCCAGTTTCGCGTCCGAGGGCGGGGCGGGCGGCGGCCCGCCCGGTGCGGCCGCGGCGGGGAGGGCGGGCAGGAACGTCACGGCCAGGGCGGCGGCGAGCACTCCTGCGGCAGGGCGTATCAAGGCAGGTCTCCTTGTGTACGTGTCGCATGGATGAGGGCCGCCCGGCGTGGCGGGGAAGAGGGTGCCGGACGGCCCTGGTCTGTGGGACGGCAGTGGCGGCGGAGGCGGCAGTGGCGGCGGCTCAGCTGCGCCAGGTGTCGGACAGCGTGACCTTGCCGCTCGCGGGGACGGTGGCGGAGCGGTTGGCGCCGCTCTCCCAGGTGACGTTCCCGGCGGCGTCCTTGCGGACGTACTTGTACGAGAACGCGGTCCCGGCCGGGAGCGTGACGTCGAGCTTCCAGACCGGGTAGGCCGCCGGGTCGAGCTTCAGGGCGCTGCCGGTGTTCCAGCCGCCGAGCTCGGCGCGGTCACCGGTGACGTAGACGTTCTGCCCGGGAACGGTGGTGGCGTTGACGCCGAAGGAGGCCCCGGCGGACCCCGCCGGGGTACCGGAGCAGGTACGGGCCCCGGTGTGCAGGGCGAGGGCCGTCCCGGCGGCGACGGTGGCGGTGAACTGCCCGCCGGAGCCGACCGTGACGGTCCGCCCGCTCTGCACGTCGCAGTAGTCGCCGCCGGGGAGGGAGGTCTGGAAGGTGCGGGTCAGGGCGGAACCCTCGTGGTTGATCACCACGTACGCCTTGGTGCCGCGTCCGAAGGCGATCTGGTCACCGCCGTTGTCCCACCAGTTGCCGACGGACTGACCGCGGGCGGCGTTGCGGAAGCCGACCATGGAGGAGATCTCCCGCCAGGCGTGCTGGCACTTCCAGCCGTCGGAGTAGCAGGCGTTCACGGTGCCCCCGTTGGGCGGGCCGGCGTCCTTGTCGCTCCACTCGTAGCCGGAGTGCACGTCGGGCGACCCGTACGGCCAGGCCAGCGCGAAGACGCTCGCGAGCGTGTAGGCCGAACCGTCCTTGTAGGTGAGGGTGTCGCCGCCCCGCTCGGTGTCGTGGTTGTCGACGAAGACCCCGGCCTGCCCGCCGGGCATGTACCCCCAGGCCTCGCCGAAGTTCTTCAGGTACGCGAGGTTCTCGCTCTGGAAGACCCGCTTGAGGTCCCGGGCGTACCGGAACTCCTGCACGTCCCCGTTGCCCAGGTACTCGCCGGGCGAGACGGCCTCCCCGGCCCCGTAGATCGCCTCCTGCTTCCAGTAGACGCCGGGATTCGTGAGACGGGACTTGATGTTGGCGAGGTCGGCGGCGGGCATGTGCTTGGCGGCGTCGATCCGCAGGCCGTCCACGCCCAGCGACAGCAGGTCGTTGAGGTACCCGGCGATGCGCCCGCGCACGTAGTCCTCACCGGTGTCCAGGTCGGCGAGCTGCACGAGCTCACAGTTCTGGACGTTGCCCCGGTCCTGGTAGTTCGAGATCGAGGCCCGGCAGTCGTCCATGTCGGCACCCGAGTAGAGCCCCGGATAGCTGTACTTCGTGTACGAAGACCCGCCGGTGCCGGTGAAGGTGGCGCCCGCGTCCGCCGGTCCGGCCATGTGGTTGATGACGGAGTCGACGACGACCTTCACCCCGGCGGCATGACAGGTGTCGACCATGGCCTTGAAGCCGGCCCGGTCCCCGAGCCGCCCGGCGATCTTGTAGCTGACGGGCTGGTACGAGGTCCACCACTGCGCGCCCTGCACGTGTTCCTGCGGCGGCGACACCTGCACGTACCCGTACCCGGCGGGCCCGAGGGAATCGGTGCAGGCCTTGGCGACGGAGTCGAAGCGCCACTCGAACAGGACGGCGGTGACGTCCTTCTCGCCGGGGGGCGCGGCAGCGGCCTGCGGCCCGACGGCGGTGAGGCCGGCGGAAGCGAGTGCGGTGGCGGCGAAAAATATTGCAGCTCTGACGGCTCTGGCAGGCATGCGGGGGGCCTCCTGGCGGAAGAGGTGGGGATTGGAGCGACCGTAGGGGCCAGGTAGAAGGCCTGCAAGACCTTGCGCAAGAGATTGCAGAATTGTTTCCGAGGCGTGTCCTGCCGGGGCCGCCCCCGGACTCCGGCCCCGGCACGCCGAGTTCACCCCTCGGAGCACCCTGCCGCCGGGCTGCGTACGGACGTTGGGTCCGAACAGGCCGCATCGGCCGGGGTGCGCCAAGGCGCTGCGCACGACGGGATGAAAAACGCCCGGTCGACCGGACGGCTCGCCGTCGAACCGCGGCGCTGCCGGCTGCGGATCCTCAATGCCTCGAACGAGCGTTTCTGGCGGCTGAGGATCGACCCTCCCCGAGACGTGGCGCTCCAGCCCAATCTTCCGTTCTGGCTGATCGGCACCGACGGTGGATTCCGCCCCCGCTGCAGATGCTGAACTTCCTGATCGGGCCCGCCGAACGGTACGACCTGATCGTCGACTTCAGCGGGATGCCCATGGGGTCGAAGTTCACGCTGACGAACTACCACGCACTGGTGCACTACCCGGGTGTGCCCGGTCTGGGGCCGGAAATCTCGGAAGTCACGCAGTTCCAGGTCACCAAACCGCTGTCCTATCCCGAGACGGTGACCCGGATCATCACCGACCCGTGGAGCCCGCCGGCGGAACCGATCGCGGGCATCCCGAACAGCGGAACCGAGCTGCCGGCGACCTACGTCCACCACTGCCACCTGCTGGAGCATGAGGACGACGACCTGATGCGCCCGTTCACGATCGTCGACCCCGACGCCCCTGTTCCGGTCGACCAGGGCGGCGGCCACGGCGGTGGCGGGCACGGCGGGCACGGCCGCTGAGGTGTCGATCGCCCTCGGATGATCGTGTAGCCTGCACCCTCGATAATTGAACTCGTTCAAACATGGGGGGATCATGGGCGGCTCATCACGAGGTCGGCTCGGCATCGCACTGGGGGCTGCGCTCGCCATCGAAGCGGTGGGGCTGGCGGTGGGGTTCGGACTCTCTGAGCCCACCTCCCTCAGACCCGACTACTCCGACCCCCTCCTCGGGCTGGACGTCCTGCTCCCGGCCGAATGCGTGGCGATCGTGGCCATCGTGATCGCACTCGCCCGCCGCAAGCCCGGGGCGGCCTGGTGGGCGGCCGCATCGGCGACGGCGATCCTGGCGGTGAGCGTGCAGCTGCTGGAGGCGGGAGCGGGGGGCTGGTCCACCTGGTGCGCCATAGCCCTGCTCGCGTCCTTCGCGGGCATCGTCCTCTCCCTCCTGCGCACGGGCCGGCCCGTACCGGAGGGAGGCAACGACAGGGGCGCGGCGCCCGGCCGCCTCACCGGGAAGGCCGCGACCGCACTGGCCGTCGTCGCACTGGTGGCGTCGATGTCCATGGGCGAGGGAATGGAGGACGTGGACTACTCCGGCACCTGGACCGCCGGCCGCGACGACCTCACCCTCACCCTGACCGGCGGGCAGGACGGGGGGCAGTACACCCTGCGATGGGGAACGTGCACAGAGCAGTCCGACTGGACCCTGGACTACCCGCAGATGACGACTTCCGTCCAGGTCTGGCTGATCCGCGAGACGGGCGCGACCTCGACCTGCCTGCCCGGCACCAAGAACATCATGCTCCGCGTATCGGGCGGCACCTCCGCAGCACCGACCCTCGCGCTCCCCGGCCCGGACGGCAAAACGTGGACGCTCACCCGGGAATAGCCACGAAGGGCGGGGGCGGGGCGGGGGCGGGCTGACGGAAGCCGGCGGACGGCTCCAGGGGCGGTGGCTGCGGAAGGCGGGAGCTGCTCGGGCGGTGGTCAGGGACGCGTATGGGGGTTTCCCGTCAGTCTCATCGTCTCTCCGTGTCGGGCCGGTCCCTCAAGGGCGCTCGTTCCTCGCGTCGCTTCGCGATGGCCTTCGGCCACCCTTGACCGACCGACCCGCCCCGGAAATCCGAAGACTGCCGAGAAGCCCCCAAAAGAACGAGCCGGGCACTCAAGGATCAGGACGGGGCGGCCAGAGACCCCCTGCCCGGACGGGAGTGGGGGACGACCGACAGACGGGGCCCAACCAGACCCGGACCCGGATCGGGGGAAGCGCGTCCAATCGCTACGCGCTCCTGACGTCTCAGCGCCTCCAGTCCGTCCTGGGCTGGACATAGGCCGCCCACGACCTCGACCCGACACTCGACCTGCGACCGACGACCGGCCGGCGCTGGGCATTGAGCCGCCTCAAATCGCTACGTGCTCCTCCGAGACTGCGACCGGCGGCCGGTTGGGGGCTGACGAGAGCCTCTGAGAGGGGCTGGCGGCCGAAACCTCCGCTATTCCGTCGTGGAATCGGGTCAGCGCCAACACGACACCAGAAACCAACCCCCATACAGGGGCAGTTGGGGCAAACCAACGACCCTTTGGGTCGCCCATGTGTGCTGACCTGTATCCACGACGAAATAGCCGCAGTCCCACGCCTTTTCACCTCCGGACGGCAGTCAGACGCAGTCAAAGAGGACCCTCAACCCGCCCTGGCGGGCGCACCGGCCGTCGGCCGCCGGCAAAGAGGAGCATCCGAGAGTCCTCGGCGGCCTCTGACCGCGCAGACGGTCGTCGGACGCCGTCAATGAGAAACCGACGGATGGTGGGCGGCCTATGACCCGCCACGGACGGCCGTCCGCCGCCGTGAATGAGGGGCAGACGGATGGCGCGCGGCGCAGACCCCGTCACGGACGGTCGTCCGTCGCCGTGAGTGAGGAATGACTGGGTGGTGGGCGGCTTGTGCCCAGGCCCCGGCCGGTCGTCGGACGCAGGTCGAGCGCCGGACCGGGGCCGTGGGCGGCCTATGTCCAGCCCAAGACGGACTGGAGACGCTGAGACGTGAGGAGCGCGTAGCGATTGGTCGCGCTTCCCCGGTCCGGGCCGGGGGCTGGATGGGCCCCGCCTGTCGGGTGTCCCCGCCCCCGACCGGGCAGGGGGGCTCTGGCCACCCCGTCCCTTAGAGCCTGGACCGGCTCGTTCTTTTGGGGGCTTCTCGGCAGTCTTCGGATTTCCGGGGCGGGACGGTCGGTCAAGGGTGGCCGAAGGCCATCGCGAAGCGACGCGAGGAACGAGCGCCCTTGAGGGACCGGCCCGACACGGAGAGACGATGAGACTGACGGGAAACCCCCATACGCGTCACTGACCACGGAGTGAGTGGATCGGCCCCTCCACCGTCACCGCCCCGCGTTCCGGCTCCGCGCGCGTGGCTCCCGAACACCGCAGCCGACCCGGAGCATCCCGACCCCGCCCGCCCGACTCCCGCACCCCGAAGCCACCGCGCCTTACGGCCCCCCGCCGCCCCTACGGGGCCTCGGCCGTTGAGCCTCGTACCACCAGTTCCGGCTGGAAGACGTACTCCGTGCGCTGGACCGGGGTGCCCGATACCGCCTCCAGGAGGGCGCCCACCGCCGCCGTCGCCATGGCTCGTACCGGCTGGCGGACCGTCGTCAGCGGCGGATCCGTGAACGCGATCAGCGGTGAGTCGTCGAAGCCGACCACCGACACGTCCTGCGGCACCCGCAGCCCCCGCTCGCGCGCCGCGCGGATGACGCCGAGCGCCATCGGGTCGCTGCCGCAGACGATGCCCGTGCAGCCGCGGTCCAGCAGGGCCATGCCCGCCGCGTGTCCGCCCTCCACCGTGAAGAGCGTGCGCTGGATCAGCCCGTCCGCCTCGGCCGACGGCAGCGCCGTCAGGAATCCCTGCTCCTTGCGGGCCGACGGCACGTACCGCGTCGGTCCGATCGCGAGCCCGATCCTGCGGTGCCCGAGGTCCTGCAGGTGCCGTACGGCCATGTCCGCCGCCGCCCGGTCGTCCGGGGAGATGAACGGGGCGTTCACCTGCTCGTTGAAGCCGTTGATCAGAACGAACGGCACCCCGCGCGCTGCCAGTCGCTGGTAGCGCGCGGGGTCCGCGTGGGCGTCGGCGTGCAGGCCCGACAGGAAGACGATGCCGGTGACCCCGCGTTCCTCCAGCTGTTCCACCAGCTCGTCCTCGGTGGCCCCGCCGGGGGTCTGCGTGCACAGCACCGGCGTGTACCCGTGCCCGGCCAGCGCCTGCTCTATGACCTGCGCGAACGCCGGGAAGATCGGGTTGGTGAGCTCCGGGATGAGCAGCCCGACCAGCCCGTTGCTGCGCCGCTTGAGCCGTACGGGCCGCTCGTAGCCCAGCAGGTCGAGCGCGGCCAGCACCTTGTGCCGGGTGCCGGCCGCCACGCCCGGTTTGCCGTTGAGTACGCGGCTGACGGTCGCCTCGCTGACCGCGGCCTGCGCGGCGATGTCCGTCAGCCGCAGCGGGGAAGTCACCCCTGCCACCACACCGTGGTGTCGGCGGGCAGGACGTCGGGGTCGGCGAGGTCGCCGCTCGTGAGCAGCACCGTGCCCGCGGCGGGCAGCCGTACCGGCTCGTCCGTGGTGTTCACGGTGCAGACGAAGTCCCCACGCCGGAAGGCCAGTACGCCGGCCGGGGCGGGCAGCCACTCGACGCCGTCGCCCGCGCCCAGCGCCGGGTGTGCGCGCCGTACGCGCAGCGCGGCGCGGTACAGCTCCAGCGTGGACTGGGGGTCGCCGGTCTGCGCCTCCACGCTGAGCCCGGCCCATTCGGCGGGCTGCGGGAGCCAGCTGCCGCCGGTTCCGAAACCGTACGGGGCCTGGTCGCCGCTCCACGGGATCGGTACGCGGCAGCCGTCGCGGAGTCCGTCCTGGCCGTTCTCCTTGAAGAAGGAGGGGTCCTGGCGCACCTCGTCGGGGAGGTCCACCACCTCCGGCAGGCCGAGCTCCTCGCCCTGGTAGACGTACGCGGACCCGGGCAGGGCCAGCATCAGCAGCGCGGCGGCGCGTGCCTTCTCCAGGGTGCCGAAGCGGGTGCGGTGGCGGACCACGTCGTGGTTGGACAGCACCCAGGTGGTGGGGGCGCCGACGGGCCGCATCGAGTCGAGCGACTCGTCGATGGTGGCGCGCAGTGCCTCGGCGTCCCAGCCGGTGTTCAGGTAGTGGAAGTTGAAGGCCTGGTGCAGCTCGTCGGGGCGCAGGTACATGGCGGTGCGGTCGGCGCTGGGGGTCCAGGCCTCGGCGACGCCGATGCGGTCGCCCGCGTACTCGTCGAGGACCAGGCGCCAGGAGCGGTAGATCTCGTGGACGCCGTCCTGGTCGAAGAAGGGCAGGACCTGGTTGCCGAGCAGCTTGAGCTGTTCGTCGCGGCCGAGGTCGGGCAGGCCGGGGGCCTTGACCAGGCCGTGGGCGACGTCGATGCGGAAGCCGTCGGCGCCGAGGTCGAGCCAGAAGCGCAGGATGGAGCGGAACTCGTCCTGTACGGCGGGGTGTTCCCAGTTGAAGTCGGGCTGCTCGGGGGCGAAGAGGTGCAGGTACCACTCGCCGTCCGCGACGCGGGTCCAGGCCGGACCGCCGAAGATCGACTCCCAGTCGTTCGGGGGCTCCGCGCCGTTCTCGCCGCGGCCCGGGCGGAAGTGGAAGCGCTCGCGCAGCGGGGTGCCGGGGCCTTCGCGCAGGGCCTGCTTGAACCATTCGTGCTGGTCGGAGCAGTGGTTCGGGACGAGGTCGACGATGATGCGCAGGCCCAGTTCGTGGGCTTCGCGGATCACGGCGTCGGCGTCGTGCAGGGTGCCGAACATGGGGTCGATGGCCCGGTAGTCGGCGACGTCGTAGCCGGCGTCGGCCTGCGGGGAGGCGTAGAAGGGGCTGAGCCAGACGGCGTCGACGCCCAGCTCCTTGAGGTAGGGCAGGCGGCTGCGGATGCCTTCGAGGTCCCCCATGCCGTCCCCGTTGGAGTCGGCGAAGCTGCGCGGATAGACCTGGTAGATCACCGCTTCTCTCCACCAGCCGGGCTGCGTGCCGGTGGAGGTGGGGAGCGCGTCGGCGAGGTGCTGGGTCATGGTGTCCTTGGAGAGATCGGGCCGGGGGTGAGAGGGGGCAGGCTCGGGTGGTCAGCCCTTGGTTGCGCCTGCCGTCATCCCGGCGACGAGGTGACGCTGGGCGAAGACGAAGAAGATCGCCGCGGGGATGGCGATGAGTACCGATGCGGCGCTCATGGCTCCCCAGTTGGAGGTGTACTGCGTGACGAAGGTCTGCAGTCCGCCGGCCAGGGTGAGGTTCTCCTCCCCGACCATGAAGGCGGAGGCGTACGCGACCTCGCCCCAGGCGGTGATGAAGGCGTAGAAGCCGGTGACGGCCAGGCCGGGCTTGGCGAGCGGCAGGATGAGGCGCCAGAAGGTGCCGAAGGGGTTGAGTCCGTCGACGCGGCCCGATTCGTCGATCTCCACCGGGATGGTGTCGAAGAAGCCCTTCATCATCCAGGCGCAGAACGGCACGGCGATGGTGAGGTACGTGATGATCAGGCCGAGCGGCTGGTTGAGCAGGCCGAGGTCGCCCATGAGGTTGTAGAGCGGGACGATGAGGATCGCCATCGGGAACATCTGCGTGATGAGCAGGGTCCACATGAGCGGCTTCATACCGGGGAACTTGAAGCGGCTGACCGCGTATCCGGTGGTGGCGGCGATGAAGACACCGAGGACGGTGGTGACGCCGGCGACCAGGACGGAGTTGGCGAACCAGCTGAAGAAGTGGCTGTCCTCCAGCAGGTACCGGTAGTTGTCGAGCGTCGGTTCCTTGACGAAGTCCGTGGTGATCGCGTGCTGCGCGGGCTTGAGCGAGGTCAGCAGGATCCACAGCACGGGGAAGACGGCGATGACCGCGGCCACGACGAGGGTGGCGTGCAGGCCGACGGAGGCGAGCGGGGAACGGCTGCCCCGGGGACGGGCGGTGTTCGCAGTGGACATGGTCACCACACCTCTCCCTGCTTGCGCAGCGAGCGCCGGTAGACCAGCGCGAAGATCATGAGCAGCAGGAGGATCAGTACGCCCCACGTCGCGGAGACGGCGAAGTCGCGCGGGCTCGTGATGAAGGCCTCGCGGAAGGCCTGGGTCACCAGGATCTCGGTGGAGTCGCCGGGTCCGCCCCGGGTGAGCAGGAAGATCACCGGGAACATGTTGAAGGTCCAGATGGTGGAGAGCAGGATCACCGTCATGCTCACCGCGCGCAGTCCGGGCAGGGTGATGTGCCGGAAGCGCTGCCAGGCGCTGGCGCCGTCCATCTCGGCGGCCTCGTAGAGCTCGCCGGGGATCGACTGCAGGCCGCCGAGCAGGGCGACCATCATGAAGGGGACGCCGAGCCAGACGTTGACGGCGACGACGGAGAACTTGGCCCAGGTCGGGTCGTCGAGCCACGGGATCGCGGCGATGCCGCCACCGTCGAGGATCTTGTTGAGGATGCCGTTGTCGCGGTTGAAGAGGAACCGCCAGGCGAAGACGGAGACGAAGCCGGGGACGGCCCAGGGCAGGATGAGTGCCATGCGGTAGGCGGCGCGGCCCCGGAACTCCCGGTTGAGCATGTTGGCGAGGGCCAGTCCGAGCGTGAAGGTGATGGACACGCACGCGACGGTCCACACCACCGTCCACACCAGCCGCTGCAGGAACACCGGGTCGCTGAGCACGTCCACGTAGTTGTCGAGTCCGACGAACTCGTACGTGGCCTCGATGTGCCGCACGCCGATGGTGCGCGAGACGTTGCGCTCGTTGGCGTCGGTCAGCGACAGGTAGACGCCCCGGACCAGCGGCCAGCCGATGATCACGCCGAGGACGAGCACCACCGGGGCGACCATGGCCCAGGCGTACCAGTGCGTGCCGACGGCGCGCCGGAGGCCGGACGCGCCTTTCCCACCGCGGCTGCCGCCGCGGTTACCGCTGTCGCTGTCAGTCCTGCGGCTCCGGCCGCGGGCGGCGACGTCGTTCTCGACGTCGTCGCCCGCGGCCTTCGCCACCGACTGGCTGGTGTGAGCAGCCATGGTTTCGTTACTTCCAGCCCTTGAGGATCTTGCGGAACTCGACGCCGGCCGACTTGGCCGCGTCCTCCGGGCTAGAGGCCCCGGTGATCGCCTTGGTGTATTCGACCTTCAGCGGCTCGAAGAGGGAGCCGTTCTCCGGGATCCAGGCGCGCTCGACGGCCTTGTCCACGGCCGGCTTGAAGAACTGGACCATCTCGCTGCCCTTGACGTCCGGCTGGTCGTAGGCGGCGGTACGGGTCGGGAGGAGGCTGAGGTCCTTGGCCGACTGCACCTGGACCTCCTGCGAGGTCATGTACTCGACGAAGGCGTGCGCCGCGGCGGTGTTCTTGGAGCCGGCGTAGACCGCGAGGTCGTGGCCGCCCTGCGGGGCACCCGCCTTGACGGAGCCGGCCGGGACCGCGGCGATGCCGAGGTTGGCCTTGTCCTTGAACTGGTCGCCCGCGTAGCTGTCGGCCACCGCCCACGGACCGTTGATCATCATGGCCGCCTGGCCGGTCTTGAAGGCGGTCTGCATGTTGTTCCAGCCGTCGGTGGCGTTGGTGATCGCCGCGCCGGAGGTGACGAGGTCACGAGCGGTCTTGAAGGCCTTGACGCCCGCCGGGTTGTCGACGGTGACCGTCTTGTTCTTGGCGTCGACCAGGTCGCCGCCCTCGCCGTAGATGAGGGGGAGGAACCAGTAGGAGTCGTCGCCGCGGAGGTAGAGGCCGGCCTTGCCGGTCTTGTCCTTGATGGCGGCGGCGGCCGTCTTCAGCTCTTCCAGCGTGGTGGGGGGCTGGACGCCGGCGTCGGCGAGCATCTTCTTGTTGTAGAAGAGGCCGAGGGTGTCGATGACCTGCGGGACTGCGTAGGTCTTGCCCTCGTACTTGCCACTGGCCGCGGCCTGCGAGAGGAACTCGGCGTCGACCTTCTTCGCCGTCTCGGCGGGGACCTCGTCGAGGTAGCCCAGCGAGGCGAAGTCCGCGACCCAGCCGACGTCGGCGCGGATCACGTCAGGGGCGTCGGAGCCGCTGC
Organism: Streptomyces spororaveus; assembly: GCF_016755875.1. NCBI lineage: Bacteria > Bacillati > Actinomycetota > Actinomycetes > Kitasatosporales > Streptomycetaceae > Streptomyces > Streptomyces spororaveus. The sequence goes on along the minus strand of NZ_BNED01000005.1, from coordinate 5,988,403 downwards.
TGAAGGCGTTCTTGACCTTGTTCTGCGCGTCGCCGTACGGGACGTTGACGTACTTGACGGTGACCTTGGGGTGCTTCGCAGTGAACGCCTCGGCGATCTTCTGGAAGCTGGCCTTCTCGGCGTCGTTCGAGGTGTCCCACCACGTGACCGTGCCGGAAAGCTCGCCGCCTGCCTGGGTCCCGCCGGCCGCGTCCTTGTCGTCCCCACCGCAAGCCGTCGCCGCGAGCGCCAGGGTCGCGACCAGCGCGGTGGCCGCTATGCCACGCCGCATATGAACTCCTTCGATGATCCCGGCCGCGCCCTCGCGGTCCCGAGTTGCCAGGAACGTAACAAGACTGAAAGAGGACCGAAAGACCTTGCGCAAACTTTCTGCAAGCGGAGGCGATCGTTACATCCGTGTGTCCGTACGGTTGCCGCAGCTTGCTGTTAGTTCGAGTCACCTTCGACCACCCGGGCCCGCAACCAGGGGGCATGTACCCGCGTTGACCCCGATATGACCCACGACTCGACGGCCGTCCAGCTTGCAAGCTCTTCCAGCAACGCGACCGCGAGCGGTGGCTGGTGGCGCGATGCCGTCATCTATCAGGTGTACGTACGCTCCTTCGCCGACAGTGACGGAGACGGCATCGGCGACCTCCGCGGGGTCCGCTCCCGCCTCCCCCACCTCGCCCGCCTCGGGGTCGACGCCGTGTGGCTCACCCCCTTCTACGTCTCCCCGCAGGCGGACGGCGGCTACGACGTCGCCGACTACCGGGCCGTCGACCCCCTCTTCGGTGATCTCTCCGACGCCGACGAGCTGGTCCGGGCCGCGCACGCGCTGGGGCTGCGGGTCATCGTGGACGTGGTGCCGAACCACACCTCCGAGCAGCACCCCTGGTTCCGCGCCGCCCTCGCCGGGGACCGGGGCGCCCGTGAGCGCTACCACTTCCGTCCCGGGCGGGGGCCGGACGGCGCCGAGCCCCCGAACGACTGGGAGTCGATCTTCGGCGGCCCCGCCTGGACCCGGGTCCCGGACGGCGCGTGGTACCTGCACCTCTTCGCCCCCGAGCAGCCGGACCTCGACTGGGACCACCCCGAGGTCGCCGCCGAATTCGCCTCCGTCCTGCGCTTCTGGCTCGACCTCGGCATCGACGGCTTCCGCGTCGACGTCGCCCACGGCATGGTCAAGGCCCCGGGCCTGCCGGACATCGGCCGCGGCGCCCAGGCCACCCTCATCGGCACCGAGCCGCTCCCCTTCTTCGACCAGGACGGGGTCCACGAGATCCACCGCTCCTGGCGCCGCCTCCTCGACTCCTACGGGGGCGGGCGGATCGGGGTCGCCGAGGCCTGGGCGCCGACCTCCGAACGCCTCGCCCTGTACGTACGCCCGGACGAACTGCACCAGGCCTTCAACTTCCGGTTCCTGAACTGCCCGTGGGACCCGGTCGCGATGCGCACCGTCATCGACGAGTCCCTCGCCGCCACCACCTCCGTGGGCGCCCCGACCACCTGGGTGCTGTCCAACCACGACGTCGTACGCCACGTGACCCGGTACGGCGGCGGGGCCCGCGGCCTGGCCCGGGCCCGGGCCGCCGCGCTGCTGATGCTGGCCCTGCCCGGGTCGGCGTACGTCTACCAGGGCGAGGAGCTCGGCCTGCCGGAGGTGGTGGACCTCCCGGACCGGGTCCGCCAGGATCCCGCCTTCCTGCGCACCGCCGGACAGGACGGGCTGCGCGACGGGTGCCGGGTGCCGCTCCCGTGGTCCGGCGCGGAGCCCCCGTACGGCTTCGGGCCGACGGGCAGCTGGCTCCCGCAGCCGGCCGGCTGGGCCGGCCTCAGCGTGGCCGCGCAGACCGGCGACCCGCACTCCACGCTGGAGCTGTACCGCGCCGCCCTGGAACTGCGCCGGGCGATGCCGGGCCTGGGCGCACCGGAGGCCGGGACGGGGGCGGGAGCGGAGCCGGGGGCGGCGGTGGGGGCGGAGCCGGACGCCTCGGCCGGAGCCCCGTACGCGTGCGGGATGCGCTGGCAGTCCGCCCCCGAGGGCGTGCTCCTCTTCACCCGCCCCGGCTTCGCCTGCACCCTCAACAGCCGCTCCGAGCCGGTGGAACTCCCGGCGCCCGGTCGCCCCGTACTCTCCAGCGCCCCGGTGGAGACGGACGGCCGAACCGTCCGGCTTCCCCCGGATTCGTGCACGTGGTGGTCATGGTGAACGTCCGACCGGTACAGTCCAATCCCGTGACCGCACGGCTAGCCGACATCGCAGCCCAGGCGGGGGTCAGCGAAGCCACAGTCAGCCGCGTGCTCAACGGCAAGCCCGGCGTGGCCGCAGGCACCCGTGAATCCGTGCTGGCCGCCCTCGACGTACTCGGCTACGAGCGGCCCGTGAAGCTGCGCCAGCGCAGCGCGGGGCTCGTCGGTCTGATAACTCCCGAACTGGACAACCCGATCTTCCCGGCGCTCGCCCAGGTCATCGGCCAGGCCCTGACCCGGCAGGGGTACACGCCGGTGCTGGCCACGCAGACGCCCGGCGGGTCCACCGAGGACGAGCTGACCGAGATGCTGGTCGACCGCGGGGTCTCCGGGATCATCTTCGTCTCCGGCCTGCACGCCGACACCACGGCCGACATGGGCCGCTACGACCAACTCCGCGGGCAGGGCGTCCCGTACGTCCTGATCAACGGGTTCTCCGAGAAGGTGCAGGCCCCCTTCGTCTCCCCCGACGACCGGGCCGCGATGCAGCTCGCCGTCACCCACCTCGCCGCGCTCGGGCACACCCGCATCGGGCTCGCGGTCGGGCCGAAGCGCTTCGTGCCCGTCCTGCGCAAGATCGAGGGCTTCCGGCTCGGGATGAAGGAGCGGCTCGGACTCGACGAGGCCGAGAGCGAGCAGCTGATCCAGCACTCCCTCTACTCGCTGGAGGGCGGGCAGGCCGCCGCGGCCGCGCTGATCTCGCGGGGCTGCACGGCGGTGGTGTGCGCGAGCGACATGATGGCGCTCGGCGCGATCCGGGCGGCCCGGCAGCAGGGGCTGCAGGTGCCGCAGGACGTGTCGGTGGTCGGCTTCGACGACTCCCCGCTCATAGCGTTCACCGACCCGCCACTGACGACGATCCGCCAGCCCGTGCAGGCGATGGGACAGGCTGCGGTCCGGACCCTGCTGGAGGAGATCGGCGGTACGCCGGCGCCGCACAGCGAGTTCGTCTTCCTGCCCGAACTGGTGGTGCGCGGCTCCACCGCCTCGGGCCCGGGGCAGCGCCGCCGGGACGAGGCCGTTCCTTCCGGATCATGACGGCCCGCGGTGTCCGGCACCGCGGGCCGATCCGCCCCGGTCCACGGGGCCGCCGGGGCGTACGCGACCGCGCCGGGTCCCCCGGGCGGCCCGGCTGAGGGTTCCGTGTCGTACCCAAGGCGGACCGCAGGCGCCGAAGACCGTCCCGAGGGATGATCGGAGGCGGGAACGCATCTGGCAGACTCTCTCCCCATGGGTGAATCGAGCGTGAAGACACTGGAAACCCGGACGGACGTCTCATCACCCATCGCGGTGGAGACCGAGACCCGCCCGGGGTCCGAGCGCACCCTGCTCTCCCGGTTGCGTGCCCCGCGCCGGCCTCGGATCTGGTTCGAGGTGCTGCTGATCGCGATCAGCTACTGGACGTACTCGCTGATCCGCAACGCGGTGCCCGAGCAGAAGGCGGCGGCCCTCGCCAACGCCGACTGGATCTGGAGCGTCGAGCGGACCCTCGGCATCGCCGTGGAGAAGTCCGTCAACCACACGGTCGACTCCGTGACGTGGCTGATCGTGGGCATGAACTACTACTACGCCACGCTCCACTTCGTGGTGACGATCGGCGTGCTGGTCTGGATCTACCGTTTCCATCCCGGGCGGTACGCCGCCACGCGCATGGTCCTCTTCGCCACCACGGGCGTCGCCCTGGTCGGCTACTACTGCTACCCGCTCGCGCCGCCCCGGCTGATGAACGGGCAGGACTTCATCGACACCGTGCTGGTCCACCACACCTGGGGCTCCATGGCCTCGGGCAACCTCAAGCAGATGTCGAACCAGTACGCCGCGATGCCGTCCATGCACATAGGGTGGTCGCTCTGGTGCGGCCTGACGATCTTCGCGGTGGCCTCGGCGCCCTGGGCCCGGATCCTGGGCCTGCTCTACCCGACGGCGACCCTCGTCGTCATCGTGGCCACCGCCAACCACTTCTGGCTCGACGCCGTGGGCGGCATGCTCTGCCTGGCGTTCGGCTACACGGTCTCGCGGTCCTGGTACGGCTCCTTCGCCCACCGCCTGCCCCGCCACCCCGAGCACGCGGGCCCGCACCCGGCCACGGAACTGCTGAACCGGGTCCGGGTCCGCACCCGCGCCTGAGACGACCGCCGCGCTACTGCTCCCCGAGGGCCATCCACTTCCCGGGCGTGGCGAGGGGCGCGAAGCCGGCCCGGGCGTAGACGTCGTGCGCGTCGGCGGTGGCCAGCAGGACCCGGCGCAGCCCGTACGGCTCCAGGTGCGCGCACACCGCGTCGACGAGGGCCCCGCCGAGCCCCTTTCCGCGGACGCCCCGATCGACGTAGACGTCGCACAGCCAGGCGAAGGTGGCCCGGTCGGTGACGACGCGGGCGTAGGCGAGCTGGGCCCCGGAGGCCCGGTCGTAGAGGCCGAAGTTCAAGGAGCCCGCGATGGCGTCCTCCTGCTTCCGCAGGCTGCGCCCGAGCGCCCAGTACGCGTCTTCGGACAGCCACCTGTGGACGAGCCCTACGTCCAGTCGGGCGGCGTCGGTGGAGATCTCGTATCCGTCGGGAAGGTCGTCGCTCATCCCGGCATCCAACCAGCGGCGGCGCGCTCCGTGCCAGCGCATATCCGCGTCAGCACGCGCGCTCGTACTCGACCTGGGCGAGGGGCTTCCCGTCGCCGAAGTCGAAGGGGCGTACGGTGCCGCTCTCGGTGAAGCCGCACTTGGTGTAGAAGCGGCGGGAGCGCGGGGTGTCGCGCAGGGTCCACAGGTGGGTCCGTGCGAACCCGTCCGCGCGCAGGTGCTCCAGGGTCCCGGTCATCAGCGCGGCCGCGATGCCGGTGCCCCAGCCGTCGGGGTGGGCGTAGAAGGAGAGGATCTCGGCCAGGCCCGGCCGGGTCGCGGATGCGCGGAAGGCGGTCATCGCCAGCGGGCGGCCGTCGTGTTCGGCGAGCAGGATCGGGGTGTCCGCCTGCCCGACCCTCGCGTGCCACCGCGTTCGTCTGCTCCGGACTCCGTCGGCGGCGAACCCGGGCTCGAAGAAGGGGGCGTACGCCGCCTCCCAGGCCGTGGCGTGGATCTCGCCGAGGACGTCTGCGTCGTTCCGGCCTGCACGTCGGACTGTGAACATCCCACCACCGTATCCCCGCCGCGTTCCCGGGCACGGGGCTCCGGGCTTCTCCCGGTCGTGGGGAGGGGGCCGCGGTCGTACGGTGGAAGAAGGCGCGTGCGCCACTCGCCCGCGGGCCGGGACGCGATGGTGAACCGCGCGTTCGAGCAGACCGGGATCGGCACGAACGGTCTGTACGCCGTCGGACACTTCGCCGGCCGGTCGAGACGGCCGCACACCGATGACCACCGGCCGCCGCTGACCGCCGATCCAGCAGGCATTCGGAGAGCAGGTACGTCCCCATGCACAAGTCGCCCCGTATCGCCGGTGTCCTCGCCGGCCTGTTCCTCTCCCTCGCCGGCGCGGCCGTCGCCGCGCCCGCCGCCCACGCGGACATCCCCGCCTGTACGAACATGGCCGCGCAGTCGGGTGCCGAGGTCACCGACGCCGTCGCGGCGTCCTGCCGACGCGGCGTGGTCGGTGATCTGCAGGGCTGCGTGAGCGGCCTGACCGAGGCAGGAGTGCCGGGTGGCGCCGCGAACGGCGCCTGCCGGACCGCGGCCCTGGAACCGCGGTAGACCGATCGTAGCGCCCGTTTCCCTCCGTGGGGAAACGGGCGCACTCGTGCGCGAAACAGTGACATGCGTCACGGTGGCCATACCTGCGGGGAGCTTTCTTGACGGAGCGTTAACCCGTCGACATTTCGATATTTGTCCCTTTTGGAATTGACATTCCCCTCTCCGCCGGAAACGGAATCCCTCATACCGGCGAACCCGTCCCCGACCGGCCAGGTCACAGCCGTTTCTGATCACCCATCAGACGGTTGCGGGAGTGACCAAATCGTGATGATGCACGATCACCGTCCCGTTTCAAGCCGTGTGCCGACCGCCCCAGGCTTGTGATCAGCGGAAACTTGCCAGGCCATTCAGAGCCTTTTAAGAATGGCGGCCTCTTCGGCGCCCCGCGCTTCCGGCGCCGGAAGCTTCGCGATCACTGAATGAGGTCAGGCATGCAGAAGCATCGGAAGAAGACGTCCTACAAGAAAATAGCCATCGGTGTCGGCGCGCTCGCCATCGTGGGTGTCCCCACCGCCGCCATGGCCTGCTTCGACGGTCAGGACGAGGGCAACAGCCGTACGCGGACCGTGAGCCACCAGCAGCAGCGCCCGTGGCAGTGGGCGCCCTCGGCCACCCCCGGCACCCTGGCGCCCGTGGACGCCCCGCTCCCGGCCACGTCGCCGAGCGGCAGCCCCGCCGAGGCCTCCCCCAGCAGCCCTGCGCCCGAGACCGCACCGCCCGTCGTGGAGACCACGCCTCCCGCGCAGCCCAAGCCGGCGAAGCCGCCGGTCGCCACGAAGAAGCCGACGACGACGGCGCCCCAGCCGTCCAAGCCCGCCGCCCCGCCGGCCTCGGGCGACGTCGCCGCGGTCCTCGCGCTCGTCAACCAGGAGCGCGCCTCCGCCGGGTGCCCGGCCGTCTCCCTCAACGCGAAGCTCACGAAGGCCGCGCAGGACCACAGCGCCGACATGGCCTCCCACAGCAACATGTCCCACACCGGTTCCGACGGCTCGGACCCGGGTACGCGGATCACCCGCGCCGGGTACACGTGGAGCACGTACGGCGAGAACGTCGCCTACGGCTACAGCACTCCCGAGAAGGTCATGGAGGGCTGGATGAACAGCCAGGGCCACCGGGAGAACATCCTGAACTGCTCCTTCAAGGAGATCGGCATCGGCCTGGCGCAGCCCGGCTCCTACTGGACGCAGGACTTCGGCGCGGCGCGCTGACCCGCCCCGCCCCTGCCCGGCCCGGCCGCGCCGCCGTCACGGCGGCGCGGCGGCGCGGCCGGTCACAGCCTGAACAGCACTCCGCGCCAGGTCCAGCCCGCCCGGAGGACCGTGTTCTGCAGGGGGTTCTTCACCAGCCCCGTGTCGAAGCGGAACGTCTCCACCTTGTGGCGGCGGCCGTCAGCGCCCTTGCGGAACTCCCACTGCTTGTAGACCGCCTTCGCCGGACCCCGGCCGTACTGCTCACCGGAGTGTTCGAGCGAGGGCTCCCACCGCTCTTCGAGTACGCGCACCTCGTGCTTCCCGGGGACCAGTCGCATGCTGGTCCTGAGGGTCAGGCGCGCCTCGCTGACGCGGCACTCCACCACCAGGTCGGCGCGCTCCCGCGCGGTTCCCTCGCGTACGGCGAACAGCTCGTCCGGACCGCCCAGCGCGAGCAGCGCCTCCCGGAGCTCCCCGGCGCCCCGCCGCGGCACACTGCCGGCCGGATGCCGTGTGCCCGTGCGCCTGTCCCAGAAGCCACCCACCGTCAGCTCCCCGCCCCGTCGTCCGGGCGCACGGTGCGTACGAAGTCCTGGAAGTCGCCCAGGAGGCTGTCGTGCTGGGCCGCGGTGGCGGTCAGGGCCAGGCGGATCATCGCCCGCTTGTGCGGGTCCCCGGTGTCCACGAGGAACAGGTACACCTGGGTCTGGACGAGCTCGTGGCGGGCGCCGTCGGTGTCGAACGAGAAGCCCAGCCGCTGGGTCAGGGCGGGCGCGTCCTCGGAACCGGCCTCGCGGCGGTGGACCACCTCCACCGACTCGGCGAACTCGCGCAGCCGCTCCACCGACGCGTCGGCGATCTCGGCCAGGGCCACCCCGTCCTTCGGGAACCCGCCGTCGATGGTGATGTTGGCGGTGAACCCGGCGTCCGGCTGCGGATGCACCGCGGCGAAGGCCACTCCCGGGTCGAAACCCTCCGGACGGGCCGGGAGCCAGCCTTCCGGCAGCCGGAACTCGATCGGCACCGGCAGTGTCGTGGGCATCCTGGGCCCTCCTTCCATGGAAACGGACATCAGTCGAGCAACCAGTCCTTGAAGTCGCCCGCGGCGTCGCCGACCGCGTGCGCCGTGTCGCCCACCGCGTCGGCCACGTCGCCCGCGGTCTTGGCCACCTTCTCAGGATCGACGGTGATCTCCAGGCCCAGGGAGCCACCGACGAAGGGTGAGGCCCCGGCCTTGCCGCCGATCTTGTATACGCCGGTCTCCTCGTCCTTCTTGTAGCCCCACCAGGCCTCGGCACCGGGGCCGGCCCATCCTTCGGCCGTCAGGCCGACGCCTATGCCGCCGGACTCCGCTCCTCCGGCGAGAGTGCCCTTCGCCCCGGCGAACGCCTTCCCGCCGATGGTCACTTCTTCCTTGGTCGCCTTGAGGCTGCCCGACAGCTCGCCGCCGGCGAAGCCCTCGGCCCGCCCGTAGACGCTCTGGTACTCGCCCCCGGCCCGGCCCTCCGCCAGTGCCCGGATTCCCGCGGACGCCTCGGCCTTGGCGACCATGCCCTTGTCGGTGAAGCCGAAGTTCGCGCTGGCCCGGGCTCCGTCGTAGATGTCGGCGACCCCGGCCAGCTTCAGCGACCCGATGCTCCCCTCCCCCTTCGCTGTCTCGTGGAAGAGGTCGACGTAGACCTTGCCCGAGGCCTCCTTGCCGTACTGGCCCGGGCCGGTGCTGCTCGCGCCGGCTTCCCAGCCGTCGGTCCTCGTCCGGATCTTGACCTCTTCGAGCTTCTTGGCCTTCGCCAGGTCGCCCTCGGCGTAGTTGTTGAAGCCGGTGAGGGTCTCGTCGGCGCCGGTGCCCTGGCCCAGGGCGTCCCTGTTGCTGTCGTTCACGGCCGCCAGGAGGGCGTCCTTGACGTGCTGGTCGGCCTCGGAGGCGGCCTTGACCCGGTCGTCGATGTGCTTCTGCCACTTGCCGACCGCGGTGCGGACGGCCTCCTGGCCGTCGGGGTCGTGGTGGTAGGCGCTGCGCTCGGAGGGCGTCAGCTTGGAGTAGTCGAAGGCGACGTGCCCCTGCTCCGAGACGGTCATGCCGGCGGCGATCGCGTCGTCGCGGGCGCTCTCCAGCTTCTTCTTGAGGTCGGTGAGCTGTTCGTGGGCACCCCGCAGCAGGCTCGCGACGGCCTTGGCCTGGTTCTGCGCGGCGGAGTACTCGTAGCGGGTCGCCGTGAACTTCACCCGCGCCGTCGCGGCGCTGACACCGACCCAGTTGTCTCCCATGGTGATCTTCTGGACGGTGTCCCCGTAGCGGGTCTCGACCTTCTTCAGCTCGCCCGCCATCGAGTCCCACTTGGCGGCGGCGGCCGTCAGCAGGCCCAGGTCCGTGGTCATGACTTCGTAGTAGGTCAGCACCGCAGGCCCCTATATCCCGTTCAGTTGCGAGTGCGACGCGAACCGGTTGCCCAGGTTGATGTCGTTCCCGGCGATGGATCCGGCGGCGCCCCGCAGCGCGGTCTCCTCCCCGGCGAGGCGGCCCATGAGGGTCTTCACCTGCTGGTCCCACGTGTCCGCCACCTTCTGCAGGCCGGCGGCCGTCTCCCAGCCCTCGAAGCCCTTCCGGGCGGTGCTGGTGGCGTCGTCCGCGTGTTCCGCGGCGGTCTTGGTGGCGTGCTTCAGCTCGTTCTGGATCGTGTCCGCCGCCGCCTTCTTCTGGGCGGGCGTCGAGACGAAGTCCGGGGAGCCGCCCGGGGTGAACAGGTTCGACGACGGCGGGGTGACCCCCGGCGCGTACGGGACCACCGACGGCGCGGTGACGCCCGGCGCGTATGGTCCGGGCGTCGGGGTCACCCCCGGCGCGTACGGTCCGGGCGTCGGGGTCACCCCCGGCGCGTACGGCCCCAGCGGTGGCCCGCTGTTCAGCCTCATCTCCACCTGCTGGTCCGATGCCTGACCCGGCTCGTCGATCATCCTCGCGCCTCCCCGTAAGCGAAGTCTGATCATATGCAAAGCGTGAAGGCAACAGCCAGCCCCGCCACGGCAGTTGGGCGCCCCGCGGCCGCACGGCCCGCAGCGGCTACGCCCCGTAGAACAGTTCGTCCACGACCGCGCGGGCACGGCGGGTGATGCGGCGGTAGTCGTCCAGCAACTCCCCGACCGTGCCCTCGGCGTAGCCGAGGTAGCGGCCGACGGCCGCGAGTTCCCGGGCCTCGGTCGGGAAGGTGTCCCCGGCGCGGCCGCGCACCAGCATCACGGCGTTGCGGACCCGGGTCGCCAGGACCCAGGCCTCGTCGAGGATCTGCGCCTCCTCGGTCGGGATCAGCCCGGCCGCGTGGGCGGCCGCGAGGGCCTCGCGGGTACGGGTGGTCCGCAGACCCGGTTCGGCCCAGGCGTGCCGCATCTGGATCAGCTGGACGGTCCACTCGACGTCGCTGAGGCCGCCGCGGCCGAGCTTGGTGTGCAGGGTCGGGTCGGCCCCGCGGGGCAGCCGCTCCGACTCCATGCGGGCCTTGAGGCGGCGGATCTCGCGTACGGCGTCCTCGCCGAGCCCCTCCATCGGGTAGCGCAGCGGGTCGATCAGCTCGATGAAGCGGGCGCCGATGTCGGCGTCGCCCGCCACCGGTTCGGCGCGCAGCAGGGCCTGGCTCTCCCAGGTCAGGGACCAGCGCCGGTAGTAGGCGGCGTAGGAGGCCAGCGTGCGCACCAGCGGGCCGGAGCGGCCTTCGGGGCGCAGGTCGGCGTCGATGAGCAGCGGCGGGTCGGTGGTGGGCAGCTGGAGCAGCCTGCGCATCTCGGCGACGACGGTCTGGGCCGCCTTGGCCGCCTCCTGCTCGTCGACGCCCTCGCGGGGTTCATGGACGAACAGGACGTCGGCGTCGGAGCCGTAGCCGAGTTCGTGGCCGCCGAAGCGGCCGACGCCGATGACGGCGAAACGGGTGGGCAGCGTGTCGCCGTAGTGGCTGTGGACGGCTGCGCGCAGAGCCCCGGCGACGGTGGCGGCGGTGAGGTCCGAGACGGCCCCGCCGACCCGGTCGACGAGGGCGCCGTGGTCCTCCTCGGCCGGGTTGTCCTCCGTACCGTACGAGCCGATGATGTCGGCCGCGGTGGTGCGGAACAGCTCGCGGCGGCGCACGCCGCGGGCGACGGCGACGGCGGCCTCGGGGTTCTCGGCGCGGCCGACGGCGGCGAGGACCTCCTGCTCCAGCGCCTCGTGCGTACGGGGCTGCAGGCCTTCGGGGTCGCCGAGCAGGGCCACGGCCTCGGGGGCGCGCATCAGCAGGTCGGGGGCGAGGCGCCCGGCGGACAGGACGCGGGCGAGGTTCTCCGCGGCGGCGCCCTCGTCGCGCAGCAGGCGCAGGTACCAGGGGGTCTTGCCGAGGGCGTCGGAGACCTTGCGGAAGTTCAGCAGGCCGGCGTCCGGGTCGGCGGAGTCGGCGAACCAGCCGAGCATCACCGGCAGCAGGGTGCGCTGGATGGCGGCCTTGCGGGTGACGCCGGAGGCGAGGGCTTCGAGGTGGCGCAGGGCCGAGGCCGGGTCGGCGTAGCCGAGGGCTTCGAGGCGCTGGCCGGCGGCGCGCGGGGAGAGCCGGGTCTCGCCCGGGGCGAGCTGGGCGACGGCGTCGAGCAGCGGCCGGTAGAAGAGCTTCTCGTGCAGGCGCCGGACCACGGAGGCGTGCCGGCGCCAGGCCTTGTTGAGCTCGGCGACGGGTTCGGTGCGCAGGCCCATGGAGCGGCCGAGGCGCCGCAGGTCGTTCTCGTCCTCGGGGACGAGGTGGGTGCGGCGCAGCCGGTAGAGCTGGATCCGGTGCTCCATGGCGCGCAGGAAGCGGTACGCGTCGTGCAGTTGGGCGGCGTCGGCGCGGCCGACGTAGCCGCCGGCGGCGAGGGCGTGCAGGGCGTCGAGGGTGCTGCCGGAGTGCAGGGTGGCGTCGCTGCGGCCGTGCACGAGCTGGAGCAGCTGGACGGCGAACTCGACGTCGCGCAGGCCGCCGGGGCCGAGTTTGAGCTCGCGGTCGACCTGGGCGGCGGGGATGTTGTCGACGACGCGGCGGCGCATCTTCTGGACGTCGGCGACGAAGTTCTCGCGCTCGGCGGCCTGCCAGACCAGCGGGCTTATGGCGGAGACGTACTCGGCGCCCAGGGCCTCGTCGCCGGCCACGGCGCGGGCCTTGAGGAGGGCCTGGAACTCCCAGGTCTTGGCCCAGCGTTGGTAGTAGGCCAGGTGGGAGGCGAGGGTGCGGACGAGGGGGCCGTTGCGGCCCTCGGGGCGGAGGTTGGCGTCCACGGGCCAGATGGTGCCCTCGACGGTGGTCTCCGAGCAGATCCGCATGAGGTGGGAGGCGAGGCGCGTGGCGGCCTGGAGGGCCTTGGCCTCGTCGGCGCCGGGCGCCGCGTCGCCGACGAAGATGACGTCGACGTCGGAGACGTAGTTCAGCTCGTTGCCGCCGCACTTGCCCATCGCGATGACGGCCAGGCGGCACAGGGCCGCGTCCTCGGGGGCGGCGGCGGAGGCGATCCGCAGGGCCGCGCGGAGGGTGGCGGTGGCGAGGTCGGCGAGCTCGGCGGCGGTCTGGGAGACGTCGATGGTGCCGCAGACGTCGCGGGCGGCGATGGAGAGCAGGCAGCGGCGGTAGGCGACGCGCAGGCCGACGGGGTCGTGCGCGTCCGCGAGGCCGAGCTCGAACTCGGCGAGCCCGGGGTGCAGGTCGGCGGCCTCATACGTGACGAGGCTGAGCCAGTCGCGGGGGTGGCGGGCCAGGTGGTCGCCGAGGGCCTCGGAGGCGCCCAGGACGCCGAGCAGCCGGTCGCGCAGCGGCTTGGCGCTCACCAGGGTGTCGAGGAGCCCGGGCAGCTCGCCGTCCGGCTGGGCCTCGGCGAGCCGGACCAGCCCGAGGAGGGCGAGGTCGGGGTCGGCGGTCGCGCCGAGGGCGTCGAGCAGCACGGGATCGGTGCGTACGGCCGCGAGCGCGTCGGTGTCCAGCAGCCGGGCGGCGGCGGAGGGGTCGGTGAACCCGCTGCGGAGCAGCCGGATGAAGGTGCTGCTCCTGCGTCCCGGGACCGTCATCCCGCCGCCTCCCGCGGTTGTCGCTGCCACTGCGTGCCACTGCTCGCCGGTGCGGCGGGCTCTGCTCCTGAGCCTAGGCCCTGGTGCCTGTGAGCGGAGTCCCGCCCGGGCCGCGGTGGAGATTTAGGCGTGTCCGGATCAAATGTTCGACTCTCGACGCATACGATGCCAAGGTTCATCTGATCATCGGATTACTTATCGCGTCATGGGGGTATACCCCGCCGTCCGGCCAGGAGGAGCCACGTGTCCGACTCCTGGCAGGGCCCCGAGGACCGGGACCGCCCCTCCGAGCAGGCGCACCGGGGATACCAGGGCTACCGGCAGCAACCGCAGTATTCGACGCAACCGGCGCACCAGGGCCACCCGCAGCCGTACGCGCACCCGCCCGAGCAGGCCCGCCGGCTCCACCAGGTCCACCAGGCCACGACGCAGGCCGACTTGGCCGAGCCGATCGAACCGGCCGACTCGACCGAACCGGCCGGACCGGCAGGACCGGCAGGACCGGCAGGACCGGCAGGACCGCTTCCGGTGGCCGACCCCGTCGCCCCGCCCGAGCGCCCCGAAACCCCCGACGCGCCCGATGCCCCCGATGCCCCCGATGCCCAAGCCCCCGGTCGCCGCCGCCGGGCCCGCGGCAAGGGCCGGGCGCGCCGTCGCCGGGCCGGCCTCGTCAAGGTCGTCGCCTTCTGCGTGGTCACCGCCGCCGGCAGCATGCTCCTGCTCCGCGGCAACGAGATCCTCGACCGCCTGGGCTCCCCCGCGACCCCCGACAAGGCGGCCGGCACGCCCACCCCCGCCCCCGAGCCGCCCGACCCCGGCCGGGTGCTCCAGGTCGTCGCGCACCCCGACGACGACCTGTACTTCATGAACCCGGACCTGCGGTACTCCATAGCCACCGGCCACCCCGTCACCTCGGTCTACCTGACCTCCGGCGAGGCCGACGGCATCAACGCCGGCTCCGCCAAGGCGGCCACCACCAAGCCCGACAAGCCCGCCTACGCCGAGGCCCGCCAGAACGGCATCCGCGCCGCCTACGCCAAGATGGCCACCGGCGACCGGGGCAGCCCCTGGACGCGCACCGTCGTACCGACCAAGGGCGGCGGTTTCGCCGAGGTCGACGTCCTCGTCGCCAAACCCCACGTCAACCTCGTCTGGCTGCAGCTCCGCGAGGCCGGCACCGTCTACGACAGCGTCCCGGAGAGCCTGCACGGCCTGTGGGACGGCAAGGTCGCCCGCCTGGACTCCATGCTCGCGTCCGGCACCCCGGTCACGCAGAAGTTCGCGTACTCCAAGGACCAGGTCGTCCAGACCCTCGTCGGCATCCTGGAGCAGTACCGGCCGACCACCGTCCGCTCGCAGGACCCGACCCCCGGCCGGTATGCCGACACCAAGCGGTACACCGACCACCAGGACCACTTCTACGGTGCCCGGTTCGTCCAGCTGGCCACCGCCGCCTACGCCAAGGACGTCACGGACCGCCCGCACTTCGCGGTGCAGAACTACGCCGGCTACATCAACGGCTCGCTGCCCAGCGCCCTGGACCCGGACGAGGCCAGGGAGAAGCTGGACATCCTGGGCACCTACGCCTGGCTCGACCAGCAGAACCACTGCAACAGCCCGGCCGGCTGCGGCGACCTCAAGGTCTCCGACCAGCCCGGCGGCAACCGGTGGTCGGACTCCATCAACTACGCCCGCGGTACCAGCACCAGCTGGCTGACCTCCGACGCGGAGCTCGGGCTGTGGGCCTTCAAGGTGCTCGACGGCCAGGTGGCCGTCTGGCACCGGGCCGGTCCCGTCGGCCGCTGGAAGGGCCCGGACCTGCTTCCCGGCACCGGCATGGACCCGGGCGTCAGCACCGTGACCCTGCCGGACGGCCGGATAGCCGCCTTCGGCACCCGCACTTCCTTCGGCGCGAAGCCCGCCGACTACCGGCGCGAGGTCGTCCACGCCGTCCAGAAGCAGCCGGGGTCCGGGGAGTTCACGGAGTGGCAGTCGCTCGGCACCCCCGAGAGCGCCGACGAGACCTGGACTTCCGACATCAGCGCCCCGGCCGTATCGGTCGACGGCAGCGGCCAGTTGGCGGCGTACGTCCGCGACGGCGCGAACAGCCTGCGCGGCCGGGTGCAGCGCGCGGACGGCGGTTGGGGTCCCTGGGAGAAGTACGGCGGCACCGACCTGCACGGCTCCCCGGCCACCGCGACCGACGGCGCCGGGCGGCGCATGGTGTTCTGCGCCACCTCCAAGTCGGTGGTGGGCTGGGTGCAGCCCAAGCCGGGCGCCCCGCTGGGCCAGGTCACGGCCACCGGGCTGCCGGACACCACGCTCCCGCTGACCGCGGACGGGCGCGAGGGCGGCGTACGGCTGTGGTTCCGCAAGCCCGGCTCCGGCAATGTCCGCACCGCCCTCGTCACGGGTGAGGGCGGGCTGAAGGTGAGCCAGATGACCGACCTCGGCGGCCTCCAGGGCTTCGGCTCGGTGACGGCGAGCGGGCACGTGCTGGCGGGCCGCACCGCGGGCGGGCAACTGGGCTCGGAGGCCGGGCCGGGCGGGCCGTGGGAACGGTCCCCGCTGATGTTCGTCGGCGCGCCCTCCTCCACGATGACCGGCAGGAACCTGGTCAGCCTGGCGGTGGTGGGGCTCGACGCGCGGCTGTACGTGACCTCCTCGGCGGACACGCCGAACGCGCACCTGGCGCCGTGGCAGCCGGTGGGCCCGCGCAACGCGCCTCCGTACCCCTCCGCACCGTAGGCGGACGGACAACGTCCGTATTTTGTTGGAGAAATGCGGCGGACATCCGCGCGTTCGGTGAACCAAGTCCGCCGGTTCGCCCTCTCTCTGACTGTTCAAGGCTTTCTTCCGTCAGAGCGAGACCGAACCCGAGGCGTGACCCGATGCCCGTGACCCGTCGCCGCTTCGCGGCCCTGCTCACCGTGCTGACAGCCGGCGCCACCGGCGTGCTCTCCGTGGCCACCGGCCAGCAGACCACCGCCGAAGCCACCCAGGACAAGAACCCGGCTGCGGCCCAGCCCGCGAGCGTCACCGCCGGATCGGTCGTCCAGGTCGTCGCCCATCCCGACGACGACCTGTTCTTCATGAACCCGGACCTCAGCCGGTCCCTGCTGTCCGGCACCCAGGTCACCACCGCCTACCTCACCTCCGGCGAGTCCGACGGCCGCAACCAGGCCCGCGGCGGCGCCGCCACGGACCCCGAACAGCCCGCCGACCGCGCCCACTACGCGGAGGCCCGGCAGAACGGCATCCGCTCCGCGTACGCGCAGATGGCCACCGGGGACCGCACCAGCGCGTGGAAGCGCACGGTCTTCCCCACCGCCGGGGGCGGCCGGGCCGAAATCGACGTCCTCATAGCGAAACCGCAGGTCAACCTGGTGTGGTTGATGCTGCGCGAGGCCCGCACCACCGGCGAGGACACCCCCGAGAGCCTGCGCGGCCTGTGGAACGGGCGGATACCCGCGCTGGACTCCCAGCTCACCTCCGGCACCCCGGTCAAGCAGCCGTTCACGTACACGAAGGACCAGCTCGTCGAGACGATAGCCGGGGTCCTGGAGCAGTACCGGCCGACGACGATACGCATGCAGGACCCGACGCCGAACCGGTACGGCGAGAACGGGACCGGCCGGTACACCGATCACCAGGACCACATGTACGGCGCCCGCTTCGTGCAGGCCGCCACCGCCGCCTACGCCGACCGGGTCAGCAGGCGCCCGCACTTCACGGTCCAGAACTACCTCGGCTACCACAACAGCACCCTCCCGCACGCGCTGGACCCGCAGACCGCCGAGGCCAAGACCGGCTTCCTGAAGACCTACGCCTGGCAGGACCGCCAGGACTACTGCGGCAGCCCGTCGGGCTGCGGCGACCGCAAGGTCGCGGGCAACCCGACCGGGCGCAACTGGGCCCAGTCGCTGCGCTACACCCGCGCCGACCACACCTCCTGGCTGACGGAGGGAAGCCCCGGCCGGCTGTGGGCCTTCGCCACGCTGGACGGCCGGACCGCGTACTGGACGCGCACCCCCGGCGGTGACTGGGCGGGCCCGATGTTCCTCCCGGGGACGGGCATCGACCCGGGCGCCACCGCCGCCCGCCTGCCCGGCGGCCGCATCGCCGTCCTCGCCACCCGCACCACCCTCGGCCCCGCGCCCGCGGAGTACCGGCGCGAGGTCGTGTACGCCGTCCAGTCCGTGCCCGACGGCCCCTTCGGCCCGTGGCAGTCGCTCGGTACCCCGGAGCGCACCGACGACGAGGGCACCTCGGCGATCAGCGCCCCCGCGGTGGCCGTGGACGCGCGGGGCCTCCTCACGGTCTACCTCCGCGACTCGCGCCGCACCCTGCGCGCGAGCACCCAGGAGCCCGGCGGCGGCTTCTCGCCGTGGGAGCGGCTCGGCGGCGAGGACCTGCAGGGCGATCCGGTGACGGCGACCGACGCGGCGGGGCGGCGCCACGTGTACGCGACCACCACCACGTCCGTCCTGGCCTGGACCCAGCGCACCCCGGACACCCCGCTGCTCGGCCCGGCACCGACGGGCCTGCCGGCCACCACGGTCCCCCTCTCGGCCTCCCCGGAGGGCGCGGGCATCCGCCTCTTCTTCCGCCGCCCGGACTCGGGGGTCGTGCGCACCGCCCTGGTCACGGCGGGCCCCTCGGTCCGGCCCCACGTCTCCAGCGTCACCGAGGCGGGCGGCCGCGCCGGCTACGGCGCGGTCGGCACCGCGGGCCGCCTCATCGTGGGCCGCGCGGACAGCGGCACGGTCGGCACCACGGGCCTCGGCGGCCCCCCGGCGTGGACCGAGTCCCGCATGCTCTTCGCGGGCGCCCCGTCCGCCGTCCTCGAACCCTCGGGCACCACCACGACGGCGGTCCTGGGCCTGGACGCCGAACTCCACACGACGACGACCCCCGGCACCCCCAACCACCCCACCTGGCACCGCGCGGTCCACTGACACCCGCCGCCCGGGCCCGGTAGGCCCCCTATGGCGGGACGGGTCCGGGCCCCCGTCGGGGGCCCGGAACTGCCTCTACAGGACCGGGAGGTTCTTGCGGAGTTCGAAGGCCGTGACCTCCGAGCGGTACTCCTCCCACTCCTGCTTCTTGTTGCGCAGGAAGAAGTCGAAGACGTGCTCGCCCAGGGTTTCGGCGACGAGTTCGCTGCGCTCCATCAGGGAGATGGCCTCGCCGAGGTTCTGCGGGAGGGGTTCGATGCCCATCGCGCGGCGTTCGGCGTCGGAGAGGGCCCAGACGTCGTCGTCGGCGCCCGCCGGCAGTTCGTAGCCCTCCTCGATGCCCTTGAGGCCGGCCGCCAGGAGGACGGCGTAGGTGAGGTACGGGTTCGCGCCCGAGTCGATCGAGCGGACCTCGACGCGCGAGGAGCCCGTCTTGCCCGGCTTGTACATCGGGACGCGGATCAGCGCCGAGCGGTTGTTGTGGCCCCAGCAGATGTACGAGGGGGCCTCGCCGCCCGCGCCGGCGCTGCGGGAGGAGCCGCCCCAGATGCGCTTGTAGGAGTTGACCCACTGGTTGGTGACCGCCGCGGTCTCGGCCGCGTGGCGCAGGAGGCCCGCGATGAAGGAGCGGCCGACCTTGGAGAGCTGGTACTCGGCGCCCGACTCGTAGAAGGCGTTGCGGTCGCCCTCGAAGAGGGAGAGGTGGGTGTGCATGCCCGAGCCGGGGTACTCCGAGAACGGCTTCGGCATGAAAGTGGCCTGCACGCCCTGCTCGAGGGCCACCTGCTTCATGACCAGGCGGAAGGTCATGATGTTGTCGGCCGTGGAGAGCGCGTCGGCGTAGCGGAGGTCGATCTCCTGCTGGCCGGGGGCACCCTCGTGGTGGCTGAACTCCACCGAGATGCCCATGGATTCGAGCATGGTGATCGCCTGGCGGCGGAAGTCCATGCCCACGTTCTGCGGGGTGTGGTCGAAGTAGCCGGAGTTGTCGGCCGGCACCGGGCGGGTGCCGTCCAGCGGCTTGTCCTTCAGCAGGAAGAACTCGATCTCCGGGTGGGTGTAGAAGGTGAAGCCCAGGTCGGAGGTCTTGTTCAGGATGCGCTTGAGGACGTACCGCGGGTCCGCGAAGGACGGCGAGCCGTCCGGCATCAGGATGTCGCAGAACATCCGGGCGGTCCCGGGGGCCTCCGCGCGCCACGGCAGTATCTGGAACGTGCTCGGGTCCGGCTTGGCGATCATGTCGGACTCGTAGACCCGGGCGAAGCCCTCGATCGCGGAGCCGTCGAACCCGATGCCCTCGTCGAAGGCCTGCTCCAGCTCCGCGGGCGCGACCGCGACGGACTTCAGGAAGCCCAGTACGTCGGTGAACCACAGGCGCACGAAGCGGATGTCGCGCTCCTCAAGCGTCCGGAGGACGAATTCCTGCTGCTTGTCCATGCCTTCATCCTCGCAGTTCAGACGGCCTGTGCACCACCGCTCGACAGTCGGCGCACAGTCGGGCGCGCCAAGTATCGCCAGTCGTGGTTTCCGCCACATTACGCACCCGGGAAAGCTGGTGGCACCCCCGCACTGACCGGGGGCCGGTCATGAGCATTACCATCTGCGCCCATGGGGGGCCGGCAGCACACGCAGCCGGGGCGTCGCGGACGTCCCGGACTTCGGCGTGCCGTCCTGCTGATCGTCTTCGGGGTGCTGGCCGGGGCGCTGCTGCTGTGCGCGCGTCCGGGCGAGTCGCACGTTCCGCTGCCGGACACGCGGGTACCGGTGGCGGTACCGGTGGCCGTGCGGGAACAGCCGCAGGCCGGGGCGCAGGCGCACGTCGTCTGCGTGTCTCCGTACGACCTGCCCGGCTGCTCGCCGCTCACGCGCGTCACCCCGGGTGTGCTGCCCGTGCCGCCGCCCGCCGTGACCGGTCCCATGGGCGCGCCGGCGCCCGCCGCGACGGCCTCCGGGGTGTCGCGGATCCGGCTCTACGGGGCTCCGCCGCCCGCCCCCGACCTGTATGCCCTCCAGGTGCTGCGGACCTGAGCGGTCCGGTTCGGTTTCGCGTTCATCCACCCCCCTCAGCAGAAGGAACCAGGGCACATGGCCAGCAATTCCGGCAGGACCAACCAGCACACCGACCCGCACTCCCGCCAGGCGCGCATAGCCGAGATGCGGCGCGCCGACCAGATCCGGGAGCGGCGCAACAAGGCCATCGCCATCACGGCCGCGTCGGCCGTCGTCGTCGGCCTCGTCGGCTTCGGCGCCTGGGTGCTGATCGACCAGAAGCAGGCCGAGCAGCGCAAGGAGGCGGCCGCGGAGAAGATCCGCAAGGAGGCCGAGGAGATCCGCAAGCAGCCGGTCGAGGGCGAGCAGCTCTGGGACGTGAAGAAGCTCGGCCGCAATCACGTCGAGACCCCGGTGAAGTACGAGATGAACCCGCCGGTCGGCGGCGACCACCACCCCCGCTGGATGAACTGCAACGGTGACGTCTACACGAACCCGGTGCCGGAGGTGAACGCCGTGCACTCACTGGAGCACGGCGCGGTCTGGGTGACGTACAACGAGAAGGCCCTCAAGGCCGACGTGGACAAGCTCGCCGCGACCGTCGGCAAGACCCCGTACACGCTGATGAGCCCGGTCAAGGAGCAGACCGGCCCGATCACGCTCAGCGCATGGGGCAAGCAGCTGACCGTGGACAGCGCGGACGACCCGCGGGTGTCGCAGTTCTTCACGAAGTACGTGCAGGGCGAGCAGACCCCGGAGCCGGGCGCGGCCTGCACGAGCGGGCTGGCCGGCAAGTGAGCCGCGCGACGGGCCCGGTCCGCCCCGTCCCCCGTACGTACTGGGTGGCGGGCACCGCCGTCCTGCTGGCCCTGCTGTTCGCGGCGGCCGCCACGGTCGCCGCCGCGAACGGCGGCGGTTCCGCCGGTCCCGGCGTGCCGGCGGCCGGACCCCGTACGCCGGGGCTGAAGTCGCCGGACGCGGGATTCGCCCGGGACATGGCGGTGCACCACCAGCAGGCGGTGGAGATGTCCTTCATCGTGCGCGACCGCACCCAGGACGAGCCGGTACGCACCCTCGCCTACGACATCGCCAACACCCAGGCCAACCAGCGGGGCATGCTGCTCGGCTGGCTCGACCTGTGGGGGCTGCCGAAGGTGGTGGCCGGCGAGGCGCCGATGTCCTGGATGGGCGCCTCGGGCGGCCACGGCGGGCATGTGGGCCACGGCGCCGACGCGGGCGCCGGCGCCGCCAGGCCCGGCGCGCTGATGCCGGGCATGGCCACCAGGGAGGAGCTGGACCAGCTGGGCGCCGCCTCGGGCCGGGACGCGGAGGTGCTCTTCCTCCAGCTGATGACCGACCACCACAAGGGCGGCGTCGCGATGGCCGAGGGCTGTGCGCAGCAGTGCGAGACCCCGGTCGAGCGGGAGCTGGCGCAGGGCATGGTCGACGCGCAGCGCTCGGAGCTCACCCTGATGGCGGACATGCTGCGGCAGCGCGGAGCCGCGCCGCGCGGGTGACGGGACACGCCCGTACGGTGGTGAGAGGCGCCCTCTCACCCGTACGGGCGTGTGCTCCGCCGGTGGGGACGCCGCACCGGGCGCGCCCGCGCCCGGTGGAACGGCGTGCTCAGTGCTCAGGAGGTTCAGCGATGACCACCGCCGCAGACATCATGCACCCCGGGGCCCAGTGGATTCCCGCCACCGAGACCCTCGACCGGGCCGCCCAGCTGATGGCCCGGCTCAATGTGGGCGCCCTGCCCATCAGCGACGCCGAGGAGCGGCTGTGCGGCATCATCACCGACCGCGACATCGTCGTGAACTGTGTGGCCAGGGGCCACGACCCGGAGAAGGTCACCTGTGGTGAGCTGGCCCAGGGCACTCCCCGCTGGATCGACGCGGGCGCGGACGTCGGCGACGTGCTGGAGGAGATGCAGAGCCACCAGATCCGCCGGCTGCCGGTGATCCGGGACAAGAGGCTGGTGGGCATGATCAGCGAGGCCGACCTCGCCCAGCACCTCTCCGACGACCAGATGGCCACCTTCGTGGAGAAGGTCTACGCGCGGGCCTGACCCTGCCCGGCCGTCGCCAGGACCGCCCGTGCCACCTGGTCCGGGCGGTCCAGCATGATCAGGTGTCCGGCGGGTTCGGCGACCTCGAAGCGGGCGCCGAGCAGGTCGGCGAGGTCCGCCTGGCGGGCCAGCCAGCGCAGGGCCGAGCGCCCGGCCGAGCCGTCGTGGGCGGCGAGGACGGTGGTGGGGGCGGTCAGCGGGTGCGTCCTGCGCAGGTCCTGCAGCTCGGCGGCCATGTCCGGGTAGCGGGAGTTCTCCAGCAGGGCGCCGCGCCAGACCCGGCCGGTGCGGTAGCAGCGGCGTACGAGGTCCCGGGCGGCCGGGTCGGAGCCGCCGGTGCGGGAGACGCGTACGGTGGCGCGCCGGACCGGCGCGCCCAGCGCGGCCGGCAGTCCGGCGGCGGTCACGGCCCGCCCGAGGGCGCGGGCGGCCCCGGTGCGCAGCAGGGCGGGCAGGACCGTACGCGGGTCCTCCTCGACGCTGCCGTCGACCAGGACCAGCGCGGCGGTGCGCCGCGGGTACAGGCGGGCGAAGGCCTCGGCGTGGAATCCGGCGATGGAGTGCCCGACGACGGTGACGGGTCCGGCCGCCTCGGCGCCGAGCCCCAGCGCGTCCAGCAGACCGGCGATGCGGTGGGCCTCCCCGGCGGTCGTGGGCGGCTCGGCGGCGGGGCCGCTGAGGCCGTGTCCGGGGCGGTCGAAGCGGACGACGGTGCGGCCCGCGGCGACGAGCGGTGCGACGACCGGGTCCCAGTCGAACCAGGCCATGGCGAGTCCGGCGCTGAGGACGCACACGGGTCCCCGGCCTTCGACGACGACGTGCAGCGGAACCCCGTCGCCGCCGTGGCCGCCGTCGAAGCCGTCGAAGCCGTGGCTGCCGTGGCCGCCGTGGACGCGGACGAACCGGCCGGTGGCGTCGCTCATGTACGGCCTTCCTTGTGGACGGAGTGGGCGAGCAGGCCCAGCCAGAGCGCGACCAGGAGCACCTGGAGCCGCTGGCCGGCGCCGAGGGCCCAGGTGCCGTGCCCGGCGGTGAACATCGCGATCGCGGACAGGGTCCAGACGGTGGCGAGCAGTTCGAGGGCGACGAGGGCGGGGCCGTAGCGGGCGAGCGGGGCGAACCAGCCGTAGCGGCGGGCGGCGACCGTGAGGGCCACCAGGCCGACGAGGGCCCCGGTCATGGCGAGGCTGCTGCTGACGGCGTGGGCCTGATGGGTGGCGGGTACCAGTCCCGCGGTCTCCCGGGCGGCGCATTCGGGGTCCACGGTGGGCCGGCAGCTCAGCGGCAGCCAGGCGTCGGCGGCGGTGGCCGCGCCGAAGAGGGTGACCCCGGCCCAGCCGATGACCGCCCAGGAGCGGCGGGACTCCGCGTACTTCAGCAGCCGGAAGAGCGCCAGGAGCCCGCCGCAGAAGGCGAGCAGCCCTGCGGTGAAGTCGGTGGCCCGGAAGAGGCCACCGAGCGGCTGGTCCTGGGCGGCGAGCTCGCTGACGTACGTCTCGATGGGGTTCAGGCCCGTGGAGAGGACGACTTCGAGCACCCACGCGGTGTAGGCGGCCGCGGCGAGACCGATCAGCGTGGCGACCGGCCAGGCGGTCCGCGGCGAGAGTCCATGTGGGGACATAGTGTGACTAATCCTAAGCAGACTCGGGGTCGGTCCTGCGATCGGATACCCACCCCCGGTAGGGTTCCCGTCATGACGCGCAGTGCTCGGCGAGCCGCCCCGGGGGCCCGGTTGCTGCTGCTCGCCGCGCTGTTGCTGGGCATCGTCACCATGCACACCCTGGGGCATCCGACCGAGTCCCACGCCGTGCAAGACGTGTCCCCGGCCCACTCCGTTGCCTCGGCGGGGCCGGCTGCCCCGGCCGGGCACGGTGGCACCCGCCACACTCCGGCCCCGGCCGCCGACGCACCCTCCCCCGCGGTCCCCTCGTGGGGTCACGCGATGCCCGCGACCGAGATGGACCCCACGTCGGTCTGCCTCGCCGTGCTCGCGGGGCTCGTCGTGCTGCTCGTCGGCAGCGGCCGGACCGGATCCCGACGCGCCGCGCCGCTCGGGGGCGCGGCCCGCATAGCGGTCCGGTCCGGCGGCGGTCCGGACCCACCCTCGCCCCGCGAGCTCCTCATCCGGCTGGCGGTCCTGCGGGTATAGGCCGGCGCAGCCGCCGCCCCCGCATGCCCGCGCATGCGCCGGGGTGGCGCCGAACCGTGCCCATGTATCCGTGACACCACACCCATGAGGTGCTCCCATGCGCTCTCTTCCCACCCGCCGCACCGTCATCGGCGCGTCCGCGGCCGTCCTCGGCTCCGGGCTGCTCGCCGCCTGCTCCGGATCCTCCGGGGCCGGCGGTTCCGCAGGTTCCGCCGGCGGCCACGGCTCGATGAACCACGGCGGTTCCGCCGCCGACGTGCCCGAGGGGTACGTGGACCCGGCCGGACCCGAGGTCCAGGCCGCCGAGGCCGCCCGCAAGGCCACCGGCCCGCTCACCGAGGTCAAGGTGACCGCCACCGCCACCCCGCTCGACCTCGGCGCCGGCATCACCGTCCGCTCCTGGGCGTACGGGGACAAGCTGCCGGGCCAGGAGGTCCGGGCCACCGCGGGCGGCACGCTCGCCCTCACCCTGGCCAACAACCTCCCCGAGGCCACCTCCCTGCACTGGCACGGCCTCGCACTGCGCAACGACATGGACGGGGTCCCGGGGCTGACCCAGCGGGACATCGCCCCGGGCGGGTCCTTCCCGTACAAGTTCGCCGTCCCCACCCCGGGGACGTACTGGTTCCACCCGCACACCGGCGTCCAGCAGGACCGCGGCCTGTACGCCCCGCTCGTCGTCGAGGACCCCAAGGAGCCCCTCTCCTACGACAAGGAGTGGGTGGTCGTCCTGGACGACTGGATCGACGGGGTGGACGGCGCCACCCCGGACGCCGTCCTCGCCGAGCTCCGCAAGGGCATGAACGGCAGCGGAGGAGCCCACGCTGCCCATGGCGGGAGCGCCGCCCCCTCCCCCGGCGGCACCGGCAAGAAGCGCTCCTACGTCGCGATGGGCGGCCACAGCGACTACCTCGGCGGAGACGCCGGCGACGTCGTCTACCCGTACTACCTGGTCAACGGGCGGGTGGCGGACGACCCTTCGGTCTTCACCGCCAAGCCCGGCGACCGGATCCGGCTGCGTGTCATCAACGCCGGCGGGGACACCGCCTTCCGGATCGCCCTCGGCGACCACGAGCTGACGGTCACCCACACCGACGGCTACCCGGTGGAGCAGACGAATACGGGGTCGCTGCTGCTGGGCATGGGCGAGCGGTACGACGTCCTGGTCACCGCCAAGGACGGGGTGTTCCCCCTCACCGCGCTGGCCGAGGGCAAGGAGGGCTCGGCGCTCGCGGTGCTGCGCACCGGGTCGGGGACGGCGCCGACGGCCGCGACCCGGCCGGCCGAACTGGACGCGCCGCCGCTGATGGCGGACGCGCTGAAGGCCGCCGAACCGGTGGCGCTGGCCCCGCGCGACCCGGACCGGACGGTGCAGATCCGGCTCACCGGCAACATGACCTCGTACAACTGGGCCTTCGACGGCAAGCCGTACACGCCCGACCAGCGGCATCCGGTGAGGGCGGGCGAGCGGGTCCGGCTGGAGTTCGCCAACGCCACGCCCATGTGGCACCCGCTGCACCTGCACGGGCACACCTTCGCGCTGGGCGGGCAGGAGGGCGGGGTGCGCAAGGACACCGCGATCCTCCTGCCGGGGCGCAGGCTGACGGTGGACTTCGACGCGGACAACCCCGGGCTGTGGATGACGCACTGCCACAACGTCTACCACTCGGAGTCCGGGATGATGACGGTGCTCGGCTACCAGCTGTAGGCCACGGCCGTCTGCCCGCCCGGCTCCCGTACCGGGGCGGGGCGGGCAGACGCGCAGGCGGGCAGGGGGTGCGGAGCGGCGGGAATTGGGGTGGGTCCATGGCGCGGACATGGCACCCTTGCGGAGATCACGACTGTCGCGACAGAAGGACGACCCCGCCGGTATGAGCACCCCGCCGAACCCGCCCAGCACTCCCGCCGGTCCGCCGACCGAGCCGGCGGGCACCCCGACAGCAGAGACGGAACCCATACCGGCACCCGCACCGACGCTCTCGCTGGAGAAGACCCCGGCCGAACCGGCGGACGCCCCCACAGCCGAGACGGAACCCATACCCGCGCCCGCACCCACGCTCTCGCTGGAGAAGACGCCGACCGAGCCGGCGACCCCCGAGGCGACCGGGACCCCCGAGGCACCCGAGAGCCCTGTGACGCCCGTGGCCCCCGTGGCTCCCGCGGCGGCCACCCCGCAGCCGGCTCCCGCCGCATCGGCCTTCGCCCCGCCGATGCCCGCTCCGGCTGCCGCTCAGACCCATGCAACCCCGGGCTTCGGTGCCCCCGGCGCCCCCGGCCACACGTGGCCCGAGTCCGCCCCCCGCTTCCCCGGAGCCCCGTACCCCGGGTACCCGCAGGCGGCCCCGAGGAGCAACGGCCTGGCCGTCGCCGCCCTCGTCACCGGCGGGTTCGGCATCCTCCTGGGCGTCATCCCGTTCCTGTTCTGGGCCGGCACCCTGATCGCCGCCGTCGGCGTGGGCCTCGGCATCGGCGCGATCGTGCGCGCCAACAAGGGCGCCCCGAACAAGTCGATGGCCGTCGTCGGCACCGTGCTCTCCGTGCTCGGCCTGCTCGCCTCGGTCGGCGGATTCGCCCTCACCGTCATGGTCGTCGACAAGGCCGACGACCTGGACCGGCACGCCGGGGAGGAGTGGGGTGCGGACCGGCGCCGTCCCAGCACCGAGCCCTGGCCGTCGAAGTCCCCTTCGCCCACCCAGGTCCCGGGCCTGACCAGCGCGCTGCCGTTCGGCGAGACCTTCACCTACCCGAACGGCGTCCAGGTGAGCCTCTCGGTCCCGACCATGTACAAGCCGACCAACTCGTACTCCCGCGAGCACGTCAAGAACGCGGTCCAGCTCACCGTCACCATCACCAACGGCTCCAGCACGCCGCACGAGGTGATCTACGCCATGCCCAACGTCCGTGACGACCAGGGCATGACCGCCGAGATGGTCTTCGACGGCGGCAACGTGCCGAAGATGATCCGGGGCTCCATCCTGCCGGGTGAAACCGCCACCGGGGTGGTGGCGTTCGAGGTCCCCAAGGGCACCAGGAGCATCACCGCGGACATCTCCGCCGGGGTCATGCTCGACGACGTGAAGTACGCGGGCCCGATCGGCTGACGGGACGTCACAACGCGGTGAACAGGCGGAGTCCAGGACATCGCGTCAGAAAGACGATTACACTGGGCCCGTGCCTCAACTTCGACTCGCTCTGAATCAGATCGACTCGCACGTCGGCGACATCGCCGCCAACGCCGACTCGGTCGTCCACTGGACCCGGCACTCCGCCGAGCAGGGTGCCCACCTGGTGGCGTTCCCGGAGATGATGCTGACCGGGTATCCCGTCGAGGACCTCGCCCTGCGCGGCTCCTTCGTGGAGGCCTCCCGCACCGCGCTGCGCGAGCTCGCGCAGCGGCTGGCGGCCGAGGGCCTCGGCGAGCTGCCGGTCGTCGTCGGCTACCTCGACCGCACCGAGCGGGCCACGCCCCGCCTGGGCCGCCCGGCCGGCTCCCCCGAGAACGCGGCGGCCGTGCTGCACCGCGGGCAGGTCGTCCTGCGCTTCGCCAAGCACCACCTCCCCAACTACGGGGTGTTCGACGAGTTCCGGTACTTCGTACCGGGCCAGACGCAGCCGGTGATCCGGGTCGGCGGGGTCGATGTGGCCCTGGCCATCTGCGAGGACCTGTGGCAGGAGGGCGGCCGGGTCCCGGCCACCCGCTCCGCCGGGGCCGGGCTGCTGATCTCCGTGAACGCCTCCCCGTACGAGCGCAACAAGGACGACCTGCGCCTCGAACTGGTCCAGAAGCGGGCCCAGGAGGCCGGCTGCACCCTCGCCTACCTGGCGATGATCGGCGGCCAGGACGAGCTGGTCTTCGACGGCGACTCGATCGTCGTCGACGCCGGCGGGCAGGTCATCGCCCGCGCCCCGCAGTTCTCCGAGGGCTGCGTCCTGGTCGACCTCGACCTGCCGGCCGCACGCGCCGACGCGCCCGAGGGCGTGGTGGACGACGGCCTGCGCATCGAGCGCGTGATCCTCTCCGAGGAACCCGTGGAGCCGTACGAGCCGGTCGTCACCGGCGGTTACGCCGACCGGCTCGACGACGACGAGGAGGTCTACGACGCCCTGGTCGTGGGGCTGCGCGCCTATGTCAGGAAGAACGGGTTCCGATCCGTCCTGATCGGGCTCTCCGGCGGCATCGACTCCGCGCTCGTCGCCGCCATCGCCTGCGACGCGATCGGCGCGCAGAACGTGTACGGCGTCTCGATGCCCTCGAAGTACTCCTCGGACCACTCCCGGAGTGACGCGGCCGGCCTCGCCGAGCGCACCGGACTGAACTTCCGGACCGTCTCCATCGAGCCGATGTTCGACGCCTACATGGGTTCGCTCGGCCTGACCGGCCTGGCCGAGGAGAACCTCCAGTCCCGGCTGCGCGGCACCCTGCTGATGGCGCTGTCCAACCAGGAGGGCCACATCGTGCTGGCCCCGGGCAACAAGTCGGAGCTGGCCGTCGGCTACTCCACCCTGTACGGCGACTCGGTGGGCGCGTACGGCCCGATCAAGGACGTCTACAAGTCGGACGTCTTCCGGCTCGCGGAGTACCGCAACCGGGCCGCCGCCGAGCGGGGCGAGGTCCCGCCGATCCCGGAGAACTCGATCGTGAAGCCGCCGAGCGCCGAGCTGCGCCCGGGCCAGGTGGACACGGACTCGCTGCCGGACTACCCGGTGCTCGACGCGATCCTGGCCATGTACGTGGACCGCGACCAGGGCCTGGACGCGATCGTGGCGGCGGGCTTCGACGCGGAGCTGGTCGCCAGGACCCTGCGGATGGTGGACACGGCGGAGTACAAGCGCCGCCAGTACCCGCCGGGCACGAAGATCTCCGCGAAGGGCTTCGGCAAGGACCGCCGGCTGCCCATCACGAACGGCTGGCGCGAGCGGGCGTAGACACGGCGCGGCCCCGGCGGCTCTCCGAGGAGGGCCGCCGGGGCCTTCGCGCCGCCGCGTCCGTCAGGGCTTCACGGTGACCCGGGCGGCGACGGGAAGGTGGTCGCTGCCCGTGCGGGGCAGGGTCCAGGAGGCCTCCGGCCGGATGCCGCGGACCATGATCTGGTCGATCCGGGCCATCGGGAACTGCGCCGGCCAGCTGAAGCCGAAGCCGTCGCCGGCCGCGCCCTGGGTGGAGCGCATCTGCGAGGTGACCTCGGACAGGGCGCGGTCGTTCATCGTTCCGTTGAGGTCGCCGAGCAGGATGACCTTCTTCAGCGGTTCGGCGGCGAGGGCGGCGCCCAGCGCGTCGGCGCTGTCGTCGCGCTGATTGGCGGTGAAACCGGCGTGCAGCTTGACCCGGACGGAGGGCAGGTGGGCGACGAACGCGGCGACCTGGCCCTGGGGGGTGGTGACGGTGGCGCGCATGGCCCGGGTCCAGCCCATCCGGATGTCCACGGGCGCGCTCGCGCTGAGCGGGTACCTGCTCCACAGGCCGACGGTGCCCTCGACCGAGTGGTACTTGTACGTGGCCGCGAGGGCCTTCTCGTAGACGGGGACGGCGCTGCCCTTGAGCTCGGTCAGGGCCAGGATGTCGGCCCCGGACCGGGCCACCGACTCGGCGGTGCCCTGCGGGTCGGGGTTGTCGGCGTCCACGTTGTGGGTGGCCACCACCAGGTTGCCGCCGGAGCCGGACTTGTCGCTGACCAGGCCGCCGAAGAGGTTCGCCCAGACCGCGGCCGTCAGCAGTATCGCCAGGAGCGCGGTGGCGGACCTCCGGTAGACGGCCCCGGCCAGCAGGAGCGGGACGGCCAGGCCCAGCCAGGGCAGGAAGGTCTCGGTGAGGCTGCCGAGGTTGCCCACCTGGTTGGGCAGCTCCGCGTGGAAGATCATGACGAGCGAGATCAGCACGGCGATCGCGGTGAGGATCCAGCCGCGCCGCCAGATCCCCGGATCCTTGCTCAGTGCGGTCAGCCGGCGCCGGAGGCGGGTTCCGGAGGGCTCGGGCTCCGAGCCGCCGTTCCCCGACTCCGTCATGTACGCCTGTGCCATACCACTGCCCTCACTGCCGTGCTCGCGCTCCGTCCCCGCCCCTTGACCCTAGGCGATGAACCGGAGCCTTCCGTGCCGTACGTCACGACCGTCGGTCACGGTCGTGTGTCCCGGAGGACGAACGGCCGTACGCAGGGGGTTCCGGTTGTCACGAAACGCGCACATTGGATCCCGTGGCCAGGCTCGCACCACGGGGCACTTCCGCCTTTGCCCGCGCGGATGCCACCATGGGGGGTGAGTCCGGGGACGTCGTAAGGGCGCCTCGAGATGACACAAGGAGCAGTTGCAATGACGCCTGCCGTTTCGCCTGCCCGCGAACCCGCCGCAGCATCTCCGTCGGCCGCACCCACCCTGTACGGAGGCACGGGCACCCGGCGCATCACCGTCCGCGACCTGACCCTCGCCAAGGAACGCGGCGAGAAGTGGCCGATGCTCACGGCCTACGACGCGATGACCGCGTCCGTCTTCGACGAGGCCGGCATCCCGGTCGTCCTCGTCGGCGACTCCATGGGCAATTGCCACCTCGGCTACGACTCCACCGTCCCGGTGACGATGGACCAGATGACCATGCTCTCGGCGGCCGTCGTGCGCGGCACGAGCCGTGCGCTGGTCATCGGCGACATGCCGTTCGGCTCGTACCAGGAAGGCGCCGTGCAGGCCCTGCGCAGTGCCACCCGTCTCGTCAAGGAGGCCGGGGTCGGTGCGGTGAAGCTGGAGGGCGGCGAGCGCTCGCTGGCCCAGACCGAGCTGATCGTCCAGGCCGGTATTCCCGTCATGTCCCACCTGGGCCTGACCCCGCAGTCCGTCAACGCGATGGGCTACCGGGTGCAGGGCCGCGGCGACGAGGCCGCGCACCAGCTGCTGCGCGACGCGAAGGCGGCGCAGGACGCGGGCGCGTTCGCGGTGGTGCTGGAGCTCGTGCCGGCCGAGCTGGCCGCCGAGGTCACCCGGTCCCTGCACATCCCGACGGTCGGCATCGGCGCGGGCGCCGAGTGCGACGCGCAGGTACTGGTGTGGACCGACATGATGGGCCTGACCGGCGGGAAGATGCCGAAGTTCGTCAAGCAGTACGCGAAGCTCCGCGAGACGATGACCGGCGCGGCGAGGGCCTTCGCCGAGGACGTGGTCGGCGGGACGTTCCCGCAGGCGGAGCACGCCTTCCACTGATCGCGCACGACCGCTCGGGCAGCCCGCCGACCTCGTGTCGGCGGGCTGTCGTACGTCTGTCGTATGTTTGTCGGTCGGCTGTCGGTGCTTTGTCAGTGGTGCCTGCTCCCATAAGGGCATGACGCGAAACGACAACAAGCCCAACGCCGTGGAGGTACGGGGGCTGGTCAAGCACTACGGCGAGACCAAGGCCCTCGACGGTGTCGACCTGGATGTCCGGGAGGGCACGGTCCTCGGGGTCCTCGGCCCCAACGGCGCCGGCAAGACGACGCTGGTCCGCTGCCTCTCCACCCTGATCGTCCCGGACTCCGGCACCGCGGTCGTCGCGGGCTACGACGTGGTCCGCCAGCCGCGGCAGCTGCGCCGCACGATCGGCCTCACCGGCCAGTACGCCTCGGTCGACGAGAAGCTCTCCGGCTGGGAGAACCTCTACATGATCGGGCGGCTGCTCGACCTCTCCCGCAAGGACGCCCGCCGTCGCGCGGACGAGATGCTGGAGCGGTTCTCCCTGACCGAGGCGGCCAAGAAGGCCGTCATGAACTACTCCGGCGGTATGCGCCGCCGGCTCGACCTCGCCGCCTCCCTGATCGGCAACCCGGCCGTGCTCTACCTGGACGAGCCGACCACCGGTCTCGACCCCCGCACCCGCAACGAGGTGTGGGACGAGGTCCAGCGCCTGGTCGCCGAGGGCGCCACCGTGCTCCTCACCACCCAGTACATGGAGGAGGCCGAGCAGCTCGCCAGCGAGCTGACGGTCATCGACCGCGGCAAGGTCATCGCCAACGGCAAGGTCGACGAGCTGAAGGCGCGCGTCGGCGGCCGCACCCTGAAGATCCGCCCCGTGGCCGCCTCGGACCTGCCGGGCATGGCCCGCGCGCTGGCCGAGGCCGGACTGGACGGCGTGGCCGGCAGCCAGGCCGTACCGGACGAGGGCGTCCTGCTGGTCCCGATCCTGAGCGACGAGCAGCTGACGGCCGTCGTCGGCCTGCTGGCCACCCGCGGGTACGCGATCGCCGACCTCGGCACCTACCTGCCCAGCCTCGACGAGGTGTTCCTGGCCATCACCGGCCAGAAGCCCACGCTCGTCGAGGACTCCGTCCCCACCGAGAAGACCGAGGAGGTCGCGGCATGAGCACCGTAACCACGACGAAGCCCGCGCCCACGGCGCCCGGTCCGGCCCCGGTGGCCGACACGCACGGCGAGGGCCGGATCGGTCTGCGCGGCAACCTGCGGCACATCGGCGCCCTGGTGCGCCGCAACGCCCTGCAGATCAAGCAGGATCCCGAGTCGATGTTCGACGTCGTGTTCATGCCGATCATCTTCACGCTGCTGTTCGTGTTCGTCTTCGGCGGCGCGATCTCCGGCAAGGGCAACCAGTCGGACTACGTCAACTACGTGGTCCCGGGTCTCATGGCCATGATGGGCATGAACATCGCCATGGGTGTCGGCACCGGGGTCAACGACGACTTCAAGAAGGGCGTGATGGACCGGTTCCGGTCCATGCCGATCGCCCGGTCGTCGGTGCTCATCGCCAAGATCCTGGTCGAGCTCGGCCGGATGATGGTCGCCATCGCGATCCTGCTCGCGGTGGGCTTCCTGCTCGGTCTGTCGATCAAGGGCCCGGTGCTGGGGCTGTTCCTCTCCATCGGTCTGTCGGCCGTCTTCGGCGCCTCACTGATGTGGATCTTCGTCCTGCTCGGTCTCACCATGAAGACCCCGCAGGCCGTCCAGGGCATGGCGATGATGGTCCTGATGCCGCTGCAGTTCGGCAGCTCGATCTTCGCCCCGCCGACCACGATGCCGGGCTGGCTGCAGTCCTTCACGGACTACAACCCGCTGTCGAACCTGGCCGACGCGGCCCGCTCGCTGATCAACGGCACCCCGGTCGGCGACTCGGTGTGGATGACGCTGATCTGGTCGCTGGCCATCACGGCGGTCACCATGCCGCTCGCGGTGCGGAAGTTCCGCCAGAAGACCTGACCCGCGGACCGATCCGTTCGGATCGCGTCCCGGACGGACACCGGCCGGGGGCCGGGTCAGATGAGGGCGGTGGCCTCCTCCGGGGAGAGGCCACCGCCTTCGGCGTACGCCTTCTCGTAGGCGGCGTCGCCCAGTGCCGCCCGGGCCAGCTCCTGCGCCCGGGCGTGGTCCTCGCGCTCCATCGTCACCGGGAAGTGCCCGGGCGGCAGCAGCGCCCGGTAGGCGCCCAGCAGCCGGGCCGCGTCGTACTCCCGGCGCGGGCCGCCGAGCGAGACCAGCGAGAGCGCCGCGGACATCATGTAGACCGCCGGCATCTGCGGGGCCACCATCCGCGCCATCGGGTCCATGGCGGTGTCCATGGCCTGGCGCAGCCGGGCGAGGGCCTCCTCGTACAGCCCCTGCCGGTTGTCCAGCCAGGCCATCGTGCCGAGCAGGAAGCCGTCGAAGATGGCGAACGCGCCGAAGGCGAACTCGTCCCGCAGGAGCTGCAGCTGGTCGCGTGCCTCGGAGATCCGTCCCGTGCGCCCGAGGACGCCCGCGAGGAACATCCGGGCGGCGGGCATGGCCTCGTTGCCGTACCGCTGGGCCTTGGCGGTGATCTCCGTGAGGATCGACTCGGCCTCCTCGATCCGGCCGTCCTCGGCCAGCGTCCCGGCCATCCGTACGCGCAGCACGGTCACCTGGGCCATCGCGCCGAGGCGTTCGGCGTAGGCGACCGCCTCACGGTAGTCGCGGGTGGCCGCCGTGAACTCGCCGCGCTTCTCCCGGGCCTCGGCGCGGGCGGCCAGTGCCTCGGCGCAGCCCCAGGCATCCCCGAGCTCGCGGAAGAGCGCGAGGCTCTCGTCGGCGTCGCGCGAGGCGTCCCCGGCCCAGTCGGCCCGGTTGGCGAGGATGTTGGCGCGCAGCTGGAGCGCGGAGGCCAGCTCCCAGCGGTAGCCGAGCTCGCGGGCGGTCGCGACGCTCGCGTCGACGACCCTCTGGAGCAGTCCGGGGTCGCCCGCGATCATGACGGCGTAGATCCACAGGGAGGCGGGGGTCCGGCAGGTCTGCGGGAGTCCCGGCCGGTAGGTGGCGAGGACCCCGTCGATGAGGGCGCGGACCGAGGGGGTGTTCCAGGTCTCGTTGGTCTGGTCGCGGGAGGCCAGCAGGACCAGGTGCAGGGCGCGCCAGCCCTCGGCGAGCGTTTCGCCGGAGTAGGGCGGCGGCGTGTCGACGAGCCGTTCGTGGACGGGCTCGGCGGGGACCCAGGGCGGCTCGAAGGGGTTGGAGCCCAGGGTGGCGGTGGCCTCGGCCCAGTGCCGGGACTCGGAGCGCAGGTCGTGCATGTGCCAGTACCAGCCGAGCGAGTGGACCAGGCACAGCGCTTCGTCGGCGTCGCGGACGGCGATGGCCCGGCGCAGGGCGGTACGCAGGTTCTCGTACTCGTCGGCGAGCCGGTCGGTGGCCGCCCGCTGGCCGTGGCCGCGCAGCAGGGGCTCGGTGGTGCGGGCGAGTTCGCGGTAGTGGACGAGGTGGCGGTGCTCGGTGGCCTCGCGGTCGCCGGCGGCCTCGGCGAGGCGCTCGGCGGCGTACTCGCCGACCGTCTCCAGGAGGCGGTAGCGCATGCCGGAACCGTTGCGTCCGGGGGTGGCCACGACGAGGGACTTGTCGACGAGGGAGCCGAGGAGGTCGGCGGCGTCGTAGCGGGCGGGGTCGCCGGGGTCGGCGCAGACGTCCTCGGCGGCGGCGAGGTCGCAGCCGCCGGCGAAGACGGACAGGCGGCGCAGGACGGTGCGTTCGGCCTCGTCGAGCAGGTCCCAGGACCAGTCGACCACGGCGCGCAGGGTCTGCTGGCGGGGCAGGACCGTACGGGCGCCGCTGGTCAGAAGCCGGAAACGGTCGTCGAGGCGGTCGGCGATCTGGCGCAGGGAGAGCAGCCGCAGGCGGGCGGCGGCCAGTTCGAGGGCCAGCGGCAGCCCGTCGAGGCGGCGGCAGATCTCGGCGGCGGCGGTCGGGTCCTCCTCGACGGTGAACCCGGCGCGGGCCGCGGCCCCGCGGTCGCCGAGCAGCCGCAGCGCGATGGGGTCGGGCAGCGGTTCCACCGGGCGCAGGGACTCCCCCGGGACGCCGAGGGGTTCACGGCTGGTGGCCAGGATCCGTACGCCGGGGCAGTGCGTCAGGAGCCGCTCCGCGAGGGCGGCGGCCGCGCCGACGACGTGCTCGCAGTTGTCGAGCAGCAGCAGGAGCCGGCGGCGTGCGCAGTGCTCGGCGAGCCGGTCGAGGGGGTCGTCCCCGGCGCGTTCGGTGAGGGCCCGCAGCTCCTCGGCGGCAGCGCCGCGCAGCTTGGTCTCCCGGGCCCCGAGCGCGGCGAGGGTGGCCTCGGCGAGGTCCTCCGGGTCTCCGGGCCCGTCGATGGGGGCGAGTTCGACGAGCCACACCCCGTCGGGCCAGGCGCTCTCGTCCTGGGCCTCGGCGGCCTCCTGGGACAGCCGCGTCTTGCCCGCGCCGCCGGGCCCGAGGAGCGTGACGAGGCGGGCCCGCGCGAGGTCCTCCCCGATGACGCGGATGTCGTCCTCGCGACCGACGAAGGTGGTCAGGCGCGCCCGCAGATTGCCGGCGGAGGCGGCCGGGACGGGGGCGGCCGCGGGGGCGGCTTCGACGGGGGCGGCCGGGGACGCGTCGGCGGCCGGGGACCTTTCGGCGGCCGGGGACCTTTCGGCGACGGCCGCGGCGGCGGCCGGCGGCCGCCCGGCCGGGGTCAGCAGTTCGGCGTGGAGGGCCCGCAGCTCCGGCCCCGGGTCCGCGCCCAGCCGGTCGGCCAGCTCCCGGCGGACGGTGTCGTAGGCGGCCAGCGCCTCCGCCGTGCGCCCCGAGGCGCGCAGGGCCTTGATGCGCAGGATGTGCAGCGGCTCGTCCAGCGGCTGCTGCGCGCACAGCGCGGTCAGCTCGGGCAGGGACCGCTCCGCCTCGCCCAGCTCCAGGGCCGCCGCGAGCCTCCCCCGGCGCGCGTCCATCCGTACGGCCTCCCAGCGCGCGGCCTCCGCGGCCGGGTCCGGCAGGTCGGCGAGGGCCGGTCCGCGCCACAGGGCGAGGGCCTCCTCGTACAGGGCCGCCGCGTCGGCCGGGTCCGGTGACCGGGCGCCGTCGCGGACCAGCCGCTCGAAGCGGTACAGGTCGACGTCCTCCCGCTCGGCGGCCAGCTGGTAGCCGCCCTCCGCGGACCGCACGGCGGTGTGCCCGAGCGCCCGCCGCAGCCGGGCGACGAGCGCCTGCAGGGCGGCCACCGCGTCGGCCGGCGGGTCGCCGTCCCACACCTCGGCGACGAGCAGCCGGGTGGGCACCACCCGTCCCGGCCGCAGCGCGAGCGCGGTCAGGAGCGCCCGCAGGCGCGCTCCGCCGACGGCCACGGGGGTCCCGTCGTCGTGGATGGCCTGGGCGGTACCGAGGATCGCGTAATGCACCGGCCCATTGTCGCCTGCACCCGGCCCCGGACCCGCACCGTTTTCCGCCGTGCCCGCGGGATAGGTTTCCCCGCATGGGTCATCAGGGCAGCCGCGGAGAGCGGCAGATCAGTTCGGTATTCGTCGGCATCGTCGCGATCATGGCCGTCACGGGCTGGGCGGTGTGGACCGGGTACGCGGCGAGCGCCGGACTCGCCGTGTTCCTCTTCGTGACGTCGGCGTGGATCGTCTCCCTGTGCCTGCACGAGTACGCGCACGCCCGCACCGCCCTGCACGGCGGTGACCTCACGGTGGGCGCAAAGGGCTATCTGACACTGAATCCACTCAAATACACGCACGCCCTGCTCAGCATCGTGCTGCCGGTGGTCTTCGTGATCCTGGGCGGCATCGGCCTGCCCGGCGGCGCGGTGTTCATCGAGCGCAACCGGATCCAGGGCCGCTGGAAGCACAGCCTCATCTCGGCGGCGGGCCCGCTGACCAACGCGGCCTTCGCGGTGGTGTGCACGGCCCCGTTCTGGCTGGACGCCCTCGACGGGGTGCCGCTGGCGTTCCGTTTCGCGCTCGCCTTCCTCGCCCTGCTGCAGGTCACGGCGGCGATCTTGAACTTCCTGCCGGTTCCGGGCCTCGACGGCTACGGGGTCATCGAGCCCTGGCTGTCGTACCGGGTGCGCCGCGAGGTGGAGCCGCTGGCGCAGTTCGGCCTGATCGCCGTCTTCGCGCTGCTGTGGGTCCCGGCCGTCAACACGTTCTTCTTCGACGTGGTCTACGGCCTGCTGGACTCCCTCGGCGTGACCGGGACGGAGGCGTCCTGCGGACGCGAGCTGTACACCTTCTGGCGCGACGCGTCGGGCTTCTGCCCGACCCCGCAGGACTGACCTAGATCGCGTTGCGCGCGGCGGAGGCCTTCTCGGCCTTCGCCTTGCGCAGGTAGTACCAGGCCATGTTGGACGTGAGGCCGGCCAGCAGCACCCAGACGATCCCGAGGAAGCTGCCCTCGACGAAGGCGACGACGGCCGCGACCACCGCACAGGCGCAGACGACAATGGCGAAGACGGCAAGGCGGGGCATGGGAAGAGCTCCTCGGAAACACTGAACGGGGTCGAGCCCCTCCAGTGTCCCCCATGCCCCGCAGTGCTGCCGTAAGGACGCCGTCGATCCATCCGGGTGACGTGACGTCGGGTGCGGTGTGCGGGCCGGGTCAGAGGTCCGTGACGCGCAGGCCCGCGTGGGCCTTGTAGCGGCGGTTGGTGGAGATCAGGTTGGCCACCAGCGACTCGACCTGGTGGGCGTTGCGCAGGCGGCCCGCGAAGACGCCCCGCATGCCCGGGATACGGGCGGCCAGGGCCTGGACGATGTCCGTGTCGGCGCGGACCTCGCCGAGGACCATCACGTCGGTGTCGATCTCGTCGATCGACTCGTCCTGGAGCAGGACGGCCGAGAGGTGGTGGAAGGCGGCGGTGACGCGGGAGTCCGGGAGCAGGGCGGCGGCCTGCTGGGCGGCGCTGCCCTCTTCGACCTGGAGGGCGTAGGCGCCCTGCTTGTCGAAGCCGAGCGGGTTCACGCAGTCCACCACGAGCTTGCCCGCGAGGTCCTCGCGCAGCGCTTCGAGGGTCTTGGCGTGGCCCTCCCACGGCACCGCGATGATGACGATGTCGCTGCGGCGCGCGCACTCGGCGTTGTCCGCACCCTCCACGCCGAGGCCCAGCTCGTCGGCCGCGGTCTGCGCGCGGTCCGCGGCGCGGGAGCCGATGATCACCTTCTGGCCGGCCCTGGCGAGCCGGTAGGCCAGGCCCCGGCCCTGGTCACCGGTGCCGCCGAGGACGCCGACGACGAGGCCGGACACGTCCGGCAGCTCCCACGGGTCCTTGACCGGCGGCTTCTGCGTGTTGTCTGAGGAAGTCATGGGGGCGAGCGTACTGCCGGGTAGCCCACAGTCGAAGGGGAGGGAACCGCTCCCCCGTGTCGTCCGCATGGTGCAGGATGCCGATATGGACGCCGTGAGGGTCGCGCTGCTGCGCGAGGTGCTCGCCGGTACGCAGTGGCCGGGTGCCGCGCGCCGCTTCGCCGGATCGCTGCGCCGGTCCGTGGTGCCGGCCGGCGGTCACCTGCTGCTGGTGGGGACCGAGGGCTACGAGCCCTGGCATCTGGCCGCGCACCTGGTCGACGAGGCCGCCTGGTCGGGCCGGCCGGAGCTCGCGCCCACGCTCGTACGCCACCGCGTACGGCCCGGGGAGCCGCCGCACCTGTCGGTCGGGCTGGGCCGGCTGGCGGCGGCCCGGCGCGGGCACACGCTGCTGGTGGTGGCGCCCGGGACGCCGGGTGCGGGGCTGCTGGAGCGCGTCCACGACGCCCGGCGCGCGGGGGCGACCGTACTGTCCCTGGACGGCGGGGACCGGGAGCTGGGCGCCCTCGCCCACGACGCGCTGTCGGTACCGGCAGGGGCGGCGGGCCGGGACGACGGGATGGATCTGGACACCGTGCAGCACCTGGTCAGCGCGGCGGCCGGGGAGAACGGCATGCCGGCGCAGCGGGGCCCGCGCCGGTTCCGGGACCGGCTGGCGCGGCTGGCCGATCAGCTGACCGCGCCGCCGCCCAGCCGCTGGTAGGGACTACGCCCCGCCCGTACCGGCCGTACCCTCTTCGTCCTCGCGGGTCCTGTCGTTCCACTTGGGGTCGTTCTGCCATTCGAGGTTGCGTTCCTGCGCCGTCTCCATGGCGTGGTTCGCCTCCTCCGGGGTTCCGTACGGCCCGAACCGGTCCTTGGCCGGACAGTCGGGGCCTTCCTCGACCTTCTTGTGGACCAGGCAGTAGTACCACTCGCCGGGTTTGCCCACCTGACGCTTCTTGAACAGGGCCATCGTCGTCGGGCTCCTCTCGTACCGCTCCGTCCCGCCATGCTGCCCCATCCCCGCTGGATACACTCGCTCGCATGTCTGGCCAGTCGCTGCTCGTACCAGGCGAGCTCTCTCCCGTCCGTTCCGTTCCCGGAAACATCCGTCGGCCCGAGTACGTGGGCAAGCCCGCACCCACTCCGTACACCGGACCGGAGGTGCAGACGGCCGAGACCATCGAGGCCATGCGCATCGCCGGCCGGATCGCCGCCCAGGCGATGGAGGAGGCCGCGAAGCTGATCGCGCCGGGGGTGACCACCGACGAGCTCGACCGGGTCGCCCACGCGTACATGTGCGACCACGGGGCCTACCCCTCGACGCTCGGCTACCGGGGCTTCCCGAAGTCGCTGTGTTCCTCCGTGAACGAGGTCATCTGCCACGGAATCCCCGATTCCACCGTCCTGCGCGACGGCGACATCGTGAACCTCGACGTGACCGCGTACATCGGCGGCGTGCACGGCGACAACAACGCGACGTACCTGTGCGGGGAGGTGGACGAGGAGTCGCGGCTGCTGGTGGAACGCACCCGGGAGGCGCTGAACCGGGCCATCAAGGCCGTCAAGCCGGGCCGTCAGATCAACATCATCGGCCGGGTCATCGAGTCGTACGCGAAGCGCTTCGGTTACGGCGTGGTCCGGGACTTCACCGGGCACGGCATCAACTCGTCCTTCCACTCCGGTCTGATCGTCCCGCACTACGACAGCCCGCACGCCACCACGGTCATCGAGCCCGGCATGACCTTCACGATCGAGCCGATGCTGACCCTGGGCACCCACGAGTACGACATGTGGGAGGACGGCTGGACGGTCGTCACGAAGGACCGCAAGCGGACCGCGCAGTTCGAGCACACGCTGGTGGTCACGGACTCCGGCGCGGAGATCCTGACCCTGCCGTAGGCGTTCCGGCGCTCTCCGCGCGCACACGACCGGGCCCGGTGCACCTGTGCACCGGGCCCGGTCGTGTACCACCCCTTACGCGCTGAGCGGGAACTGCTCGCCCAGCTCGCGGAAGACCGCGCCGTTGAAGTCGAAGGCGCGCTTGCACTCGTCGATGATGCGCTGCTTCTCCAGGTCGTCCGCGGCTATGGCGTCCAGCAGCTCACGGTAGGTCCGCTTGAAGGCGGCCGGGTTGGAGATGTCCGAGAAGACGTAGAACCGGACGCCGTCGCCCTTGCGCTCGAAGCCCCAGGTGCGCTCCGCCTTGTCGCGGATGATCTGGCCGCCGGAGAGGTCGCCCAGGTAGCGGGTGTAGTGGTGGGCCACGTACCCGCCCGGCCACTCGGCGGCGCACTGCGCCACGCGCTCGGCGTAGGCGCGCGTCGCGGGCAGGGCCGCCACACTCTCGCGCCAGTCCGGGCCCACCAGGTGGGCGAGGTCGCGCTCGATCTCGCCCACGCGCATCAGCTCGGGCCGGATGAACGGGCCTGCCACCGGGTCGTCCTTGAGGGATTCGGCCGCGTCCTCCAGGGCCCGGTACACGAACCACAGCTGCTCGGTGTAGCGCGTGTAGGCGTCCACGCCGAGCCGCCCACCCAGCAGGTCGCTCATGAAGGTCGACGTCTCCGCCTCGGTGTGCTGCTCGTGCGAGGCGACGCGGATGACCGTAGAGAAGGCGTCCAAGGCGGACCTCCAGGAAGAGGAAACAGGCGCGGCGGGCCGTGCCGCCATGCCCGATCTTCCTACTTAGGTTTGCCTAAGTCAATGAGTTCCCGACGCATTGTCGGTAAAAGATCCGGCGCTGCGCACCCCGTGTCAGCCGCCCGAGAACCCCCAGAGCGTGAGGATCGTGACGAGGACCAGGTGGGGGTAGAAGAAGGCCAGGAGGCAGCCTGCGCTCCCGACCGCGAGCCGCCGCCCGCGCTGCGCGTCGGTCCGCGGCGGGATCCAGGTGAAGGCCACCATCGCCACCGGGAGGGCGTAGAACCAGACCAGCCCGGGCGGGAAGCCGGGCAGGTAGGAGGTCGCCCGGCCGCACCACACGGCCACCGGGCCCAGCACGGTGAAGAGCGCCGCCACCGGCAGCCATTGCCGCCGCTCGTCGGGGCGGCGGGTCACCG
Organism: Streptomyces spororaveus; assembly: GCF_016755875.1. Classification (NCBI taxonomy): domain Bacteria; kingdom Bacillati; phylum Actinomycetota; class Actinomycetes; order Kitasatosporales; family Streptomycetaceae; genus Streptomyces; species Streptomyces spororaveus. The sequence goes on along the minus strand of NZ_BNED01000005.1, from coordinate 5,946,540 downwards.
AAGTCTTCGTCATGCCGCCATTGCACCGCGCCAGCCGGTGGCGGCATCAGCGCCGGCGTACTCACTTCCCCTGCGCGAAATACCCAGAGGCGGTGGGTCAGATCCGGTCCGGGTCCGGGTCCGGGTGAGGGCTCGGGGCGAAGCGGACGCGGCCGCCGATCTCCACCGTGCCGTCCGGGCCGGGGGCGGTGAGGATCTGGGAGCCGGCGCCCTGGGTGATGTTCAGGGCACGGTTCAGCTGGGCCGTCAGCAGGATCGCGGCCGAGCCCGTGGCCTCGTCCTCGGTGATGATCCCGTCGGGGCGGCGCGGAAAGCCCCGGGCCCGTACGCGGCCGGCGGCCTCGTCCTCCCAGGCCCAGGCGTACAGCCAGCCCTCGCCGGGCGGCGGGGCGGGCAGCGCCTCGACCTCGGCGACGGATGCGTACTGCTCGGTGCGCTTGCCCTCGACCCACTCGGGGCGGGCCGTGATCCAGGTGAACTCCCCGTCGTCCCGGGCCCATACGGATCCGGCGGGCGGCTGGAGCTCCTCTATGTCCAGCAACCACGCGGCCCCGACCAGCGGATGCCCCGCGAAGGACATGCGCGTGCCGGGGGTGCGGATGTCGACGACCCCGCGCTCGGGGTCGTCGACGAACACCGTCTCGCTGTAGCCGAGTTCGGCGGCCAGCGCCTGCCGTGACGCATCGTCGGGGCAGGTCCGGCCGTCGCGTACGACGCCGAGCAGGTTGCCGAAGCGGCCGTCACCCGCGCAGAAGACCTTCAACACGTCGAGATCGTTCACGCGGGAATTCAAGCACGGCTCAGACCTGGGACGTACGCCGCCTGCGCGCGAGGTACACCGCGCCCGCGCCGGCCGCGATCACCACGCCGGAGGTGGTGAGCAGGGCCCCGGCCGGGATCTCGGCGCCGGTGTCGGCGAGGTTGCCGCCGACGGCGGAGCCGCCGGTGGAGGAGCCGCCGCCGACCGTGCTGCCCGTACCGCCCGTGGTGCCGCCGGTTCCGCCGGCGGCGCCTCCGTTCGAGCCGCCCGTCGTACCGCCGGCGCTCGGCAGGGTGGCGTCCTTGTCCACCGCCACGGCGAAGGTGAGCGGATCCATCGGGTCGCCCGCCTTGTACATGGACCCGGTGGTGGCGTTGGCGAAGGCGGCCGCGCCCTCGGCGGTGAAGGCCGCCGGGACCGCGTTCAGCGCCAGGACGCCGTTCCTGGTCTTGTAGTCGGTCTTCGACAGGTCGAGCGTGGCGAAGCGAAGGCCCGTCTTGGCGCCGGAGGCGTTCTTGACGTCCACGTAGAGGGTGCCGGTCTTGCCGGTGGCCTCGACGCGCGGGTCGCCGAAGGTCATGTCGATGCCGTGGGCCGCGTACTGGAAGCGGAGGTTGCCCTGGAAGGAGGCGTTCAGCTTCTGCTTCTTGACGTCCAGGTCGCCCTTGCCGAAGGCGAAGTCGAAGGTGTCGCCGTTCTTGGCGGCGCCGCTGGCCGGGGTGATCGAGCCCGCGCTCAGCACGTATGTGCGGAAGGACTCCTTCACACCCCACGTCAGCCTGCCGCTGAGCACCTTCTGCGTGTCGTCGGCCGGAGGCGTCGGGTTCTTGGTGGTGTTCTCCGGGGTGGGCTCGGGGGCGGGCTTCTCGAACTGCAGCTTCGCGGTGAGCGGGTCGCCCGCCTTGTCCTTGTAGCCCGGGTAGCCGAGGGCGTCCGCGGCTTCCGCGGTGAGCGTGGTCCCCAGGTTGTCCATCGTCTGGCCGGCGAAGGCCACGGCGGCCAGCGGCACGTCCTGGGTGGTCGCGCCGCCCTTGGTGACGTCCGCGGTGAGCTTCTTGGTCCCGGTGTCGATACGGAAGTCCGAGAGCTTGACCTCGAAGCCGTGGCCGGCCGGCGGGGCGGGCGAGGAGAAGGTGACGCTGCCCTTGAAGGCGGCCTTCACCACGTGCCCGTTGGCCGGCTCGTACGCACCGGTCGGCGCGCCGAAGCGCAGGGTGCCGTCCTTGTTCTGCTCGGCCCCGTCCGCGACGGTGATGGTGCCCTTGGCCATGCCGGTCACGTAGGCGCGGTAGCTGGCGAGCACACCCCAGTCGAGGGTGCCGCCGGTGATCTTCATCGGTTCGGTGGGCGGGCCGCCCGCGGCGGTGGCGGGCAGGGCGAAGGCGGTGGCGCCGAGCGCCGCGGCGGTCAGGACCGCGGCCGCGAGGGAGATCGGGCGTCGGATGGACGACATGACTGGGTACTCCTGAAGGACCAGGGGGACGGGGAAGGGGAGAGGGAGGGGGAGGGGGAGGGGGAGGGGGAGGGGGAGGGGGAGGGGGTGCTACCGGGGCGCGTCGGTCGGCGCCGGCGAGGCAGCGGCTGCCGTACGCCGCTTGCGCACGGCCAGGAAGGCGCCGCCGCCGGCCAGGACCAGGACGGCCACGGCGAGGGCGATGAAGAGCCCGGTGTCCGAGGACTCCTCGGCCTTCGCGGCGGGAGCGGACCCGGCGGACGGCGACGCGGCCGCGGGGGCGGCGGGGGCGGGCGAGGCCGTCGAACCCAGGTCGGGCAGGGCGGGCAGCCGGGCGGTGGAGTCCAGGGCGACGGCGAGCGAGACGGGGTCCATCTCGGTGCCGGCCTTGTACATGGAGTTGAAGGCCTGGGAGCCGCCCTCGGTGAGGGTGGCCGGGGCTTCGGTCAGGGCGGCCAGTTTGCCCTCGGTCTTCAGACCCGCGGCGTCGAACTCCACGAGCGGGACGGCGTTCTTCGTCGCACCGCCGGTGGTGACGTCCGCGGACAGGATTCCCTTGCCGTTCTCCACCTTCACGCTCATCCTGCCGAGGGTGAGGTCGAGGTGGGCGCCGGTGAACCGGACGGTTCCGGCGAAGGCCGCGTCGAGCGTGCTTTTCGCCCCGTCGAACGAGCCTTTGCCCTGCGGGAAGCGGAAGAGCGCGCCACCGTCCTGGGCCCCCTCGGCGAGGGTCCACCCGCCCTGGCCGACCGAGCCGGTGACGTACTCGCGGAAGGTGCGGCGCACCCCCCAGTCGACGGCGGCGTCGGCGAAGGCGCCCGGCGCCTGCGGGGTCTGCGCGGTGGCGCTCGGCTGCGCGGCCGGGGCCGACGGCGCGGGCGCGGCGACCGGGGCGGCCTTGACGTCGGCGGTGAGCGAGACGGGGTCGAGCTGGGTGCCGGCGCCGTAGTACCCGGCGAAGGCCTTGGCGCCTTCCGCGGTGAGGGTGGCCGGGATGTTGGTGAGGGACAGCGGGCCGGCGCCGCCCTTCATGTTGATGCCGCCGACGCCGAGCGAGGCGAAGGCGACCTGCGACTGGTCGGTGACCGCGCCGCTGTCCTTGGCCTTGCTGGAGACGTCCACGTACAGGGTGCCCTTGCCGCCGGAGATCTTGACGGTCGGGCGGCTGATGGTCATGTCCAGCTCGTGGACGCCGTCGGGCTTCTGGTGGCCCTGGAAGGACACCCCGCCCGAGTAGGAGGCCTCGAAGGTGCCGGAGCCGGGGTCGTAGGAGCCGGCCGCGGAGTGGAAGCGGAAGAGGCTGCCGCCGACGGTGGCGGCACCGCTCTTCAGCTTGAAGCCGCCTTTTGCCACCGGACCCGTGACATAACTCTGGAAGGACGATTTGATGCCCCAGTCGAGACGGCCCCCTTGTACGGTGCCCGCCTGCGCGGCGGTCGCCGGGAGCAGGGCACCCAGCAGGGCCGCCAACAGGGCGACGGCGAACGTACGGACGGGTCTCGTGGGCATGAATGCCCCCTCCTCAGGGCTAGCAAGCAAGGTTAGGCTAACCTAAGCTAACCCTGACCGGATGAACACCCCCCGGTCTCCAGAACCTCAGTCGGACGATCAGGACGGTGCCTTCGTGCCTACGCCCGCCGCGTCACACCGCTTCCCCCGCCTCGCAGTTGCCGTGGCAGCACTGGCACTCGCGCTGACGGCCTGCGGAGGTACGGCCACCACCCCGGGCTCATCCGCCCCCGGCGCAGCCGCGGTCCCCGACCGGCTGGAACCGCTCCCGGCGCCACAGCCGGCCCTGCCGGTCACGGTGCCCTCGGCCGACGGCGCCCAGGTCACGGTCACCTCCGCGGACCGGGTCGTCCCGCTGAGCGGCAGCCTCAACGAGATCGTCCACACGCTGGGTCTCGGCCGGCAGGTCGTCGCGAGGGACATCACGGCCACCTTCGAACAGGCCGCCCGGCTACCGGTGGTGACACGTGGACACGACGTCTCCGCCGAGAGCGTCCTGTCCCTGCGTCCAACCCTCGTCATCGCGGAGACCACCAGCGGCCCGGGGGAAGCGATCCAGCAGATCCGCGATGCCGGCATCCCCGTCCTGGTGGTGACCCCGGCCAAGTCCCTGGACGACGTACCGAGGCGGATCGACACGATCGCCGCGGCGCTCGGCGTCAAGGAGGCCGGCGCGCAGCTCAACCAGCGCACCGCCGACCGGATCGCCACCGTCCGCAAGGACATCCCGGCCACCTCCGGCAAGAAGCCCCGGGTGGCCTTCCTCTACCTGCGCGGCACCGCCTCCGTCTACCTGCTGGGCGGTTCGGACTCCGGCGCCGCCTCACTGCTGGAGGCGGCCGGCGCGGTCGACACCGGCAAGGACTCCGGGCTCGGCAAGGACTTCACCCCCATCACCAGCGAGGCCCTGGCGGCCGCGGCCCCCGACGCGATCCTCGTCATGTCCAAGGGCCTGGAGTCGGTCGGCGGCATCGACGGCCTGGTGAAGATCCCGGGCGTCGCCCAGACCCCGGCCGGCATGGACCGCCGCGTGGTCACGGTCGACGACGGCGTCCTCCTCAACTACGGCCCGCGCACCGACCAGGTCCTCTCCTCCCTGGTCACCCAGCTCTACGGCAAGGCCGCCTGAGGTGACCCTCCACGACCCGGCAGCCAAGGACCTGCCCACCACCGACGAAACCGCGGCGCGACCCACAAGCAACTCCGAGCCGACCGGGAGCATTTCAGCGCGACCCACACGTAGCTCCGAGGCGACCGGGAGCGCGCCGCCGCACCCCCGCGGTTCCGACGGGGCCGGGTGTGTGCCGGGGCGCTCCCCGCAGGGCGCCGAACGCACTGCCGTCGAGCTTTCCGACCCCTCGTCACGTTCGGCGTCCGAGGAGACGCCCCGGCGCGCGCCCGGCCCCGGCGGAACCGCCCCCACCACGGCGAAGCCCGAGCCGCACAAACCCGAGCGCGACCGCACCCGCACCCGCAGACCCGCACTCCTCACCACCGCCCTCGTCGCCGCCCTCGCCCTCCTCGCCCTGCTCTCCGCAGGAGTCGGCGCCTACGACATCCCCCTCGCCGACGTCCTCGCCTCCGTCCGGCACCACCTCGGCCTCGGCGGCGCCCCCCTCGACCGCGTCGGCGAGAGCGTGCTGTGGAACGTCCGCCTCCCCCGCGTCGTGCTCGCCCTGCTCGTCGGCGCCAGCCTCGGCTGCGCCGGCGCGCTCATGCAGGGCGTCTTCGGCAACCCCCTCGCCGAGCCCGGCGTCATCGGCATCTCGGCCGGCGCCGCCGTCGGCGCGGTCGCCGCCATCGGCCTCGGCCTCAGCTTCTTCGGCAACTGGACGATCACCGTCTGCGCGTTCGTCGCGGGCCTGACCACCGTCAGCTCGGTCTACCTGCTCTCCCGCAACGGCGGGCGGACGGAGGTCGTCACCCTCATCCTCACCGGCATCGCCGTCAACGCCTTCGCCGGCGCCCTCATCGGCCTGTTCGTCTTCTTCGCGGACAGCGGCCAGGTCAACCAGATCACCTTCTGGCAGCTCGGCTCCCTCGCCCAGGCCACCTGGCCCAAGGTCCTCGCCGTGCTGCCCTGCGCCGTCGCCGGCCTGCTCGTCGCCCCGCTCTACTCCCGCCGGCTCGATCTCCTCTCCCTCGGCGAACGGCCCGCCCGCCACCTCGGCATCGACGTCGAACGGCTGCGCCTGGCCCTCATCCTGGTCGTCGCGCTGCTCACCGCGGCCGCCGTCGCCGTCGCCGGTGTCATCACCTTCATCGGCCTGCTCGTCCCGCACCTGCTGCGCATGGCCAACGGCCCCGGCCACCGCTTCCTGGTCCCCGGCAGCGCCCTCGCCGGCGCCGTCGTCCTGGTCGCGGGCGACCTGGCCGCCCGGACCCTCGCCCAGCCCGCCGAGCTGCCCCTCGGTGTACTGACCGCCCTGCTCGGCAGCCCGTTCTTCTTCTGGCTGCTGCGCCGCACCCGTCGCAAGCAAGGAGGCTGGGCATGACCGGCAGGCTGTCGGGGCTGCTCACGACCGGGCTCCTCACCCGCGCGCGCAGGACCGTACCGGCCCGGCCCGCCCCCGGCGACGCCGTCGCCGAGGCCGTGGACCTGCACCTGCGGCTCGGGCAGCGCGAGGTGCTCGCCGGGATCGACCTGACCGCCCGGGCCGGCGAGGTGCTGGCGCTCGTCGGCCCGAACGGCGCCGGCAAGTCCACACTGCTGGGCGCGCTCGCCGCCGACCTGCCCGCCGCCTCCGGGGTGATCCGGATCGACGGCCGCCCGGTGGGCGACTGGAGCGCGCCGGATCTCGCGCTGCGCCGCTCCGTACTCCCCCAGTCGGCCGCACTGTCCTTCCCCTTTCCGGTGGAGGACGTCGTACGGATGGGCCGCGCGCCCTGGGCCGGCACCCCGCTCGCCGAGGCCGACGAGGAGGCGGTGGCCCTCGCCATGGCCGCCACCGAGGTCACGGACTTCGCCGCGCGCCCCTTCTCCGCCCTCTCCGGTGGCGAGCGGGCCCGGGTCGCGCTGGCCCGCGTACTGGCCCAGCGGGCCCCGCTGCTGCTGCTCGACGAGCCGACCGCCGCCCTGGACCTGCGCCATCAGGAGCTCGTGCTGCGCATCTGCCGGGAGCGGGCCGCGGCCGGGGACGCGGTCGTCGTCGTCCTGCACGATCTGGGGCTGGCCGCCGCCTACGCGGACCGGGCGGCCGTGCTGCACGACGGGCGGATCGCCGCGGACGGCCCGCCGGCCGAGGTGTTCGAGGGCGGGCTGCTGAGCCGGGTCTACCGCCAGCCGGTGGAGGTGCTCCCGCACCCGCGTACCGGGGCCCCGCTGGTGGTCCCCATCCGGGCTTGACCTCCGCTTGACCTCACCATGGCATTGCCATGGAGGTCTCGTGACCGGGCCGTGTCCGGCGCGAGGAGGTATGAGCTGAATCACGGTACGCGGGGGTATGGGTGAGGTAAGCCTCGGTTAAGTTAGGTCCGCCTCATCGGCCTCTCCCTCCACGGGGCGGCCCCTCACGTCCGACGCCAGGAGCCCCCTATGCGCCCCGCTCGCCTCACCGTCATCGCCGCCGCCTCCGTGGCGGCCGCTCTGACCGCCGTCACCGGCTGCTCCCAGAAGAGCGACGCGGGCAGCGAGGGTGCGATCAAGGTGACGGCGTCCGACAGCGCCTGCGAGGTCTCGAAGACGGAGTTCCCCTCCGGCAAGGTGCAGCTCGACGTCGAGAACAAGGGCTCCAAGGTCACCGAGGTCTACGTCCTCTTCCCGGACGCCCGCATCGTGACCGAGCGCGAGAACATCGGCCCCGGCACCAAGGCCTCCATCACCGCCGAGATCAAGGCGGGCGACTACGAGATCGTCTGCAAGCCCGGCATGAAGGGCGACGGCATCTCCCAGAAGGTCAAGGCCACCGGCCAGGGCGGCGGCGAGAAGCGCTCCCCCGAGATGGACGCCGCGGTCGCCGCCTACCGCGCGTACGTGGTCCAGCAGGCCGAGGAGACCCTCCCCAAGGCGCAGGCCTTCGCGGACGCCGTCAAGGCCGGCGACGTCGAGGGCGCGAAGAAGCTGTACGCGGGCTCGCGCATCGGCTGGGAGCGCACCGAGCCGGTCGCCGAGTCCTTCGGCGACATCGACCCGAAGGTCGACGTCCGCGAGGACGGCCTGGAGGCCGGCCAGGACCCGGCGAAGGACTGGACGGGCTGGCACCGTCTGGAGAAGTCCCTGTGGGCCGACAACAAGATCGACGACAACGACAAGAAGCTCGCCGACACCCTGATCACGGACCTGACCGACTGGCAGAAGAAGGTCGGCCAGGCGGAGATCACCCCGACCTCGATCGCCAACGGCGCCAAGGAGCTCCTGGACGAGGTCGCCACCGGCAAGGTCACCGGCGAGGAGGAGCGCTACTCGCGCACCGACCTCGTCGACTTCAAGGCCAACGTCGAGGGCGCCCAGAAGGCGTACGAGCTGCTCAAGCCGATCGCCTCGAAGAACGACCCGGAGCTGGTCAAGCAGCTCGACACCCAGTTCACGGCCCTGAACACCCTTCTGGACAAGTACCGCGCCGACCAGACCACCTACGAGTTCACCTCGTACGACAAGGTCGGCGAGCCGGAGCGCAAGGAGCTCTCGGACGGCGTGAACGCGCTCGCCGAGCCGCTCTCCAAGCTCGCCGCCGCGGTCACCAAGTAACCGGCAGAGACGGAAGCAGGCGGGAGAGCATGATGACCGAGTCGGACTCGGCTGCGCAGCAGTCTCCGGAAGACAGTGGCGCTTCCGCGCCCTCACGGCGTGCGGTGCTGGGCTGGGGCGGGGCCGGGTTCGCGCTCGGTGCCGCCGCGGCCGGCGGTGCCGTCGCCGCGTTCGGCGGCGGCCCGGACATGGTCTCGGCGGCGTCCGCCGGCGCGGCCGTGCCGTTCCACGGCGAGCACCAGGCCGGTATCGCGAGCGCCGTGCAGGACCGCCTGCACTTCGCGGCCTTCGACGTGAAGACGAAGGACCGCGAGGAGCTGGTCAAGCTCCTCAAGGAGTGGACCGCGGCGGCCCGCCTGATGACGGCCGGTCTGCCGGTCGGCGACGTCCACGAGGGCCTGCCGGAGGCCCCGCCCACCGACACGGGCGAGGCACTGGGCCTGAAGGCCTCCCGGCTCACGCTGACCATCGGCTTCGGGCCGGGCCTGTTCGCCAAGGGCCGGTTCGGCCTGGAGGGCAAGCGTCCCGAGGCGCTGGTGGACCTGGAGCTCTTCCCCGGCGACAACCTGGACGCGGCCCGCTCCGGGGGCGACCTCTGCGTCCAGGCCTGCGCCGACGACCCGCAGGTCGCCGTGCACGCGATCCGCCAGCTGGCCCGCATCGGCTTCGGCCGCACCGCGATGCGCTGGTCGCAGCTCGGCTTCGGCAAGACCTCGTCGACCACGCCCGACGAGCAGACCCCGCGCAACATGATGGGCTTCAAGGACGGCACCCGGAACATCTCCGGCACCGACGCGGCGGCCCTGGACAAGCACGTGTGGGTCGGCGCGGGCGACGGCAGTGACTGGCTGACCGGCGGCTCGTACCTGGTGGCGCGCCGGATCCGGATGAACATCGAGACCTGGGACCGCACCCCGCTCCAGGAGCAGGAGGACATCTTCGGCCGCGACAAGGGCGAGGGTGCCCCGGTCGGCAAGTCCAAGGAGCGCGACGAGCCGTTCCTGAAGGCGATGAAGCCGGAGTCCCACGTCCGCCTCGCGCACCCGGACACCAACAGCGGTGCGACGATCCTGCGCCGCGGCTACTCCTTCACCGACGGCACGGACGGACTGGGCCGCCTGGACGCGGGCCTGTTCTTCCTCGCCTACCAGCGCGACATACGCAAGGGCTTCATCCCGATCCAGCGCAACCTGGCCAAGTCCGACGGCCTCAACGAATACATCCAGCACGTGGGTTCGGCCGTCTTCGCCGTCCCGCCGGGCGTCCGTGACAAGGACGACTGGTGGGGCCGGACGCTGTTCGCGTAGTCCCCGCCGGAGAGGAACAACCGCCGTGTTCGGCAACTATCTGATCGGCCTGCGCGAGGGGCTGGAGGCCAGCCTGGTCGTCTGCATCCTCGTCGCCTACCTGGTGAAGACCGGCCGCCGGGACGCCCTGCGTCCCGTGTGGCTGGGCATCGCGATCGCCTGCGGGATCTCCCTCGCCTTCGGCGCGATGCTCGAATTCGGCACCCAGGAGCTGACCTTCGAGGCGCAGGAGCTGCTCGGCGGCACCCTGTCGATCATCTCGGTGGGTCTGGTGACGTGGATGGTCTTCTGGATGAAGCGCACCGCGCGGCATCTGAAGGCCGATCTGCACGGCAAGCTCGACACGGCGCTGGCCATGGGCACCGGGGCGCTGGTCGCCACCGCCTTCCTGGCCGTCGGCCGGGAGGGCCTGGAGACGGCGCTGTTCGTGTGGGCGTCGGTACGGGCCAGCGGCGAGGGTTCCTCGGCTCCGCTGATCGGTGTGCTGCTGGGCATCGCCACGGCGATCCTGCTCGGCTACCTCTTCTACCGGGGCACGCTGAAGATCAATCTGGCCAAGTTCTTCCGGTGGACCGGCGCCATGCTGGTGGTCGTGGCCGCGGGCGTGCTCGCGTACGGGGTGCACGACCTCCAGGAGGCCCGTTTCCTGGGCGGCCTGGGCGACAAGGCCTTCGACATCAGCGAGACGGTCCCGCCGGACAGCTGGTACGGGACCCTGCTCAAGGGCGTCTTCAACTTCCAGCCCGACCCCACCGTCCTGCAGCTCACGGTGTGGCTGCTGTACCTGGTGCCCGTGCTGACGCTGTTCCTGGTCGACCGGGGCCGTCCGGCGGGCGCGCCGAAGGTGCGGCCCGCGGACTCGGACTCCGCGCCCGCCAGCTGAGGGCGCGGGCGGGCCGCTGCCGACGACAGGCTGTGGTGAGGGCTTTCCGGGCTCTCACCACAGCCTGTCGGTGTCTCCGGGGTGGAGCGGGACGCGGACGCCCGTGAAGGCGGCGCGGTCCCGGCCGGGGCCGTCCGTGAAGAAGGCCGCGAGCACCACCTTGTCGAAGCCGGGGTGGTCGGTGGCCAGCGGCTCCTCGGGGGTCCCGCCCACCAGGACCGTGCCGGGCAGCACTTCGAACCCGGCCGCCTCGTAGAACGCCGCCAGGGGCCGGTCGCAGCTGAACAGCGCCAGGTCCACGGCCGGGTCCGCCGCCAGTTCGGCGCGGGCCGCCGCGACCAGCCGGCCGCCGAGCCCGCGGCCGCGCAGCTCCGGCCGTGCGACGACGGAGCTGAGTCCGGCGGCCCGGTACGTCCGGCCCGCCAGCGGGACCGGCTTGTACAGCAGCGAGAGCGCGGCGGCCACCGTCCCGGCGCCGTCCACGAGCAGCATCGTGCGCGGCGTGAGCGCCGGATCGTGCCCGGGCGAGGATCCCGGCCAGACCGCGGCCTCCAGCTCGGCGACCTGCCGGGCCGGCCCTGCGGGCAGGTCCGCCTCGGCGCATCCGATCACCCTCAACACCGGGCCGATGGATTCGCTCACGGGATGCGGACGCCCTCGCCGCTCACCCGCACCCGCGGGTCGCCTTCGCGCAGTTCCACCGTGAGGACCCCGGGCCGGCCCATGTCCGCGCCCTGGTGGAGCGTGAGGACCGCGTCCGCCGGGACCAGGCCGCGCTCGCGGGCGTACGCGCCGAAGGCGGCCGCGGCGGCTCCCGTGGCGGGGTCCTCGACCACGCCGCCCACCGGGAAGGGGTCGCGGACGTGGAACTCGGCCGGGCCGGCCCGGTGCACCAGCTGGACCGTGGTGAGGTCCAGGCGCCGCATCAGGGCCTCCAGCCGGGCGAAGTCGTAGGCGAGGCCGGCGAGCCGGGCCCGGGTGCGGGCGCCGATCACCAGGTGCCGGGCCCCGGCGTAGGCGATCGCGGGCGGGAACGCCGGGTCCAGGTCGGCCTCGGGCCAGTCCAGGGCGGCCAGTGCTTCGGCGAGGTCCGCCGCGCCGATCTCCTCGGTGTGCGGCTCGACGCTGGTGAGCGTGGCCCGCAGCCGGCCGTCCTCGGAGGTGACGGACACCGGTACGGTCCCCGCCCGGGTGGCGAGGAGGAGCTCGCACGGCCCGATCCGCTCCCCCAGCGCGACGGCCGTGGCCACGGTCGCGTGCCCGCAGAAGGGGACCTCCGCCTTGGGGCTGAAGTAGCGCACCGTGAACGACCGGCCCTCCTCCCCGCCGAACCCCTCGGGCGGGGCGGTCAGGAAGGCCGTCTCGCTGTAGCCGAGCCCGGCGGCGATCTCCAGCATGGCGCGCTCGTCCAGGCCGGCGGCGTCGAGCACGACCCCGGCGGGGTTGCCGCCGTCCGGGTCGTGGGAGAAGGCGGTGTAGCGCAGTACCTCGATGTCGGTCATGCGTCCATGATCGTCCGCGTCCCCTCGGCCTGGCAATGCGGTTCCCGCGGCGGATCCCGCCGCTGTCCCCGCTGTCCGGCCGCGGCTCAGCCGCGGCCGATGTAGGGCATCGAGGTCGCCATCACCGTCGCGAACTGCACGTTCGCCTCCAGCGGGAGCTCCGCCATGTGCAGGACCGTGCGGGCCACGTCGGCGGCGTCCATCACCGGCTCGGCGGCCAGCTGCCCGTTGGCCTGGAGGATGCCGGTCTGCATCCGCTCGGTCATCTCGGTCGCCGCGTTGCCGATGTCGATCTGGCCGCAGGCGATCCGGTAGGGCCGCCCGTCCAGCGAGAGGGACTTGGTCAGGCCCGTCATCGCGTGCTTGGTCGCGGTGTAGGCGATGGAGTTCGGGCGCGGCACGTGCGCCGAGATGGAGCCGTTGTTGATGATGCGGCCGCCCTGCGGGTCCTGCCGCTTCATCTGCCGGAAGGCGGCCTGCGCGCACAGGAAGGAGCCCGTGAGGTTGACGTCGACGACCGAGCGCCAGGCCTCGTAGGTGAGGTCCTCCAGCGGGACCCCGCCCGGACCGAAGGTGCCCGCGTTGTTGAAGAGCAGGTCGAGACGCCCGTACCGGGCCCGGACCGACTCGAACAGCGCAGTCACGTCGTCGGGGTCACTCACGTCCGCCCGTACGCACAGCACGTCGGCGTCCGGTCCGGCGGCTTCGGCGGTCTCCTCCAGCGGCTCGGCACGACGGCCGGCCGCGGCCACGGCCCAGCCCGCCGCGGCGAGGGTCAGCGCCACGGAGCGGCCGATCCCGGAACCGGCGCCGGTCACCACGGCGATCTTCTTCGTACTTTCGTCCATGGGGCCGCAGGGTACGTCACACGACGCCGCGTGCCCCGGACGTTCCGATTGCTGAGAGCATGGGTCGGTCAGGGGTGCGTAGATCAGATGAGAAGACTGGAGTTCCGCATGTCGGAGAGAGGCCCCGCGACGGCCGCCTCGCACGACTCGTCGCCCGAATCGCCCTCCGCCCCCACCGCCGAAGCGCCCCTGACGGCCGCACGCCGCACGGGTCTGCTGGTCACCTTCATACTCGGCGGGCTCACCGCCCTCCCCCCGCTGTCCATGGACATGTACCTGCCGGCCCTGCCGCAGGTCACCGATGTCCTGAACAGCCCTGCCGCGACCATCCAGCTCACCCTCACCGCCTGCCTCGCCGGCATGGCCCTGGGCCAGCTCGTCATCGGCCCGATGAGCGACAAGTGGGGCCGCCGCCGGCCCCTGCTCATCGGCATGGCCGTCTACGTCCTGGCCACCGCGATCTGCGCGCTCGCCCCGACCGCCGAGCTGCTGATCGCCTTCCGGCTGATCCAGGGCCTGGCCGGCGCCGCCGCGATCGTCATCGCCCGGGCCGTCGTACGCGACCTGTACGACGGCGTCGAGATGGCCCGGTTCTTCTCCACCCTGATGCTCATATCCGGGGCCGCCCCGATCATCGCCCCGCTCATCGGCGGGCAGGTGCTGCGCGTCGCCGACTGGCGCGGGGTCTTCGTCGTGCTCACCGTCGTCGGCACGGTGCTCACGCTGATGGTCTGGCGCGGCCTCGGCGAAACGCTGCCGCCCGAGCGGCGGCACACCGGCGGCGTCGGCTCCGCCCTGCGGACCATGCGCGGGCTGCTCGGCGACCGGGTCTTCGCCGGCTACACCCTGACCGGCGGCTTCGCCTTCGCCGTGCTCTTCTCCTACATATCCGCCTCGCCCTTCGTGATCCAGGAGATCTACGGGGCCTCGCCGCAGGCCTTCTCCCTGCTCTTCGGGCTCAACTCGGTCGGCCTGATCCTCGTCGGCCAGATCAACGGCAAGCTGCTGGTGGGCCGGGTCCGTCTGGACAAGGTCCTGGCCGTCGGCCTCGGGACCATCACGGCCGCGGCGGTGGCCCTGCTGCTGATGTCGACCGGGGTGTTCGGGGAGGTCGGGCTGACTCCGATCGCCGCCGCGCTGTTCGTCCTGATGTCGGCGATGGGCGTGGTCCTGCCGAACACCAACGCGCAGGCCCTGATGCGGACCCCGCACGCGGCCGGATCGGCCTCCGCACTGCTCGGCACCTCCTCGTTCCTGGTCGGCGCGATCGCATCGCCGCTGGTGGGCATCGCGGGCGAGGACACGGCGGTACCGATGGCACTGGTCCAGCTGGTGTGCGCGCTCCTCGCCGTGGGCGCCTTCCTCGGGCTGTGCCGCCCCTGGCAGACCGCGTCCGCCGAGTGAGGCGCCGTCCCGGGCCCGCCGGCGCCTGAGGCGCCGCTTCCGGCCCCGCCCGCCCGCGGCGGGCGGGGCCGATCCGACGGCTCCGCCCGGCGGCATAAACTTCGCAGGTGAACGCCTCCGCCCCCACCTCCGCCGAGACCCTCCGCAGCACGCTGGGCAGACTGCTCGACGGAATCCCGCCGAAGCAGGCCACGGCCGCCGTCGAGCGGCTCATCGCCAGCTACCGGGGGCAGACCCCGACCGACGCGCCCGTACTGCGCGACCGCTCCGACGTGGCGGCGTACGCGGCGTACCGGATGCCCGCCACCTTCGAGGCCGTCCGGGGCGCCCTCGACGGGCTGGCCGAGGCGGCGCCCGACTGGGCGCCGGGCTCGCACGTGGACGTGGGCGGCGGCACCGGCTCCGCGACCTGGGCGGTGGACGCCACCTGGGACGGCCCGCGGGAGACCACGGTGCTGGACTGGGCGGAACCCGCCCTGGCCCTCGGCCGGGAGCTGGCGGCCGCCTCGACCTCCGAGGTGCTGCGCGGGGCCACGTGGCGGCGGGCGGTCATCGGCTCGGCGCTGAACATCCCCGAGGCGGACCTGGTGACGGTGTCCTACGTACTGGGCGAGCTGACCGCGCAGGCGCGCAAGGCCGTCGTCGCCGAGGCGGCGCGGGCCGGCCAGGCCGTGGTGCTGATCGAGCCGGGCACTCCGGAGGGGTACCTGCGCATCCGCGAGGCCCGCGACCAGCTGATCGAGGCCGGGCTGCGGATCGCCGCCCCCTGCCCGCACGACGGGACCTGTCCGATCGAGGTCGGCCAGGACTGGTGCCACTTCTCGGCGCGGGTCAGCCGGTCCTCCCTGCACCGGCAGGTCAAGGGCGGCTCGCTGCCGTACGAGGACGAGAAGTTCAGCTACGTCGCCGCGACCCGCTTCCCGGTGGAGCCGGCCGCCTCCCGGATCACGCGGAAGCCGCAGATCCGGAAGGGGCTCGTCCTGCTGGAGCTGTGCGGCCCCGAGGGGACCGGCCTGACCCGGGTCAATGTGACCAAGCGCCACGGCGACCTCTACAAGGCCGCCCGGGACGCCGACTGGGGCCAGGCCTGGCCCCCGGCACCGCAGCCGTAGCCGCAGCCGCAGCAGCAGCAGCCACGGCAGCAGCCACGGCCGGAACCGGTGCTACGGGCGCAGCTCCTGGGTACAGCACTTCACGCTGCCGCCGCCCTTGAGCAGCTCGCCCAGATCCATCGGGACCGGCTCGAAGCCCCGGTCCCGCAGCGGCTCCAGCAGTCCGGTCGCCGCCTGCGGGAGCAGGACGTGCAGGCCGTCCGAGACCGCGTTGAGGCCGAGGGCGGCCGCGTCCCGGCCGTCGGCGATCAGGGCGTCCGGGAAGAGCCGCCTGAGCACTCCCTGGCTGCCGGGCGAGAAGGCGTCGGGGTAGTACATGATCTCGTCGCCGTCGAGAACGCTGAGCGCCGTGTCCAGGTGGTAGTAGCGCGGGTCCACCAGGTCGAGGCCGATGACGGGGCGGCCGAAGAACTCCTGGGCCTCGTCGTGCGAGAGCGGACTGGAGCGGAAGCCCCGGCCGGCCAGGATGTAGCGGTCGGTGACCGCGAAGTCCCCCTCGCCCTCGTTGACGTGGGAGGGCTCGTGAAGGTCGGAGTAGCCGTTGCTCCGGAACCAGTCGAGGTGCCTCTCGGCCTCGGCGGCCCGTTCGGGGTAGGCGAACCGGGCCCCGAGGACGCGGCCGTCGACGACGAGGGCGCCGTTCGCCGCGAAGACCATGTCGGGCAGCGCGGGGTCGGGTTCGAGGGTTTCGACGATGTGGCCGAGGGAGCGGTACCGGTCCCGCAGGTCCTCCCACTGGGCCAGGGCGAGGGGCAGGTCCACCGGTTTCGTGGGATCCATCCACGGATTGATGGAGTACGTGACCTTGAAGTGTGCGGGTGGGCACATCAGGTAGCGCCGGGGTGTGGCGACTCTGCGCAAAGAAGGCTCCTCACGACTTACACGACTCGGGACGAGTGCTGGAGAGAATCGTCTCTCCTTCACCTGGACAGCACAGTGAACTGATTGGGTGGTTTACGCAAACCCTCGGAAAGACGAAACGTCTCGCTTTGATAATTTCGGGCCATGCCCAAGACCCCTGACGCCACCCGCCGCAACGACCGCTCCCGGCGCGCCATCCTCGACGCCGCGCTCGCCCTCGTCGGGGAGGTCGGCTACAACAAGCTGACCATCGAGGCCATCGCCGCGCGTGCGGGCGTCGGCAAGCAGACGATCTACCGATGGTGGCCGTCGAAGGCCGCCGTCCTCCTCGATGCCTCCCTGGCCCTCGCCGGGGACGCGGAGACGGAGTCCGAGTGGACCGGCTTCCCCGACACCGGGGACCTCGCGGCCGACCTCAAGCACGTCCTGCGGCTGACGGTCGACGAGTTCAACGACGAGAAGTACGAAGCCCCCGCGCGCGCCCTGACGGCGGCCGGGGCCACCGACCCCGAGCTCGGCGCCCGCTTCACCGAGCAGCTGCTGGAGCCCCAGCTCGCCCTGTACGAGGAGCGGCTGCGCGCGGCCCGCGAGGCCGGCCAGCTCGCGCCGGACACGGACCTGCGCCTCACGGTCGAGATGCTCGTCGGTCCGCTCACCTACCGCTGGCTGATGCGCACCGCGCCCCTGACGCACGCCTACACCGACGCGCTCGTGGACCGGGTGCTGGGCGGGGTGGCCAACGTCACCGCCCGCTAGCGGGCAGGGAATCGAAGATCGGCCGAGAACATTTGGCCTGTTTCTATGGTTATGTGGGGGTTTCCGGACGCGCATCTTCAGCCCCCCGGTCGTCGAGAGCGGTCACCCGGGGCTCAGGATGGTGGGACCATGGGTTGGTCCGCCGGGGATACGGTGAGGTGAGGGGATAGATGGGGTCTGAGTCCGGCCGCGTCAAACGCGGCGAGCAGAGCAGGATTTCCCAGTGGCTGCGCCGGCGGCAGAAACCCACCGCCGAGGACCCCGGAGCCGAGCGCGAGGCGCTCCTCCTGGCCGTCGCCGCCGCGGGCCTGCCGCTCGCCCCCGCCGCCCATCCCGCCGGTTACCGATGTTCGTGCGACCGGATCGGCTGTCCGACGCCCGCACGGCACCCCGTCTCCTTCGCCTGGCAGACCCAGTCGACCACCGACCGCGCACAGGTCGAACGCTGGGCGCGCAACCAGCCCCAGGCCAACTTCATCACCGCGACCGGCATGGTCCACGACGTGCTCGACGTCCCGCTGGAAGCCGGCACCGACGCCCTCGACCGGCTCCTGCTCGCCGGCATCAAGGTGGGCCCCGTCGCCGAGTCGGGCGGCACCGGCGACCAGGCCCGGATGCTCTTCTTCACCGCCACCCGCGGCACCCCCGAGGACGAGGACGAGTGGTGGCCCTGCGCCCTGGACTGCCACCCCGAGACCATGGACGAACACCCGGGCCTGCGCTGGCACTGCCGGGGCAGCTACGTCCTGGTCCCGCCGGCGGCCCTGCCCGGTGACCAGTCGGTGACCTGGATCCGCGGTATGGAGCACGCCCTCCCGGACCCGCTCACCCTCCTGGAAACCCTGACGGACGCCTGCGCCACGTACGCGGGTACCGCGAACCTGACCCCGGCCACGGTCGCCTGGCCCCTGGGCCACTAGCCCGGGCTCCGCCCCGAACCCCGCGCCTCAAACGCCGGCGAGGCTGGAATCGCGCGGGGGTGCGGGGGGGCGGAGCAGCCGACAGCGGCGCCGCGCCCGGCTCAGTGGTGGATCTGCGTCACGACCACGTCGAGGGACCACGCCTTGGCCGCCTTGGCGGGGGCCTCGGCTTCGACCGTGTAGCCCAGGTCCCGCAGGGCCGTGACCAGCTCGGCGGGCGACGCCGGAACGCCCCCCGCGAGCAGCAGGTCCCGTACCAGCCGGCCCTTCGTCGCCTTGTTGAAGTGGCTCACCACCGACCGCTTCTCCACCCCGTCCACCATCTGGGAGTGCAGCACCCGGACGGTCGCGGTCCGCCCCGCCACCTCGCCCTTCGGCTTCCACGCGGCCCCGTACGCCGCCGACCGCAGGTCCAGTACCAGCCCGTCCCCGGCCGCCTCCGGCATGACCTCCGCCATCGGCCCCCGCCAGTACGCGCCCAGCGCGCCCAGCCCGGGCAGTTTCACCCCCATCGAGCAGCGGTACGAGGGGATCGCGTCGGTGATCCGGACCGCGCCCCACAGCCCCGAGAAGACGAGCAGCGCGTCCTCGGCCGAAGTCCGCGCCGCCGCGGGCAGATCGGCCAGGCCCAGCGCGTCGTAGAGCACGCCCGTGTAGATCTCGCCCGCCGGCCGCGCCCCGGCCGTACGCAGCTCCGCGTTCTTGGCGACCTCGCCGCGCAGGCCCTCGCTCAGGCCCAGCACCTCGCGCGCCTTCAGCTCGTCCGCCGCGCACAGCTCGACCAGCTCCTCCAGCACCGCCGCACGGGCCGGGGCCAGACCGGGCAGCGACAGCGCCTCCGGCTTCAGGGGTGCGCCGGAGCCGCCGGCGGCCTTTCCTTCGGACGGCGGCAGCAGCACGAGCACGGTGGTTCTCCTTCGGTACGGCGTCGCGGGGGGTGCGGCCCCCGAGCCAGGGTAGACGTCCGCGCCGCCCGCTCGCCGCGCCGTCCGGGCCGCCCGCCCCTAGGCTCGACGCATGCCACGCCGTCAGATGCACATGACCGGCGCAGACGGGGCTGCTCTGCGGGCCGCGCTGCGCGAACTGCGGACGAAGCTGGGGGTGCCCGAGGGGTTCCCGGCGGCGGTCCTCGCCGAGGCCGAGCAGGCGGCGGCGCACCCCCGCCTCCCGGACCTGGACAGTACGGACATCCCCTTCTTCACGATCGACCCGCCGGCCTCCGTCGACCTCGACCAGGCCATGCACCTGGCCAAGCGTTCCGGTGGCGGCTACCGCGTCCACTACGCCATCGCCGACGTCGCCGCCTTCGTCGCCCCCGGCGGCGCGCTCGACGCCGAGGCCCACCGGCGCGTGACCACCCTCTACTTCCCCGACGGGAAGGTCCCGCTGCACCCGGCCGTCCTCTCCGAGGGCGCGGCCAGCCTGCTGCCCGACCAGGTCCGCCCCGCCCTGGTGTGGCGGTTCGACCTGGACCCCGACGGCCGGGTCGAGACCGTCGACGTCCGCCGCGCGCTGATCCGCAGCCGGGCCAGGCTCGACTACGACGGCGCCCAGAAGGCCATCGACACCGGCACGGCGGAGGAGCCGCTCGCCCTCCTGAAGGACATCGGCCGGCTCCGCGAGGCCCTGGAACAGGCGCGCGGCGGCATCTCCCTCAACGTGCCCGAGCAGGAGGTCGTCGAGCGCGACGGCAGCTACTCCCTGGCCTACCGCGCCCCGCTGCCCGCCGACGGCTGGAACGCGCAGATCTCCCTGATGACCGGCATGGCCGCGGCCGATCTGATGCTGGCCACCGGCACGGGCATCCTGCGTACGCTGCCCAGCGCCCCCGACGGCGCGGTCGGCAAGCTCCGGCGGACGGCGAAGGCCCTGCGGATCGACTGGCCGCACCACGTGCCGTACGCCGAACTCGTACGCTCCCTCGACCCGCACCGCCCCGCCCACGCCGCCTTCCTCCAGGAGTGCACGGCCCTGCTGCGCGGCGCGGGCTACACGGTCTTCACCGGCGGCGAGAGCCCCGACCCGGCGATCCATTCCGCGGTGGCGGCCCCGTACACGCACTGCACCGCGCCGCTGCGCCGGCTCGTCGACCGCTACGGCGGGGAGCTGTGCCTGGCGGCGGTGGCCGGGACGGAACCGCCGGCGTGGGTCCTGGCGGCCCTTGCCGCGCTCCCGGACGAGATGGCGGAGGGCAGCCGGCGGGCGAACACGGTGGAGCGGGAGTCGGTGGACCTGGTCGAGGCCGCCGTACTGAAGGACCGCGTCGGGGAGACCTTCGAGGCCACGGTCATCGATGTCGAGGACCGGGAGCCGCGGGCGGGCACGGTCCACCTGGAGGATCCGGCAGTGGTCGGCCGCGTCCGGTCCACGACGCCGGACCTGCCCCTGGGCGAACGGATCCGGGTCCGGCTGACGGAGGCCGACCCGGGCACCTCGAAGATCCTCTTCGCGTCGGTCCCGTAGACACCCCCTAGGGAACGGCGGGCCGTCGGCGCAGGGCGGTGACCAGTGTGCGCGGGTCGTCGGCGTGGAAGCGGACGGTCCGGGCCTCGCCCGTGGCGCCGAGCGGCCGGGTGAAGGCGAGCGGCCGGTTCAGTTCCAGGGTGACGGTGGTCTGGCTGCCGACGACGAGGTCCAGCACCCCGTCCTCGGAGAGGGTGACCAGCCTGCCCTCGGGATAGCGCCGGTCCACCCGCGCCGAGGCCACCGCGTCCGCCGGTACGACCAGGTCGAACAGGGCCCCGTAGCGGATCCGCAGGGACCCGTCGGGGCGGACCACGTGCGGCCGGGTGACGCATGCGGCGTGCAGGGCGAGGACGAGGAGGATTCCGTACACGTCCAGCACCAGCACCACCCGGTGCACCGCGGGCCAGGGGATGAGCACGGCCAGACCGACGGTCTCGATCACCGACACGAAGAGCATCCCGTACATCATGGCCGTCTGCGGTCCGGTGTACGGGGCGGCGAGGTCTCCGGGGCGCACCCCGTGCCTCCGGCGGACGACCCACCGGCCGAGCGCTGCGGTGGCCCGCAACTCGTGCAGCACCAACCGCCTGACCTGCACGGGGACCACGGCCCGGACCGCCGCGCGACAGGCGGCCCGCCGGCCGGCGCCGCGGGCGCGTTCGGCGGCGTAGAGGCCGTGCAGCACCCGCGCCTCCAGCAGCAGCACGCCGACGAGGAGCGCCTCGGTCGCGGCGGGCACCCAGCCGGGCAGGCGCACCCCGGCCGCCAGGCACACCACGAGCGCCAGCTCCGCCGGGACGACGGCGGTGACGGCGATCCGTGCCGCGCGTATGCGGGTCATCCCCGCCCCCTCTCGATGAACGCCTCCATGACGAGGCGGACGACTTCGGCCTGCGCGGGCGCGTACTCGGCGAGCAGCGCCTCCTTGAACCCGGCCACCACCGTCCCGTCGGCGGGGACCGCGGCGAACACCTCGTCGGGAACGGCCGCCACCAGCTCCGCCGCCAGGGGCGGGATCCGCGGGTCGTCGACGGGCGCGTCGGCGAGCTCGTCGAGGCGTACGTACAGCGCGAGCACGGCGGGATCGGCGGCGAGCGGGCCGAGCGCGGCGTAGACCTCCTGGCCGCCGGCGCCCGTGGCGTCGAGGAGGATCAGGTGCTCGCGGTCCTTGGCGGCGGCCGGGGAGTCGGTCAGGGGTGCCTTCGCCAGCAGCGCGGCAAGTGCGGGCGAGAGCGGCTCGGCCTCGCCCGGCCCGGCGGCGAGCAGCACCGCGAGGCGGCGCCGGCGTTCCCGGATCTCGGCCTCCTGCCGGGCCAGGTCGGCGTCCAGTTCCGTGAGGACGTCGGCGAGTTCGCGCCCGGCGTCGTCGGCGAGGACGTCCCGCACCTCGTCGAGGCTGAGCCCGAGCTCGGTGAGGCGGCGTACGCGGGCCAGCAGGACGGCGTCCCGGAGGCTGTAGGCCCGGTAGCCGTTGGGGCGCCGCTCCGGTTCCGGGAGCAGCCCGACATGGTGGTAGTGCCGGATCGCCCGGGTGGTGAGCCCGACGACCGCGGCGATCTCTCCGATCCGCATGCCCCCAGTAGAAACCCTGCCGTTGCGTCAAGGTCAAGCGAGGTCGGACGCGGTCGTCGCCGCGGGTAACATGGTCGCCACGGCAGACGAGTCGGCCGGGCGGCCGCGTCGGGGTCTCAGGATCCCGCCGAGGAACGTCCGGGCTCCACAGGGCAGGGTGGTGGCTAACGGCCACCCGGGGTGACCCGCGGGACAGTGCCACAGAAAACAGACCGCCAGGGGCTTCGGCCCCCGGTAAGGGTGAAACGGTGGTGTAAGAGACCACCAGCGCCTGAGGTGACTCAGGCGGCTAGGTAAACCCCACCCGGAGCAAGGTCAAGAGGATCCGTCCCCGGACGGGTCTGCGCGAACGCTTGAGGGCTGCCCGCCCGAGTTCGCGGGTAGACCGCACGAGGCCGGTGGCAACACCGGTCCTAGATGGATGGCCGTCTCCCCGGCGACCGCGAGGTCACCGGGCGACAGAACCCGGCGTACAGGCCGGCTCGTCTGCCGCTTCCACTCCCGTTCGGGGGCAAGCGGTTCTCTCTCCGGCTCGGCTCCCGCCGGGCGCTGCCCGGACCTGCGCCTCAAACGCCGGCGGGGCTGGGTGGTGTGGAGCGGCAGGACTTCGACAGCGCGACCTGGCCCCACGGACCGCCGGGCTCGTTTCCCGGATCCCCCGACGCGTGGGGAGCGGGGACGGGCAGGGGTGTCCCCGCAGGACGAGCGCGCACCCCCGATCCACAGCCGAGACATGCCTGACCGCGCGAGCCGAGGAGACACCCCTGCCCGTCCCCGCGGACCCGCCCGCACCGCGACGGATCCCGCCCGGCCCCCCGCCAGGGCTACCGCAGGTGCGAGGTGTCGTTCAGGAGGCGGACCGAGGCGTTGCCGTCGGCGTAGTAGGCCACCGCCGACAGGGAGGCCGCCGACAGCTCCATGCGGAACAGGGCCTCCGGCGGGGCCCCCAGGGCCAGGCGGACCAGGATCTTGACCGGGGTCACGTGGGTGACCAGCAGGACCGTGCGCCCCGCGTGGGCGGACAGCAGGCGGTCCCGGGTGGCCGAGATCCGGCGGGTGGCGGACATGAAGCTCTCGCCGCCGCCCGTCGGGGCCGCCTTCGGGGAGTCCAGCCACGCCTGGAGGTCGTCCGGGAAGCGCTGCTGCACCTCGGCGAAGGTCAGGCCCTCCCACGCCCCGAAGTCCACCTCGCGCAGGCCTTCTTCGACCGTCACGGTGAGGCCGAGGCGGTCCGCGACCGCCTGGGCGGTCTCCCGGCAGCGGCGCAGCGGGGAGCTGATCACCGTCTGGACGGTGCCGCGGGCGGCCAGCGCCTCGGCCACGGCGGCGGCCTGCCGCAGGCCCGCCGGGGACAGTTCGGGGTCGCTGCCGCCGCTGCCGGAGAAGCGCTTCTGCGGGGTGAGGGCGGTCTCGCCGTGCCGCAGCAGCACGAAGGTCGCGGGGGCGCCCATGTCCGGGCCCCAGCCGTGGCTCCCGGCGGCGACCGCCGGGGCATCGCCGTCGAGGCAGGGCTCGATCGCGTCCGCCAGGGCCTCGGCGTCGGCGAACAGCGTGTCGGCGTACTCCGAGGACGCCGCGCCCGGGGTTCCGGAAGCGGCGGCCAGGGCTGCACGGACCGCCGCGGCGCCCTTCGCCGCGTCCCCCGGCGGGCCCGCCGGCGCCGGCGGGGTGGCGAGGGAGCGCGCCGCGCCGTGGTCGAGGGCGGCGCTGGAGGACGAGGGCTCCCACTGCCTGCCGCGCTTGCCCGCGTCCATCGCCTCGTTCGCGAGCCGGTCCGCGTGCTTGTTCCTCTCCCGCGGGATCCACTCGTACGTCACCTGGGCGCGCGGCAGGATCCGCGCGGCCTCGGCCGCGAGCGGCTTCATGTCGGGGTGCTTGATCTTCCAGCGGCCCGACATCTGCTCGACGACGAGCTTCGAGTCCATCCGGACCAGGACCTGCGCGTCGGCCGCGAGCTCACGGGCCGCCGCGAGCCCGGCGATCAGGCCCTTGTACTCGGCCACGTTGTTCGTCGCGACGCCGATGTACTCGGCGCGCTCGGCCAGCGTCTCGCCCGTGACCGGGTCGAGCACCACCGCGCCGTAGCCGGCCGGCCCCGGGTTGCCCCGGGACCCTCCGTCCGCCTCCACGACCAACCGGACAGGGCTCGGCATCAGATGCCCGAGTCCGCCGTACGGACCAGGATGCGGCCGCAGTTCTCGTGACGTACGACCTGGTCGCGGGCCGCGGCCTTGATCTCGTTGACCTCGGCCATGTCGAGCTCCAGCCGGCAGCCCTCGCAGCGGCGCTGGTAGAGGCGCGCGGCGCCGACCCCGCCCTGCTTGACACGGATCTTCTCGTACAGCGCCATCAGGTCGGCCGGCATGGACGCGACGATGACCTCGCGGTCCTTGGTGACCTTCGCGACCTCGGTGTCGATCTCGGAGGTCGCCGCGTCACGGCGGGCGGTGGCGTCCGCGGCCTTGGCCTCCAGGGCGGAGACGCGCTCGGTGAGCCCGGTGACGCGCTCCTGCGCACCCTCCAGACGCTCCATGACCTCCAGGACCACGTCCTCCAGGTCACCCTGGCGCTTGGCGAGGGAGACGACCTCGCTCTGCAGGTTCGCCAGGTCCCGGGCCGAGATGCCCACGCCGGAGTCGAGCCGCTGCTGGTCGCGGACGGCGCGCTGGCGCACCTGGTCCACGTCCTGCTCCGCCTTGGTCTGCTCGCGCGCGGTGTCGCTCGCCTGGGTCTGGGCGGCGACGAGCAGGTCGCGCTGCTGCGCCAGGTCCTTGGTGAGCGAGTCGAGCTCGGCGTGCTCGGGCAGCGACTTGCGCTTGTGGGCGAGCTGAGACAGCCGGACGTCCAGCGCCTGGACGTCGAGAAGTCGGATCTGGTCGGCGGGCTCGGCGTTCAGTTGGGGGCTCCAGAGATAGAAGGGGGTGTGACGGACGGCGCGTGGGCCGTCCACGGGTCGGTGACCGTGCGCGAGACGTGGGTACGAAGACCCCAGCCGTGGCGCTCGGAGATCGCGTCGAGCTGCGCGGCGGCCTGCTCGCACCAGGGCCACTCGGTGGCCCAGTGGGCGGCGTCGACGAGGGCGAGCGGGCGGCTCTTCTCGCGTGCCTCGGACGCCGGGTGGTGGCGCAGGTCGGCGGTCAGGAAGACGTCCACGCCGGCGGCGCGGACCTCCTCGAAGAGGCTGTCGCCGGAGCCGCCGCTGACGGCGATGCGGCGGACCGGCATGTCCGGGTCGCCGGCGACGCGGATGCCCTGCGCGGTCGGCGGCAGCCAGGCCGCGGCGCGGGCGGCGAACTCGCGCAGGGTCTCGGGGTGGTCCAGTTCGCAGATCCGGCCGAGGCCCCGGCGGCCTTCCGGGTCGCTCGGGTCGGGCACCAGCGGGCCGGTGATCCGCAGGTCGAGGGCGCCGGCGAGGGCGTCGGAGACTCCCGGGTCGGCCGTGTCGGCGTTGGTGTGGGCGACGTGCAGCGCGATGTCGTTCTTGATCAGCGTGTGCACGACGCGGCCCTTGAAGGTGCCGGCCTCGACGGTGGTGGTGCCCCGCAGGTAGAGGGGGTGGTGCGTGATGATCAGGTCGGCGCCCAGCTTCACCGCCTCGTCGGCGATCTCCTGGACGGGGTCCACGGCGAAGAGGACCCGGGTGACCTCGGCGTCCGGGTCGCCGCAGACGGTTCCGACGGCGTCCCACTGCTCGGCCCGCGAGGGGGGCCAGAGAGCGTCCAGCGCGGCGATGACTTCAGAGAGACGGGGCACAGGCCAAGGCTACCGTCCGAGCCACCTGTCCCGTTCAGCCCGTACCTCGTGGACGAACCCCTGCAAACGCGTATGAAACAGCCGTGCTGCCTCCGGGTCGTCGCGCGCGGCCGCGGGCCCGGTGCCGGACGGGCCCGGCGCCGGGGCCGGGGCGGGCGGGCGTCGCCGCAGGCCGCCCAGCACACGCGGCTCTCCCGCCACGGGCGAATCGCCGCGTGGACACCCGTATGTGTGAAGCCGAGTTGGTCGTGTTGTTCGCCGTGACACCAGAAAACTAGCTTCCCCCCCGGAGGTGCCCACGGATGACTGTCTGTGCCATCGAAATGACGACCACGGCCGCGTTCACCATCGCCGCGGACGGGTCGTACGCCGCCCGGCTGGCCGGGGAGGGCGACGCTCTCTACGTGGAGCGCTGGACCCTCGCCGGGCCCGAGGCGTACGCGGTACCGCTGCCGCTCGCGCAGCCCGAGGAGGCGGACAGCGAGGTGCTGCCGCTGGCCGACGGGCGGGTGCTGATCCACCGGCGGGTCGCGGATCGGCACGCCTTCGCGCTGCTGTACCCGACGGGGGCCGAGGCCGGGCCGAGCACCGGGGAGCTCCAGCTGGGCGGGGTCGAGGTACGGGAGGGCGTACCGCTGCGGCTGCTCCCGCCGTCCCCGGACGGCCACGGCGCCTTCGCCCTGGCCGCGGAGGACACCGTGACCACGATCTGGCAGGTCACCGGGGCCCCCTTCGGGCCGCAGCCCGTCGCCCGGATCCCGGGGCGGTGCTCGGGCGGTGTCTGGCTGGACCGGGCGGGCCGGCTGCTGGCCCTGGACCGCGAGCTGGACGGCACCGTGAAGGCCGTCGCCGTGGACCTGGCGTGCGGCGCGGTCTCCCCGCTGCTGCAGATCACCGAGGACAGCGACGACCGGCTGCTGCTGGCCGACCCGGACAGCGGACTGCTGCTGATCCGCTCCGACGCCCCGGGCACCTCGCGCCTGGGCTGGGGGGTGTCGGGCAGCTCGCTGCCGGTCCGCTTCCCGGAGTGCCTGGCCCGGCTGGGGGACGCCCGGCCGTTCGCGGTCCAGCCCGGCCAGGCCCTGATGCCGGAGACCTGCGGGGTGGCGCTGCGGCTGCCCGAGGGCGGCATCGGCCTGTGGCGCCCCGCCGACCGGCACGTCTTCCGGGTCGCCGCCCCGGCGGGCTGGCTCGGCGGGACCGGCCGGTGGAGCCCGCGGGGCCGCCTGCACCTCCCGTACGCGACGCCCGAGGTGCCCTGCGGGATCGTCGGCCTGAACCTGCCGGCCTCCCCTCCCCCGCCGGTGGTCCTGGACCCGCCCACGACGACCGCCCCCCGCCCGGTCCCCCTCCAGCAGGCGCCGCTGGCGGGACGACAGGAGCAGGGGCCGGCCGCCCCCTGAGGCACGTCCGGAGGGCTCAGGCGTGCTTGAGGCCCAGTACCTCCGTCGCGGCGAAGGTCTCGTTCGCCGGGCGGGACTCGTAGTGCGCGGTCAGCAGCTCGTCGAGCTCCTCGTAGGAGAAGGACTCCTTCGCCGTGTCGAACCGGGCGGCCACCTTCGGGCGCTCCATGACGACCACGATGCCGCCGTGCACGACGAACAGCTGGCCGTTGGCCCTGGCCGAGGCGGGCGAGGCCAGGTAGCCGACGAGCGGTGAGACGTGCTCGGGGGCGAGGGCGTCCAGCTTGCCCTCCTCCGGGACCTGGAAGCCGGCGAAGACGTCCTCGGTCATCCGGGTACGGGCCCGCGGGCAGATGGCGTTGGCCGTCACCCCGTACTTGGCGAGCGCCAGGGCGGTCGAGGTGGTCAGGCCCACGATGCCGCCCTTGGCCGCCGCGTAGTTCGGCTGGCCGGCCGAGCCGCCGAGGAAGGCCTCGGAGGAGGTGTTGACGATCCGGCCGTAGACCGGGCCGCCCGCCGCCTTCGAGCGCTCGCGCCAGTGCACGGACGCGAAGTGGGTGGTGTTGAAGTGGCCCTTGAGATGGACCCGGATCACCGAGTCCCACTCCTCCTCCGACATCGAGAAGACCATCCGGTCGCGCAGGATGCCCGCGTTGTTGACCAGGATGTCCAGCTTCCCGAAACGGGACACCGCCAGCTCGACCAGCTCCCGCGCCTGGGCGAAGTCGGCCACGTCGCCCAGGTGCGCGACCGCCCGGCCGCCCGCGGCGCGGATCTCCGCGGCGACCTCTTCCGCCGGGGCGGCCGAGGCCTCCCCGGAGCCGTCCCGGCCCGGCTGGCCGAAGTCGTTGACGACCACGCTCGCGCCGAGCCGCGCGAGCTCGATCGCCTCGGCCCGGCCGAGCCCGCGGCCCGCGCCCGTGACGATGGCGGAGAGCCCCTCAAGTGGCAGTGACATCCGTAGCGTTCCTCTCGCAGTGGTCGGGCGGGGCAGCGGGTCGGCGGGTCAGAGTTCGATGCAGGTGCGCAGGGCGACGCCCGTACGCATCTGGTCGAGCGCGTCGTTGATCTCGGCGAGCTGCACCCGGTGCGTGATCAGGCTCGCCAGGTCCACCCGGCCGGCCCGCCACAGCGCGATGGTGCGCTCGTAGGAGCGGAGCACGTCCCCGCCGCCGTACATCGACGGCAGGATCTTCTTCTCGTCGAAGAAGAGCGAGAACATGTCGATCTGGTAGTTGTCGTCCATCGCGCCGGCGCCGACGATCACCACGCTGCCGCCGCGGCGGGTCATCTTGTAGGCGGTCTGCGCGGTGGCGGACTTGCCGACCACCTCGAAGACGTAGTCGAAGCCCTCGCCGCCGGTGATCCGGTTCTTGGCGTCGTCGAACGCCTCCGGCCCCACGGCCTCGGTCGCCCCGAACCGCAGGGCCGCCTCGCGCCGCGACTGCACCGGGTCGACGGCGATGATCTGGGCCGCGCCCTGGACCTTGGCGCCTTGGATGACGGATATGCCGACGCCGCCGCAGCCGATGACGGCGACCGAGGATCCGGCCTCCACCTTGGCGGTGTTGATGGCGGCGCCGAGGCCGGTGGTGACGCCGCAGCCGATGAGCGCGGCGATGTCGAAGGGCACGTCGTCGGGGATCGGAACGGCGCACGCGGCGTCGACCACGAGCTCCTCGGCGAAGGTGCCGGTCGCGGCGAAGCCGAAGATGTCACCGCCCGCGCGGCGGAAGTTGGGGGTGCCCGCGTTGACCAGGCTCGCCAGGCACAGGTGGCCCTGGCCGCGCTTGCAGGACGGACAGTGGCCGCAGGGCGGCAGCCAGCAGACGAGGACCCGGTCGCCCTGCTTGAGGGTGGTGACCCCGTCACCGACGTCGGAGATCACCCCGGAGCCCTCGTGGCCCGGGATGAAGGGGGCGGGCTGCGGCAGGACGCCGCTCATCGCGGAGAGGTCCGAGTGGCACAGGCCGGTGGCCTTGATCCGGATCTTCACCTTGCCGGGGCCGAGGCCGACGGCCTCCATGTCGTCGACGACTTCCAGCTTGTCCTGGCCGATCTCGCTCTGCAGTGCTGCGCGCACGGTGCGGCTCCTTGGGTCTCGTACTCGTACGGTCCTGTTCTCGTACGCGTGGTGACGCGTGCTCGTGGTTACGCGTGCTCGACGACGGTGTCGGCGAGGACCGGCGCGTCGTCCCGTTCGGCCGCCGTCACCGACACCAGGACCCGGCCGGGCTCCTCCCACATCCGGATGCGCAGCGTCTCGCCCGGGAAGACGATCCCGGCGAAGCGCGTGCGGTAGGCCCGGACCCGCGAGACGTCCCCGCCCAGGGCCGTGTCGACGACGGCCTTGAGGGTCATCCCGTACGAGCACAGGCCGTGCAGGATCGGCTGGTCGAAGCCGGCCGTCTTGGCGAACTCCGGGTCGGCGTGCAGCGGGTTCCAGTCGCCGGAGAGGCGGTAGAGGAGCGCCTGGTCCTCGCGGATGTGCCGCTCCTCGACGCGGTCCGGGGCGCGTTCGGGCAGTTCCTCCCTGACGGAGGGGCCGCGCTCGCCGCCGAACCCGCCCTCGCCCCGTACGAAGATCTGCGCGTCGCTCGTCCACAGGGGCCCGTCGGCGTCGGCGACCTCGGTGCGCAGCACGACGACGGCGGCCTTGCCCTTGTCGTAGAGGGCCGCGACCCGGGCGGTGGAGGTGGCCCTGCCCTTGACGGGGATGGGCCGGTGCAGCTCGATGGACTGGCCGCCGTGCAGGACGTTGGCGAGGTTGATCTCGATCCCGGGGGCGGCGAGGCCGCCCATCATGGCCATCCCGGCGCCGGCGACGGTCGCGAAGCTGGGCAGGACGTGCAGCTTGGATTCGAGGGTGTAGCGGAGCTCGTCCGGGTCGGTGGCCGGCCGGCCCGCGCCGAGGCCGAGGTGGTAGAGCTGGATGTCCTTGTGGTCCCAGCCGATCTCCCCGTGGCGGGGGTCGGCGGCGAGGGCCTTGGCGGCATCGATCGGCATGGGGGTGCTGCTCCCTGTCGTTGGAGAACCGGGGCCGGGGAAGAGCCGTGCGGAGCTGTTGGACAGCTGCTGGAAGACCTCGGTGCGGCCGTCCGCACCGTCGGCCGCACCGAGGTCGTGTGCGGGGCCGGTTCTAGAACGCGTTCTAGGCCCGGCCGGTGAGGGAATGTATAACGCACGCCCCCACACTTGGGAAGACTCTTGACTTGACGTCAGATCCACTGCCTGCGGGGCGTGTTGCGTGCCCGCCGGGAGGCGGGGCAATACCCTGCCCGCGTGGAAGAAATGCCTGTTGACCACCGTGAGGTCCGCGCCTTGCGCGTCCTGCTGGAGCCGCCGAATCCGGCCCTGGCGCTCCAGCTCGGCCTCCAGCCGGACATCGAGGTCGTCCGGGACCCGATGGCCCGGCCCGCGGTCGCCCTGGTGGAGGAGCTCGCGGCCGTGTCCGCCCTGCTGGCCGACGACCCGGAGTGCCGGGTCCTGGTCCTGACGGGCTCGGCGCACCCCGGCCTCGCGGAGGCCGCCCTCGCCGCGGGCGCGGTGGGACTGGTGCTGCGGGACGGCCGCGTCGAGGAGCTGGCGGACTGCATCCGGCGCGCGTCGACGGGCGAGACGGTGGTGGACCCGGCCCTGGGGTGATCCGGACGGATCCGCGAGAATCCCAGTCAGTCCCGATGAGTCCCGGTGAATCCTTTCGCGGTGCCCGCGCCTCTTATGCGTGTGCCGACGACGAGATCGGCACTGACCTGGAGGTTGTCGTGATCACTTTTGTCGCCGCCGGCGCCGTCGTACTGCTCCTGCTCTGCACGTGCACCGTTCTCGTGGCGCGCCGACGGAGCCGCTCCCGTGGCTGAGTCGACCTGGCCCGCCGAGCCGCTGATCCTCGCCGCGCAGGGCGGGGACGTCGATGCGGTCACCGCGCTCGTCTCCGGATCGCACCCGAACGTGCGGAGGTTCGCGTACTCGCTGTGCGCCTCCCCCGAGGACGCCGAGGACGCGGCCCAGGAAGCGCTGATCATCCTCTACCGGAAGATCGGCATGCTGCGCGCCTCCGGCGCCCTGGCCTCGTGGATGTTCCGCATCGTCCGCAACGAGTGCCTGCGCAGGGCCCGTCTGGTCCCGCGCGAGCGTTCCGCTCCGCTGCCGGACACCGGCGAAGCGGTGATGTCGGCCGAGGACGAGGTACTGGAACGCCTGGAGGCCGCCCGGGTGGCGCGCGCGATCGCCGCCCTCCCCGCCGACCAGCGGCGGGTGCTGATCATGCGGGACATCCAGGGCTACAGCGGCCGCATGGCCGCGGACGCGCTCGGGCTCAGCCCCGCCGCGATGAAATCACGGCTGCACCGGGCCCGCGCGGCCCTTCGGCACGCCCTTTACCCGATTCCAGGAGGCGACGATGCCGATCACTGACGGCCCCGACTTCGCGAGCTCCACCCTGCCCCGGCACCTGGTCCGCGGCGCGATCGGCCTCGGCGCCCTGGCCGGCTCCGTCGCTCTCCTCCCGCTCTACGGCCCGATCACCCTGGCCCTCGCCCCGGTCGGTCTGCTGGCACTGCGCGGCTGCCCGATGTGCTGGGCGATCGGACTGGCCCAGACGCTCTCCCGGGGCCGCCTGCAACGGGAGTGCACGGACGACCGCTGCGAACTGAAGGTGGCACCGCGCTGATCCCGGCCACCGATTGACGGATTCCACAGCAGCGCATGCGCACCCGCTGGGAGCAGGATGAGACCTCCTCGGCCCAGCTTCGTGGAGGCAAAACCATGCGTGTAGCCGCCCTGTCCGCCACCGCCGCGCTCGTGCTCGCGACCCTCGCCGGAAGCGTCGCTCCGGCCGCTGCCGACACCCCGGCCGGCCCGGTCCTCCAGGTCCCCCTGGAGGCCGGCAACGGCCTCCACCACAGCACCGGAAGCGTGGTCTACGAGCGCGTCGACGGCGAGGTGAACGCGGTCAGGATCATCTCGGTGTACGTCACCGGCGGCGATCGCGACTGCGCCTGGCTGGACTGGAACGACCCGCACAACCCCAACGGCTGGAGCAGCCTCACCAGCGAGCCCTCCTGCGGCGGCACCGGCCTGGAGGAGCACCCCGACCGGATCGTCAAGGCGCCGGTCGGCCACCCGCTCAAGGTGCGCCTGGCCGCCTACCACCGCGACTCGGCCGAAGTGAAGCACAAGGACATCGAGAAGCTCTGACCGGGCGCGGGGCGGGCCGGGGCCGCTACGAGCCGTCGCCCGCCCGCTCCTGCCCGAAGGCGGCGAGGAGCTCGCTCTCGCCCGGGGCGGTGAACAGCCGCTTGGGCAGCACCACGAGACACGTCCGGCGGCGCGAGCGGCCCACGAACACGTGCAGCCGGGGCGTCTCGTGGTAGAAGCGCACCTCGTCCCACACGATCCGCTGCGACTCCCCGCCGCGGAACACCTCGACGCCGGTGCCGTCCACCACGACCCGCTTCTCCTCGGCGGCCCTGCCGCTGCGGAAGCCCTGTGCCACCGCCCACCTCGGCAGGACCAGCAGCGCGACGAGGCCGTACGCCACCGCGATCGCGAGGGGGACGGGGTGCACGGTGAGACCGCCTGAGGACAGCGTCACGCCCGCCGAAGCGAGCAGGACCGTACCGAGGACGGCCACCACCCGTCCGCGCCGGAAGAACCCCGCCGCCCTGGCGGCCTCGTCGTACTCGTCCCTGGTCACGCTGCCGGTGGCACTGAAGGACGTCTCACGTATCTCGCTCACGGGAGCGGAGCCTAGCGAACAGGACCGCGGCGTCCCCGCCCTGCTGGACGGGGAGGCCGCGCAGGCGGCCCCGACGGAATCAGCGCCGCAGGAGGGTGACCACCGCCGCGCCGCCCAGGCCGATGTTGTGGGCCAGGCCCACCCGGGCGCCCTCGACCTGCCGGGCGCCCGCCTCTCCCCGCAGTTGCCACACCAGTTCCGCCGCCTGTGCCAGGCCGGTCGCCCCCAGCGGGTGTCCCTTCGAGATCAGGCCGCCGGAGGGGTTCACCACCCACCGCCCGCCGTAGGTGGTCGCGCCCGACTCCACCAGCTTCCCGGCCGCGCCGTCCGCGCACATGCCCAGCGCCTCGTAGGTCAGCAGCTCGTTGATCGAGAAGCAGTCGTGCAGCTCCACCACGTCCACGTCCTCGATGCCGAGTCCCGAGGCCTCGTACGCCTGCCGGGCCGCGGCCGCCGTCATCGGCTTGCCGATCACGTCGATGCAGGAGCCCGAGGCGAAGGAGGCCTCGGTGTCCGTCGTCATCGCCTGGCCGACGATCTCCACCGCCTTGTGGTGCAGCCCGTGCCGCACCATGAACCGCTCGGACACCACGAGCGCCGCCGCCGCGCCGTCCGAGGTCGGCGAGCACTGGAGCTTCGTCAGCGGCGCGTGGATCTCCTTCGCCGCCAGGACCTCCTCGACCGAGTACACGTCCTGGAACTGCGCGTTCGGGTTGTTCGCCGAGTGCCGGTGGTTCTTCGCGCCGACCGTCGCGAGCTGCGCGGCCGTGGTCCCGTACCGCTCCATGTGTTCCCGCGCCGCGTTGCCGAAGATCTGCGCCGTGGGCGGGGACATCTCGAAGCCGTGGCCCGCGGCCATGATCCCGTAGTGCCGGGCCACCGGCGACGTCTTGAAGTCCCCGCCGTCCGAGCCGCCGCCCAGCGCGCCGCGCTTCATCTTCTCGAAGCCGAGCGCCAGCACGCAGTCGTTCAGGCCGCCCTCCACGAACTGCCGCGCCATCATCAGCGCCGTCGAGCCCGTCGCGCAGTTGTTGTTGACGTTGTAGACCGGCACCCCGGAGAGCCCCAGTTCGTACGCCGCCCGCTGGCCGGCGGTGGAGGCCTGGAAGCAGTAGCCCACCGGGACCTGCTCGACCAGCCCGTAGTCCACGCCCGCGTCGGCGAGCGCCGCCGATCCGGCCTCCTTCGCCATGTCCCAGTACTGCCAGTCCCGCGACTCCGGCTTCTCGAACTTCGTCATGCCGACGCCCACGATGTACGACTTCATGCCCGACAACTCCTAAGGGGTGTCCTGTCGATCAGAGTGGATCAGGGAGCGGTGGCCGGTGCCATGGGGTCTCCCCAGGCCCGCCAGGGCCGAGGGGAAGGATCGCAAGGCCGACCGAGGACAACGCCGCGAGGCGCGGCACCGGCCACCGCGAGCCCGCCCTGACCGGCAAGACACCCCCTAGTCCCTGGGTAGGCCGAGGATCCGCTCGGCAACGACGTTGAGCTGGACCTGTGTGGTGCCCCCGGCGATGGTCAGGCAGCGGGACATGAGCATCCCGTGCACCGCCCGCTCCCCCGCCCCCTCCCGCACCGCGCCCGCCGGCCCCAGCAGTTCGAGCGCGAGCTCGGCGGTCCGCTGCTGGTGCGGGGTCTGGACGAGTTTGCGTACGGAGGCGCCCGCGCCCGGCTCCAGCCCCGACACCTGCGACAGGGTGGTGCGCAGCCCGATGCAGGCCAGGGCGTGGGCCTCGGCGGCGAGGGCGCCGATCCGCGCCCGGTACGTTCCGTCGAGGTCGGCGGCGCGCGCGAGGAGCGCCTCCAGGCCGGTGTCGAAGGTCATCTGGTCGGCCATGTGGACGCGCTCGTTGCCGAGGGTGTTGCGGGCCACCTGCCAGCCGCCGTCCGCCGCGCCGACCAGCGCGTCCGCCGGGAGCTCCACGTCGTCGAAGTACACCTCGTTGAAGAGGGCCTCGCCGGTGATCTCCTTCAGCGGCCGGATGTCGATGCCGGGGGTGTTCTTCATGTCGACGACGAAGTAGCCGAGCCCCTTGTGCTTGGGCGCGGCCGGGTCGGTACGGGCCAGCAGGATCCCGAAATCGGCGCTGTGCGCGGAACTCGTCCACACCTTCTGGCCGTTGACCCTCCAGGAGCCGTCCTCCCGCCGCTGCGCCCTGGTCCGCAGCGAGGCCAGGTCGGAGCCGGCGCCCGGCTCCGAGAAGAGCTGGCACCAGGTGAGGTCGCCGCGCAGGGTCGGCAGGAGGTACGCCTCCCGCTGGGCCGGTGTCCCGTACGCGAGCAGCGAGGGCACCACCCAGGTGGCGATCCCGAGGTCGGCGACCTTCACCCCGGCCGCGCCCAGCTCCTGCTGGACGACGAGCTGCTCGACGGGGCCCGCGCCGAGCCCGTACGGGGGCGGCAGGTGGGGAGCCGCGTAGCCGGTGGGGGCCAGGATCCGGCGGGCGGTGGCCGGGTCGAGTCCGCGCGCGTCCGCGATGGCGGTACGGGCCTTCGCGCGGTACGTCTCGGCCTCCGCGGGCAGTTCCAGGTGCAGTGCGCGCCGCGCACCGCCGGCCGCGCACCGCACGGCCCGTACGCGGTGTCCGTCACCGGGTCCCAGCAGCTGGCGGGCGACCAGCGCCCGCCGCAGGTAGATGTGGGCGTCGTGCTCCCAGGTGAAGCCGATCCCGCCGAGGAGCTGGATGCAGTCCTTGGCGCACGAGTAGGCGGCGTCCAGGGCGGTTCCGGCGGCGAGGGCGGCCACCAGCGAGCGCACGTCGGCGGGCTCGTCCATGGCCTGCGCGGCGTCCCAGGCGAGCGCCCGGGCCTGTTCGAGCCGGACCAGCATGTCGGCGCACAGGTGCTTGACGCCCTGGAACTGCCCGATGGGCCGGCCGAACTGCTCGCGGACCTTCGCGTACGCGGTGGCCGTGTGCAGGGCCCAGGCCGCGGTGCCGCAGGCGTCGGCGGCGAAGAGCGTGCAGGCCAGGTCGCGCACCAGGGCCGCGTCCAGGTCCAGCAGCCGGTCCGGGGCGGTGGCGACCCCGCGCGCCCGCACCTGGGCGGTGGGGCGGGTGGGGTCGGCGCTCTCGTGCGTACGGATGTCGAGCGCGGCGGCGTCGACGGCGAACCAGCGGGTGCCGTGCGCGGCCTCGGCGGCGAGCAGCACGAGGTCGGCCTCCCCCGCTCCGAGGACGGGCGGGGCGAGTCCGTCGAGCAGGTACCCGCCGCCCTCGACGGCGACGGCGGTCAGGGTCCCCGGCCCGAGCGCGACGGCCCCGACCCGGCCGGCGAGCGGCTCGGCGCCGGCCCGCTCCAGCAGTACGGATGCCAGCGCGCTCGGCAGGTACGCCCCGGGCAGCGCGGCCCGGGCGGTCTCCTCGACGACGACGGCCAGGTCGAGCAGGGTGCCGCCGTCCAGGTGCGGGTCGAGCAGCCCCTGCGCGGTCAGCGCGTCCCAGTAGGCGGGCCGCGCCCCGGTCTGCGGCGGGGTGTCGAGCAGCTTGCGGACCTCCTCGGGAGGTACGGCCCGCGCGACCCAGCCGCGCACCGCCTCGGCCAACTCCCGCTGCTCCTGCGTGATTCCGATGCCCATGCGCGGCAGACTAGAACACGTTCCAGTCTGACGGAAGGTCAGATGAAGGGTGAGTCAGGGGCGGGAACCGGCGCCGGAAGGGCCGGCGTCCACCGGCAGACAAGATCGATTGCACCGCGAAGGAGTCCGGAATGACCGCCACGGCCACCCGATACCTCTACCTCGTCCGGCACGGCGAGGCATCACCCGACGAGAGCGCGCTCACCGAGGCCGGCCGCCGCCAGGCCGAACTACTCGGCCGACGCCTCCAGGACGTCCCCCTCGCGGCCGTCCACCACGGCCCGCTGCCCCGGGCCCGGCAGACGGCGCGCCTGATCGGCGACCAGCTGACGGGCGTCCCCGTACACCTCTCGGAAGCCGCCGGCGACTACGTCCCCTACGTGCCGGAACGAAGCGAACTCCCTCCGGAATCGGCCGACTTCTACCTCCGCTTCCTCGACGGCGCCTCCGCCGAGGAACGGGAGGACGGACCCGGGCTGGCCCGTCGGGCGATGGACCTGTTCACCGGGCCGGTGGAGGGCGAGGAGGACCGGCACGAGCTGGTGGTCACGCACAACTTCCTGGTCGCCTGGCTCGTCCGCGACGCCATGCATGCGCCGAAATGGCGCTGGCTCGGACTCAACCACGGCAATGCCGCCCTGACCGTCATCCGGTACGCACCCGACCGGCCCGCCTCCGTCCTCGTCTCCAACGACATGCGCCACCTTCCGGCCGAACTGCGCTGGACCGGATTCCCGCCCGAGTTGCACATCTGAACGAGACGTCGGGCGGTGAGCGGCCCCCGGGCCTCCGCACGGGACGGAAGGCCTCGAATACGGCCCAAGTGCACCGCAGAGGGGAGATCTACCGGCTCACTTCACCTCAACTCGGGCTTATATAAGGGCTATTGAGTACAGATGGGCCGTTCACTATAGTCGGCACGGACACGGCCGGCCTCGGTCCGAGCGTGCCGCATCAGGGATTCGACTCCCCTTCGTGGCGCCTGATGTGGCGCCGGCGGAAGACCACTACGTAGGGGGATGAACCATGCGCATGAAGCGGACCCTGGCACTCCTGGTTGCCTCAGCCGCCGTGACGCTCGGAATGGCCACCCCGGCCAGTGCATACGCATGCAACACCGGGTTTTTCTGTCTCTACTACAACTCGAACCAGGGCGGCGCCCGATGGTTCACGGACGGCGACGTACCCAATCTCGCCGGGGAAATATTCACCACGTGGGCCACTGGTGAGGGCGAGCCGGTGAAGAACAACGCCGCGTCGACCCAGAACGCCTCGAACTACTGCTACCGGGTCTACTACAACTCGAACTACGCCGGCCCGTACGACACCGTCCCGGCGCACTCGTCCCGGAACCTCGTGAACACGTACAACAACAACGCTTCCCTCCGGGACATGATCTGCTGAGCACCGCGCCCGGACCGGGAAGGGTGTTCCGCGGCCGCGGACCGCGGCCGCGGAACACCCTTTCTTGCCACCCGTAGAGGAACCCGGAATCCAGTGAACGTGACCACCCCTTCCTCCCGAGCGCGTGCCGGCATGGCGCTGTTCCTGCTCCCGCTCCTGTCCGCGTGCTCGGCCGGTGGCACCGGTACCGCCGAAGCCCCGCGCCCGACGGCGGCGCAGCGGCTCGACGACAGCAAGACCCTCAAGCTGCCTCTGGACGATTACCTGCTGACCACGATCGACGCGGCCGCACTCGCGCGCGGGCGCGATTCCCTCATGCAGCGGTGCCTCGCCGGACTGGGCGCCCCGTACACCCCGAAAGCACGGGGAAACGCCGATATCGAAACGAACGAGCGGCGCTACGGGCTGGCCGACGCGGAGCTCGCGAAGGAACACGGCTATCACCTGCCCGACACGGACAAACCGGCCGAAGACTATCCGGCGTCGGTCATGCCGCTCGTCACGGGTGAAACAACCACGTACAACGGCCTGCCCGTACCGGAAGGCGGGTGCGCGGGAGAGGCGCAGCGGGAGCTCCACGAAGTCGAGCTGCAGACGGCTCTCGCCCTTCCCCAGAAACTCAACATGGAAAGCTACCTGAAGTCCCAGAAGGCTCCCGCGGTGGTCAAAGCCAGCGAAGCGTGGTCGACCTGCATGAAGGAATCCGGCCACACCTATCCCGACCCCCTCGCCGCGATAAACGACAAGGAATTCAGCGCCCCGGCTCCCGGAGCCCACGAGAAGGAAGTGGCGCTCGCCGACGTGCTGTGCAAGCAGAAGGTGAACCTGATCGGTGTCTGGTCCGGCGCCGAAAGCGAATACCAGACGTTCTTGATCGAGTCGAATTCGAGCGTCCTGGCGGAGCCGCTGCGCGCCAAACAGAAGACCATGGCCGCGGCGCAGGCGGCGACCGGACGCTAAGAGGTCATCTCATAACGTCGCCCCGGGACAGGGCGCCCTGGCGTGGACGGGCATCTTCGGCGGCCTGTTCGCCTCGACGCTGATCTGCGCCCCGGTGATCGTCCTGGCCGTCTGCCTCAGCAGCACGGACCAGCGGTCCCTCGCCTGGATCCTGCTCCCCCTGGGCGGGGCTTGGGGCAAGCTGGCCACCTGGGCGGGCCTGCGCCGCGCCCCAGGGTGGCCCGCAGGGATCCCGGAGATCCTCCTCGCCGTCAGCAAGGGCTGAACTCCGCGCTCTCGCCCCAGATCTCGGCCGGGTGACGACGACGTTCCCCAGCACGGCCCGGAGTCGTGCGGGGGAACGCTGCGAGGTTCGATCAATCTCCTCAGAAGCCGGCCCAGAGGCCGGTGCTGCCGAGCATGTCGGTGCCGCCGCCGACCGCACCACCGCCGGTGCCCACGTACAGCTTCATGTTGTTGTTGGCGTCGATCCCCGCGATGTCCTGCTTGCCGTCACCGTTGAAATCGGCGGCCAGCAGGGACCGGAAGCCCTTCCAGAGGCCGGTGCTGCCGAGCATGTCGCTGCCGCCGCCCACGTGACCCGCACCGTCACCCGTGTACAGCTTCAGGTTGTAGTTCGCATCGATACCGGCGATGTCCTGCTTGCCGTCACCGTTGAAGTCTGCCGATGTGATCGCCTTGAAGTTCTTCCACAGACCCGTGCTGCCCAGCATGTCGCTACCGCCACCGACCGCGCCCGCACCATCACCCGTGTACAGCTTCAGGTTGTAGTTCGCATCGATGCCCACGATGTCCTGCTTGCCGTCACCGTTGAAGTCCCCGGACGTGATCACCGTGAAGTTCTTCCAGAGGCCGGTGCTGCCGAGCATGTCGCTGCCGCCGCCCACGTGACCCGCACCGTCACCCGTGTACAGCTTCAGGTTGTAGTTCGCATCGATACCGGCGATGTCCTGCTTGCCGTCACCGTTGAAATCGGCGGCCGTGATCGCCTTGAAGCCCCGCCACAGACCCGTGCTGCCCAGCATGTCGCTACCGCCACCGACCGCGCCCGCACCATCACCCGTGTACAGCTTCAGGTTGCTGTTGGCGTCGATGCCCGCGATGTCCTGCTTGCCGTCACCGTTGAAGTCACCACCCACCGTCCGCGCCATGACCGGCGCCGGAACGGGGGCAGGGCAGTTGGCGAGCGGCGCCGGGAAGGCTCCGGCCTGGTCCGTGGAGAAGGGCAGGTTGTAGAAGGCCAGCAAGCCGATTCCGTTGCTGTTCGTGATCCAGGGGCCGGCTCCGTCGTGTCCGACGTAACTGACGCCTGTGGCGCCGGTAGCGGGCCCGGTCAGACGCAGGTGGATGTACCCGGCCCTGACGGCCATCGAGACCACGGACACCGGGCTGCCGTTGATGACGAAGTTGGTGACGGGGCCGCATCCGGCCACGAGCGCGTCGGCACCGTTGCGCAGGGCGATGGTGATCTCGGTGTGGTCGGCCTTGGAGAACCATGCCTTTTGGGCGTCGGGAGCGGTACTCGCCGCGGCGCTGCCGCCGTAGTAGTCCCGGGCCATGGAGAGGAAGTCGCGGTCGGCGAGATCGCGGTAGCCGCCGACGTAGTAGTAGTGGCAATTGTCGGGACCCTGCCCGCTGATGCCGGTGGTCGACAGGACCGTGACGCCCGGGAGGGCTGCGTACTGCCGCTGCGCCTCGCGCTCCTCGTACGAGTTCTGGGGCGCGCCGGTGGCATCGAGACAACCGTTGCGGATCTGGTGGGCGTACACGTGCTCCACGCCCGTGAAGTCGGTCTTCCAGTCGGCCAGGAGGGACTTGAATCCGGAGGTCTGGCTCGCGACGTTGTTGTTGTCGGACTCTCCCTGGTACCAGAAGATGCCACGGACCTGGCTCTGCACCCCCGCCCGCCGGGCACGGCCCAGCAGGCGTCCGTAATTGGTGCCGGCGTCCGCGGGGTTCGCGTCGTTGCGCTGGAAGAAGGAGACCGGGCGACCCTCGTGACCGCCCTGCAGGATGGCGATGGGGATGCCGTACGTGTTCACTTCCTGGCGGCCCAGGCGGAGCCCGTACTGGCCGATCGCCCCCGAGACCTGGTAGGAGTCGCCCTCCGCGACCTGCCAGGTGTCGTCCTGCGTGGCGGACGCGGGGTCGGACGTGGACGATCCGAAGGTACGCACCCAGGGCGACCGGTCCGCGCTGCTGGAGTTGGAGGTGTCAGACGGGTTTCCGGGATTGGACGGGAAGTGCTGGCGGGCGGCGGCATTGGACTGGCCGCTCACGATGAACACATCGCCCGCCACGATGTCGTTCCACGTGCTCTGCAGCGTGGCGGTGGAACCGGAGACGGAGTAGAGGCTGAAGGAATAGCTGTTCAGACTCGCCGGGATCCGGGGCGCGAAGGTGAACGTCGATCCGGCACCGCTCACCGGGACGCTGCTGCTCGACAGCGACGCCCCGTCCCGCGCGATGTCCAGGCGCATCGAGGTGGCGCCGGCCTGCGTGACGCTGCCGGCAATGGTGACGGCGGCGTTGTTCGTGGCAAGGTCGCGGGGGAAGAGCTGGTGGTCGCGGGGGGCCTCGGTGAGCTGGACTCCGCTGCCCGCCACATCGGTCTGCAGGGCCGCCGAACGTACAGCCGGCTGCGCTGCCGCCGCTGTGACGAAGCCGTCGGAGGCGAGCGTGGCGGTGACCGCGAGAGACAGCGCCAGCGCGCCTTGGGCCACCAGTGCCCTACGACTGGAGATCTTCTGCATGACAGATACCTTGCTTAGGGGTGGGGAAGGGGCGAGCGAAGGACGGACGGGGCCGGGTTCTAGAAGCCGGCCCAGAGGCCGTTGCTGCCGAGCATGTCGGTACCGCCGCTGACCCGGCCCCCGTGGTCACCCAGATACAGCTTCATGTTGTTGTTGGCGTCGATGCCCGCGATGTCCGCGTGGCCGTCACCGTCGAAGTCCGCTGCCATCAGGGACCGGAAGCCCTTCCACAGGCCTGTGCTGCCCAGCATGTCCTGGCCGCCGGCGAGCTGGCCCTTGGAGTCACCCTCGTAGTGCTTCAGGTTGGAGTTCGCGTCGATACCGGCGATGTCCACCGTGTTGTCGAAGGTGAAGTCGGCGGCCGCGATCGCCTTGAAGCCCTTCCACAGACCGTTGCTGCCCAACATGTTGGTACCGCCGCCGACGTTGCCCGCACCGTCACCCGTGTACAGCTTCAGGTTGTAGTTCGCATCGATACCCGCGATGTCCTGCTTCCCGTCACGGTTGAAGTCAGCGGCCGTGATGGTCTCGAAGCCCTTCCACAGGCCGGTGCTGCCCAACATGTTGGTACCGCCGCCGACGTTGCCCGCACCGTCACCCGTGTACAGCTTCAGGTTGTAGTTCGCGTCGATGCCCGCGATGTCCTGCTTCCCGTCACCATTGAAGTCACCGGCCGCGATGGTCTTGAAGCCCTTCCACAGACCGTTGCTGCCCAACATGTTGGTACCGCCACCGACATGACCCGCACCGTCACCCGTGTACAGCTTCAGGTTGTAGTTCGCATCGATACCCGCGATGTCCTGCTTCCCGTCACCATTGAAGTCACCGGCCGTGGTCCGCGCCATGACCGGAGCGGGAGCCGGGTCGGCCGGGTAGGGATCGGCGTGGTCGCTGCCCAGGCCGGCCGCCGGTCCGCAGCTGGGCCAAGCCCCCTGGCCCTGGGCCGCGAGGACCTTCTCGCCTATGAGGATCTGCTGCTGCTTGGTGGCCTGGTCGGCGCGGGCGGCGTAGGTTGCGCCTCCGAATCCCGTCCAGGTCGACGGGGAGAACTGGAGACCTCCGTAGTAGCCGTTCCCGGTGTTGATGCTCCAGTTCCCGCCGCTCTCGCACGCGGCGACCTTGTCCCACGTGCTCACGGAGGCGGCGCCGGCGGTGGCGACGTTCAGGCAGAGGGCGGAGCCGGAGATCAGGACGACGAGGGCGGCCGACAGGGTGCGCTTGCTGGACATCAACTTCTCGCTTCTGAGAGGAACTTACTCGACGGGGGGGAGGGCATGGCCCGGCCGAGGTCCGGACCTCGATGAGGTCCGGACCCCACTGCGGAGACGCT
Organism: Streptomyces spororaveus; assembly: GCF_016755875.1. NCBI lineage: Bacteria > Bacillati > Actinomycetota > Actinomycetes > Kitasatosporales > Streptomycetaceae > Streptomyces > Streptomyces spororaveus. The sequence continues at coordinate 5,903,577 of NZ_BNED01000005.1, read as the reverse complement.
GGGAGGGGCTGGGGTTTAGAAGCCGGACCAGAGGCCGTTGCTGCCGAGCATGTTGCTGCCGCCGCTGACCGTGCCCGCGCCGTTGCCGGCGTAGAGCTTCATGTTGTTGTTGGCGTCGATGCCCGCGATGTCCTGCTTGCCATCGGAGTTGAAGTCACCGGCCAGGAGGGAACGGAAGCCCTTCCACAGACCGTTGCTGCCCAACATGTTGGTACCGCCGCCGACGTTGCCCGCACCGTCACCCGTGTACAGCTTCAGGTTGTCGTTCGCGTCGATACCGGCGATGTCCTGCTTGCCGTCACCATTGAAGTCACCGGCCGCGATGGTCTTGAAGCCCTTCCACAGACCGTTGCTGCCCAACATGTTGGTACCGCCGCCGACGTTGCCCGCACCGTCACCCGTGTACAGCTTCAGGTTGTCGTTCGCGTCAATGCCCGCGATGTCCTGCTTGCCGTCACCATTGAAGTCACCGGCCGCGATGGTCTTGAAGCCCTTCCACAGACCGTTGCTGCCCAACATGTTGGTACCGCCGCCGACGTTGCCCGCACCGTCACCCGTGTACAGCTTCAGGTTGTCGTTCGCGTCAATGCCCGCGATGTCCTGCTTGCCGTCACCATTGAAGTCACCGGCCGCGATGGTCTTGAAGCCCTTCCACAGACCGTTGCTGCCCAACATGTTGGTACCGCCGCCGACGTTGCCCGCACCGTCACCCGTGTACAGCTTCAGGTTGTAGTTCGCATCGATACCGGCGATGTCCTGCTTCCCGTCACCGTTGAAGTCACCACCCACCGTCCGCGCCATATGCGTCACCGGAGCCGGGTCGTCGACGATGTTGTCGTAGCGCAGCGCGTCGTAGTAGCTGGTCGGCCAGCCCTCCAGGGACGAGCTGTTGATGTTCGCCGCAGTCGGGCCGTGCGTCGGGTTGTTGGTGTTGCTCTCGGCGTAGTAGGTGAAGGCGCCCGTGGCCTGGTTGGTCCAGCCCGCGAACAGGAAGGTGTGTGCGGCGGTGTAGTCCATCGCGTCACCCGCCTTGAGCTGCGAGAAGCTGATCTTGGTGGACACGTTGGGCAGGGTCTGGGTGACCAGGCTGGAGTTCAGGTGCCAGGCCATGGACACGTATCCGGAGCAGTCCTCCCGGTACGAGCCGTTGGAGTCCGAGTGGTAGGCGCCCTGGTTGTACGGCACACCCTGGTCGACCCAGCTCTGGGCGCGGGCTATCACCTCGCCGCGGGTGATAGTGCCACCCACGGAGGAGGCGGCCTGGGCCGGAGCGGCGAGCGTTACGGCGGCACCGGCGGCGGCGAGCACGGTCAGGGACGCGAGGGAAGCCAGAGTGCTCTTGGTACGAGGCATGGTGATGTTTCCTTGAATGGTTGAGGCCTGGAAGTCGAAGCGCTGGACGGAGCTACGGGGCTCAGCGAGTGAGGGCGAGGCTTCCGGCGAGCGTGGTCAGGAGGTCGGCGTCGGAGGCAGGGGTGGCGGAGTTGCCCTGTCCGGCCGAGGTCAGGTCGCTGTACTGGAGGACGGTGAGCACATTGCCGGCTGCGGCCAGATAGACGTGGTGGGTCTGCGCACCCGGAGCCGACATGCCCGGCACGGCGGTCCACTGGTACTGCCAGGCACCGGCTGCCGGGCTGGTGGCGGTACGGGAGGACGTGGCGTCGGGGGTGCGGCCCTGCTTGGTCTGCGCGTCACGCAGGGCGGTCTGGCAGCCGTCGAGCTGGGTGTTCAGCACCTGGCGGGCGCGGTCGGCATCGGTCGGGGTGGCGAAGGTGAAGGTGTCCTGGATGGCAGGGGTCTTCGCGGCGCTCGCCCAGCCCTGCTGCTGCCATCCGGTCGCGCCTTCGACAGCGGCACATTCGTTGAGGCTGCTGCTGGGGGCGACATCACGGCTCTTCGGCGAGCCGATCGGCTTCCACCCCGCCTTCGCCTGGTTGGGCAGTTCCTGGACGGTGAGCGGGGCGGGCGCCTTGCCGGTCGCCGCCGGCCTGGCCGTCTTCGGCCGGGCCGTGGCCGAGGGCGCCGGTCCTGCGGGGGACGGCGCCACGGTGGCGGCCGGAGTGCCGGCCCCCTCGGCGGGCTTCGTGGTCGCGGTCGGCGAACCTGCGGCCGGGGAGGGCACGGCCGAAGCGGCGGCCCGGGGGGCGGCCGGCTGCTCGTCGGCGGCGAACGCGCTGGTGAACTCCGCGGTGGCCAGGGTCGCCGCGGCGATCACGGGGACGGCGGCGAGCAGCAGGATGCGGCGGTGGGGCGTGAGCACGGCAGGGCCGTCCTTTCGGGACGATGCGGGCGCGGAAGGCCGAAGATCGGGGGTGCGCCGGGGCGGGTGGACGGCTGCCCTGCAGGAGCAGCTGTCAGGCCGGCGGACACGGCGCGCGGTGAAGCGGTGGGGCGGTGAAGTTCGGGGGCCGCGACGGGGCGGCGGTACGCGCTGCTCATGGGCAGCGGTACGGGCTACTCCCCCGGCGGCGGGACCGGCTACTCCCAGGCGGTGGTGTTCTTGCCGACCGGGGCGGTCTGCCACGCAGTGGTGGCGGTGACCCGGGTGGCGGCGGCGCCGTCGGCTCCGTGGGCGGCAAGGGCCGGGGTGATGACGGCGGCGAGGGCAGCGACCGCGGCGGCCTTGGCGAGGTGGGTGCGAAGCATGGGAGTGGTCCTTTGCGAGAGCTGCGATGCGTGGCTGTTCCGGTCTCGCGTCCCGCGGTGACGTTTCGTCCGGTGTTGCCTTCTGGGGTGTTCCCTTCCGGCGATCACTACTTTCGTCGCAGCTCAGGGTGGGTGGAAGGGATTTCAGCTGGACGAAAGCGGACCTGGACGAATTCGTCCAGCCGGTCCGGAAGAGGCCAGCAGGAGCTGCTCGTAGTACGACGTGACCAGAGGTGCGCCGACCCGCCCGACGGTCCAGCCCCGCAGAGCCGGCACCTCGTCGAGGGCGCGACGGCAGAGCGCCTCCGTACGCCGTTCCGCCGTGTGCAGGCTGTCCGCGATCAGATATACGCCGAGGATCGGATCCGGCAGCACGTGCGGATGCGTGGAAACGTGCTCCACTGGACCACAGCCGCCAACGCTGCCGCCCTCGGCATCGGCATCGGCGAGCGCACGGACGAGTTCGCGCGTGTGCGGCGGGAGTTGAACGCCCGCTGCAGGAGCGCGGAGGGTGGCGTGGATGAGATACATGCACGCCACTCTCCCGAACACTTCACATCGGGCGAATAGCACGAAGCTGGACGGTTGGGTCCTTGACCGGAATCGGCCACGGACGGACTCCTTGCCCCCCGCCGAACACCACGTGGGATGATCTCCATGCCTTGACTGACGAGGTGTACACAGGGGGGGGAACCGCTGTGCTGGCAGCACTTGGCCTCGACGCGACCGCAGAGGCCGTCTACCGCACCATGCTCGCGCGCCCGCGCGACGGAGTGCACGCTCTTGCCGACCACCTCGGCACATCCGAGGCGGAGATCCGGAGCAGTCTGGACCTGCTCAGTGAGCTGGCCCTGATCCGCCCGTCCTACGAACGGGAGGGAGAGCTCCACGCCGTCCCGCCCGAGGTCGGCATGGAGATCCTGATGGCCCGCCAGCAGGCGGATCTCGCGGCTCAGCAACTGCGCATCGAGGCATCGCGCGCGGCCGCCGCCCAGCTGATCGCGGAGTTCGCCGATCTGAGCCCGACCGTCTCCAGCCCCGGCGTGGAGCAACTGGTGGGCCTGGACGAAATCCGAACCCGGATCAGCGGCCTGGCGCACGGGGTCCAGACCGATCTGATGACCTTCGCGCCCGGCGGGGGCCACCGGCCGGAGACCCTGGAAGCCTCGAAGGCGAGCGACCTGGCCCTGCTGGACCGCGGGGTACGGATGCGGTCCCTGTTCCAGGACAGCGTGCGCAACAGCCAGACCACCGTGGCCTACACGACGTGGCTGGGCAAGCTCGGCGGAGAGGTGCGGACCGCTCCCGACCTGCCGACCCGGCTGATGATCTTCGACCGGACCACCGCCGTCATCCCGGTCAGCAGCGACGACAGCTCGGCGGGCGCGGTGGTCCTCACCGGCCAGGGCACCCTGACGGCGCTGTGCGCGCTCTTCGAGAACGTCTGGTCGACCGCACAGCCCCTGGGCGCATCCCCGGAAGAGCGGCAGGAGGGCGGGCTCAGCCCGCAGGAGACCACAGTGATCCGGCTGCTGGCGCAGGGACTGACCGACGAGGCGATCGCCAAGCGGCTCGCGGTCTCGCCCCGCACGGCCCGACGGCTGGCCAACGGCCTGATGGAACAGCTGAGCGCCGCGAGCCGGTTCGAGTTCGGCGTCCGCGCGGTCCAGCGCGGCTGGCTCCCCGGCACGGAATAGAGGAACCGCCCCCGGCGACCGAACCCTCGCCACCGGGATTGCCCCACCCACCCCGGGTGTGGGCCAAGCTCCACCGCCTGGTCCTCGACGAGCTCGGCGCCCGCGGTGAGCTGGACTGGTCCCGCTGCGCGATCGACTCGGTGAACATGCGGGCCCTGAAAAGGGGGTCTGACAGGTCCGAATCCTGTCGACAGGGGCACGTATCGAGTCCTCACAGCGACTGGGCCGCCGCCGCTGGACCATCGAACGCACCATGGCCTGGCTCGCCGGCTGCCGCCGCCTCCACCGCCGCTACGAACGCAAAGCCGACCACTTCCTCGCCTTCGCCAGCATCGCCTGCACCCTCATCTGCTACCGAAGACTCACCAAATGAGATGACCTCTCAGGGCCCGGCCCGCGCCCGGTCCGTCGCCGGCGCGGGAGCTACGGGGCGGCCGCCTTGGTGAGCACCAGGGACGGCGCCCCGTCCGGATCGGGCTGGAAGTCCACCGTGAGCGGGCCTCTGGAGAGAAGCCCTTCACGGCCGTTCACATAGAGCTGGATGTCGCCGGCCTTACCGAGCTCGCCGTCCTTGGCCGTCAGGTAGACGAAGGCCCGGCCCGCGTCGATCGACGTGCCGGTGTCGACGAACTCCCATCGGCCGCTGAAGTCGAGGGGAGCGGTGTCTCCACCCCCGGTGGCTTCGTCCGCCGAGATGTCAGTGGCGGAGAACGTTCCGTCGGACTTGAGCTGGATCTCGCCGCCGGTCTCCTCGTTGCGGTACACGCCGGGCAGCTCGTCGGGCTCGGCCGGGGCCGCACACCCCGACGTGAGTACCGCAGAAGCCGTCAGTGCGGCAACGAGCCACCGTCTGCCTGTCCCCCTGATGATCACGTCCCCAGGGTAAGGGCCGTTACGCGTTCCAAGATCCTTCCAGGGGCTGCCGGTGAGGGGCCGGCCGGGTGCGGAAACTGCCTGGCTGCCGTGTTCGGGGTGCCGGTATCGTCCGGTCTCCCGACCCGCCGAACCGGCGGGCGACGTACAGAGAGCGACGCACATGACCAGCCGGACGGCAACGACGACCCTGTGGCGCCCCACCGGCCCCGAGGAGCTGGATCTGGTGCGTCAGCTGAACTGGCGTGCGTGGCCGCCGCGGCTCCCCGAGCAGCCGATCTTCTACCCGGTCCTCAACGAGGACTACGCGATCAGGATCGCGCGGGACTGGAACGTGAAGCACAGCGGCGTCGGCTTCGTCACCCGCTTCGAGGTCGCGTCGCAGTTCCTGACCCGGTACCCCGTCCAGCAGGCGGGCGGCCGGACGATCCTCGAGCTCTGGGTTCCGGCCGACGAGCTGGACGACTTCAACGCCCACATCGTCGGCGAGATCCAGGTCGTCCACGAGTTCCGCTGAGGCCGGAGGGCCCGCTGAGGGCCCAGGTGCAGACCGTAGGGTGGCCGGAACTCATCCATGACGGGCAGGAGGCCGCGATGACCGAGGCGACCGGGACGACGGTGGAGCAGGTCATGGCCGAGCTGGCCGCACTGGAGGATCCGAAGACGCGCGCGGTGAACGAGCGGCACGGTGACGATCACGGAGTGAACCTCACCAAGCTGCGCGCGGTCGCCAAGCGGCTGAAGACGCAGCAGGACCTCGCACGCGAGCTCTGGCGGACCGGTGACACCGCGGCCCGGCTCCTGGCGCTGCTGATCTGCCGCCCCAGGGCCTTCGAGCGCGCCGAGCTGGACACCATGCTGCGCGAGGCCCGCACCCCCAAGGTGCAGGACTGGCTCGTGAACTACGTGGTGAAGAAGAGCCCGCACTCCGAAGAGCTGCGCCTCGCCTGGTTCGCGGACCCCGATCCGGTGATCGCGAGTGCCGGCTGGGCGCTGACCACCGAACGGGTCGCGAAGAAGCCCGACGGCCTCGACCTCCCGGGGCTGCTCGATGCCATCGAGGCGCAGATGAAGGACGCCCCGGAGCGTCTGCAGTGGGCGATGAACCACTGCCTGGCCCAGATCGGCATCGAGCACCCCGAGCACCGCGCCCGTGCGATCGGCATCGGCGAGCGCCTGGAAGTCCTCAAGGACTACCCGACTCCCCCGAACTGCACGTCCCCGTTCGCGCCCGCCTGGATCGGCGAGATGGTGCGACGGCAGCAGGAGAAGCCGTAGAGGTCCTCAGCGGGACTTCTTGACGGGCGCGGCCGCCAGCGCGGCCTTGGCGACCTCCTTGGCCTTCTGCTCGCAGCCACCGGTTTGGGCGAGGCCGACCCGGACGATCAGATTGCCGTGGCGGACGGCGAGCTCACACGTCCACTCGGTGTCGACGGTCCTCCAGTACGCCCCGTCGCCGAACCCGAGGCTGTTCACCCGCTTCCCGGCTGCCGCGTCCGTGGCGAACTCGGCCTGCTGGAGCTTCGCGTTGGCGGCATCGCCACCACCCTGCTTGACCTCCCACCGGACCATCGCGATCCACTTGTCGGAGGTGTCGTACCAGGAGCACATCGTCTTCGCCTCGAAGTCCTTCGCGATGTGGAAGTCCTCCTGGGGATCCCGCCCGGTCAGCGGGATGTTCCGGGACGCCTCCGGACAGGCCGGCGCGTCGGTGTAGACGGCGGGACCGGGACCGACGCTTTCCGTCTTCCGGTCCAGGGTGGTGTACGCCCCCACACCGGCACCCGTCACGACCAGCACTCCGGCGGCCACCAGCGCCACGGTCCGCGACCGCCTGCGCGGCGACGTGGGCGACGGCTCGGTCGGCGGGCTCATCGGCCGGGGAGGAACGGGGTGCGGGGCGGACTCAGCGACCTCCGCCGCACGCTCCACCGACTCATCGGGTTCGTGCGCGGACTCGGGCTCGGGAGCGAACTCCGGCTGCGGCTCCGGCTCCGGGAGCGGTTCCTGCGGCACCGCCACGTCCGCCGTCCCCCCGGACAGCAGCCGGTCGATGTCCGCCCGTTGTTCGGCCAGCATCCGGTACACGGCGGGCGGCCACTGCAGGCCTGTCGGAGCGACCGGCCCGAGGAGTTCGAGCAGCTGCGCCGGGGTGGGCCTGGCTGCCGGGTCCTTGGCCAGGCAGCGCTCCACGATCCCGCGCAGCCCGTCGGGCACCGCGCTCAGGTCGGGGGCGGCGTGCACCACGTCGTAGAGCGTCCGGAGGGTCGAGGCCCCGGCGAAGGGGCTGCTGCCGGTGAACGCCATGACCAGCATCGATCCGAGCGAGAACACATCGCTCGCCGGGGTCAGCGGCTTGCTCTCGGCCTGCTCGGGCGACATGAAGGAGGGCGAACCGATCACCCAGCCGGTGCGCGTCAGCCCGCTGTCGCCCTCGACCTCGTCCTCGGTCACCCGCGCGATGCCGAGGTCGATGACGCGTACGCCGTCCTCGGTGAGGAGCACGTTGTCGGGCTTGAGGTCCCGGTGAATCAGCCCCGCCCGGTGGATCTCCGCGAGCGCCGACGCGAGCCCCGCCGCCAGCCGGTGGACGACGGCTTCCTCCAGCACGCCGTCCGCCTTGACCACGTCCCCGAGCGAGGGCCCGGACACGAACACCGAGGCCAGCCACGGTGTCGGCGCGTCCGGGTCGGCGTCCATGACGGCTGCCGTATAGGCGCCGGAGACCTTGCGCGAGGCCGCAACCTCGCGCCGGAAACGGGCCCGGAAGCCCTCGTCGTCGGCGAAGTGCGCGAGCACCTGCTTGACGGCGACGAGCCGCCCGTCAGGCCCCGCGCACAGCAGTACCCGCCCCATGCCACCCTGCCCGAGCACGCCGGCCACCTTGAACGGCCCCACGTGCGTCGGACCGGCCGGTCCTACGCGCTCCATTCCCCCGACTCCCTCCCCGTCGTCAGGGAGCGGATCATACCGAGAGGGATTTCACGAAGGCCTCGAACGCCGCCGGGTGGACGGTGAAGACGGGACCCTCGGGGTTCTTGGAGTCCCGTACGGCGACGCGGCACGGCTGAGCGGCGACCTCGACGCACTCGCCACCTGTGTCCCCGCTGTACGAGGCCTTGAGCCAGCCGGTGTCACCGAGCGGCGCGCACTCGATGCAGTCGCCGCCAGTGGTCCCGCTGTACGAAGACTTACGCCACTGCGCGCCCGTCAGGTTCCGGATGGTGTCCATAACGCTCCTCCATTACGCGGGCGATCCGTACGGCCGAGTCCTCCAGGGACAGGGCGGCTGCCTGCAAATGATCGTATCGGAGCGAACCCTCCCTGAGAGCTTGCGGATTGGCCGTCATATGGCCCTGCACGAAGTCCTCGGTGTAGACGACGTCAGGGTCGTCCTCGAACCGCAGAAGGTTGAATGTCCCGTCCAGCCCCACGTGGGCGCCCGCCTCGAACGGCAGGATCTGCACCTTCACCCACTCCCTCCTCTGCTGCTCCAGCAAGTGGGCGAGCTGGTTCCGCATGACCTCGCGGCCACCGATCTCCTGATGCAGCACGGCCTCGCTCATCACCACCCACATCAGTGGCGGGTCTTCGCGGTCGAGGATCCGCTGCCGGTCCATCCGCGCGGCCACCTTCGCGTCGAGGTCGCCTTCGGTCCGCACGCCGAGCACGGCCCGCGCGTAGGCGGGCGTCTGCAGCAGCCCGTAGACCAACTGCGCCTGGAAGGTGGAGATGTACGACGCTCGCGCCTCCATCTCCGCATACGCCTGGAACCACGTCGGCAGCACGCTCCGCAGCACCAGTCCCACCAGACGCGAGAACACCCCGCCGGTATTGAGGGCCGCGTCCACCCGCTCCGAGAAATCCCGGGTCGGGACGCGCTTCGTCGTCTCGATCTGGCCGACCAGGGAGCCCGTACAGAAGATGATCTCGCCCAACTGCGCCTGCTTCAGGCCCGCCTGCTCCCTCAGGCGCCGCAGTTCGTACCCGTAGAAGTCCAGCGGCGAGGCGCTGGGATCGAGCTCGCGGATCTTGACCATGAGGTGGTCACCCCCAAGTTCACGCTGTGCGTTCGGCGTTCGTTCCGCCCTGTCGCCGAGCGTAATCAGCCGGATGCGCCCGATGGCGGGAATCACGCACTCGGTCGCGGTCGGTCAGAAGCGGTCGTCAGCCGTTCCGCGCGTATGCGGCGATAATGCTCTGCCGAATTGATCTTGGGGTGACGGGGGCCTGGCAGGTGCGGGAAGTGATCGAAGACCGGTACGCGCTGGCCGAGTTGCTCGGCCGGGGCGGCTTCGGCGAGGTGTGGCGGGCCGAGGACAGCCGAGTGGGCCGCCAGGTCGCCGTGAAGATCGGATATCCGCAGACGCCGGAGGACACCCGCCGCTTCGAGCGGGAGGCCAGCCTCGCCGGGAACCTCGCGCACCCCAACATCGCCACCATCCACGACTTCGGGCGCACGGAACGCGAGGGGCGCGACGCCGTCTACCTCGTCATGGAGCTGCTCCGGGGCCGCAGCCTGGCCGACGTACTGGAAGCCGGCGTACCGCCGCTCGCGGACGCCCTGGAGTGGGCCGGACGCATCGCGGACGCGCTGGGGGCGGCCCACGCCGCCGGGATCGTCCACCGGGACGTCAAGCCGGCCAATGTGATGGTCACCGACGGCGGGCTGACGAAGGTGCTCGACTTCGGCATCGCCAAGGCCGGGAGCGCCGCCGGAGCCGTCACCACGACAGGGCTGACGGCCACCGGCATGATCATCGGCTCCTTCCCGTACATGGCCCCCGAGCGGTGGACCGGCGGGGCGAACGGCGTGCCCGTCGACGGGCGGGCCGACCTGTACGCCCTGGGCTGCGTGCTGACGGAACTGCTGACCGGCACCCGCCCCTTCGCCGCGCGCGAGATGCACGAGCTGCTCGCCCAGCACCTCACGACCGCGCCGCCCGCGCCGAGTTCGCTGCGGGCGGGGCTGCCGGCCGCGCTGGACTCCCTCGTACTGGAGCTGCTCGCGAAGGACCCGGCGGACCGCCCCGCGGACGCGGCCGAGGTGTCCCGGCGGCTGGCGGAGATCGCCCGGAGCGAGGCCCCCGCGCCCGTACCTGCGCCCGTACCGGCACCCGTACCGGCGGGGTCCTTCCCGCCCCCACCCTCCTACGCGCCCACCGTGCACACCGCGGCCGCCGATCCGGTCCGCGCGATGCTGGAGCGCCGGCTGACACAGCTGCTGGAGGACGAACCGGCCGACGTCGTGCAACGGCTGCGCATGCTGACCGACGACCTGACCGAGGAGCTCGGCGCGCAGGACGCCCTGACGGTGCGGGCCGCCTACCACCGCGCGATGCGGGTCGCCGGGCCGTCCAGGACGATCGATCTGGAGCGCCTGCTGCCGCGCATGGTGCGGGTCCTGGGCCTGGAGCACCCGGACACGGTCACCGGGCGCGCCGCCTGGGTCGGCGAGGCGGCGGCCTTCGGGCCCGGGGACGGCCGCCGGCACGAGCAGGAGCTGCGCGAGATCGTCGAGCAGGCGACACGGGCGTTCGGCACGCACGACCTGGTCACGCTGACCGCCCGCTACCACCTCGCGTCGGCCATGCACCGGGGCGCCCACGCCCGCGACGGCCAGTGGGACGCGCGCAGCCGGGAGCGCGCGCTGAGCGAGCGCGCCTGGCTGGGGCCACTGCTGCCCGACCTGGAATGGGCCCTGACCGCCGACAGTCCGGTCCTGCTGGACGTGCGGCGCAGGCTGGCCCACGACGCCTGGCTGGTCGGTGACACCGCCGGCGCCGCGCTCCTGTACTGGCGGCTCTTCCCGAACCTCGCCGAGCTCGCCGAGCGCGGCGATCCGGAGGTGGCCCACCGAGTGCTCCGCACCATCGGCGAGGCGGGCGATCCGGCGGCCGCCCTGGCGCACCTGAACCCGCTGCTGCGCCGGATCCCCTTCATCCCCGGCAAGCAGGACCTGGCCCAGGAGGTCTCCGACACCCGGGCGGACTTCCGGCGTGCCGTACGGGAGCAGCGGCGGGCCGAGGGGACGGGCGGGGCGGGCGGCCTGTCCCGGCTGTTCGGCCGCTGACCGCGCGGCGGCGTACGAGCGCACCCCCGGCCGTAGCGTCCTACCAGCGGGTAAGGCACCATGGGCCGCCACACACGATCACCGCCGGAGGAACCATGGCCACCCCCAAGCCGGAGACCCTCGCCGCCTTCGAGGCCGCCAAGGGGTTCATGCCCGTACGCGAGGGCCTCGCCCTGTACGAGGCGGCCGCCGCGGCCGGGGCGCTCGGGCTGCCGCTGCTGGAGGTCGGTACGTACTGCGGCCGCTCCACCATCCTGCTCGCCGACGCCGCCCGCGAGGCCGGCGTGGCGGCGATCACCGTCGACCACCACCGGGGCAGCGAGGAGCAGCAGCCGGGCTGGGAGTACCACGACCCGACGGTCGTGGACCCGGAGGTCGGGCTGATGGACACCCTGCCGACCTTCCGCCGGACCCTCCACAAGGCGGGGCTGGAGGAGCACGTGATCGCGATCGTCGGCCGGTCCCCGCAGGTCGCGGCTGCCTGGGGCGGCAAGCTCGGCTTCGTCTTCATCGACGGCGGCCACACGGACGAGCACGCGAGCGGCGACTACGAGGGGTGGGCCCCGCACGTCGCGGAGGGCGGCACGCTCGTCATCCACGACGTCTTCCCGGACCCGGCCGACGGCGGCCAGGCCCCGTACCGGATCTACCTGCGGGCGCTGGCCTCGGGAGCCTTCGAGGAGATCTCCGTCACCGACTCGCTGCGTGTGCTGCGGCGCACGGGCGCCGGCATCTGAGAACCGGGGGCACGCTCACCAGGCCGGTCATCCGAGCTGATGAACGCCGGGCAGACAATCACACCACGCCTTCGGATGGCCTACGGTCCGGCCGAGCCCCCGGAGCCGGGTCTAGCATCGCGGCGTGCGCAACGACAACAGCCCCCCGCCCCCCGAGTCCGGCTCCCCCATCGGCCCGGACCGGCCCTGGTTCACCCGACGCTCCACGCTCGTCGTCGGGGTTGCCGCGCTCGCCCCGGCCGCTCTGGCGGGCTGGGTCCTGACCCAGGCCTTCGCCGGGTCGGGGTCCGACGGGCAGCCCCGCTCGGCGCCGCTGTCCGCCTCGCACTCGGCCCTGTCGCCGGGCCAGCGGGACGCGAAGCCGGGCGCCGCCACCGATGAGGACGCGACCGCGAGCCCCGGTGCCGGTACGAGCACCCCCGCGGCCGCGCCCGCACCCGCACCCGCACCCGCCAAGGGCGCGCTCGCCGGCCGGACCGTGGTCGTCGACCCCGGCCACAACGCCGGAAACTTCGAGCACACCGACGAGATCGACCAGCAGGTCGACATCGGCACGGGCCACAAGGAGTGCGACACCACCGGCACCACCACCAACGCCGGCTACAAGGAGGCGGACTTCACCCTCGACGTCTCCCTGCGCCTGCGGACCGCCCTGGAGGCCCAGGGCGCCAAGGTCGTCCTCACCCACCAGGCCGACCGCCCGTGGGGGCCCTGCATCACCGAGCGCGCCCGCATCGGCAACGAAGCGAAGGCCGACGCCGTCGTGTCCGTGCACGCCGACGGGGTCTCGGCGGGCAACCGCGGCTTCCACATCATCCTCCCGGCCAAGGTCAAGGGCGGTGCCGCCGACACCGCGAAAATCGTCGAACCGTCCCGGCAGCTCGGCGAGCGGATCGCCGGGAACTTCGCCCGCACCACCGGATCCGACCCCGCCAACTACCTCGGCAGCGGCACGGGTTTGGTCGTCCGGGACGATCTCGGCGGACTGAACCTGTCAACTCAGCCCAAGGTGTTCATCGAATGCGGCAACATGCGTGACGCCAAGGACGCGGCGCAGCTGACGAGTCCGGAGTGGCGGCAGAAGGCGGCCCAGGGCATCGCGGACGGCATCGTCGGCTTCCTCGGCGGGTAGACCCCCTCGGGAGTCCGGCGGGACCACCCGCCGACCCGATCATCTCGGCCGTCGGAAACCTCCGTACCATGGTGCAGCCCGCCCTGCTGCAGACACGTTCTGCGACCGTGGCACCACGAGACGACGACCGAGACCGAGAAGGACACCTGAGACGTGAACATCCGCTCCCTCACTCGAGGCGACGGCGTGGTGATCGGAGCAGCGGCGCTGCTGTTCATCGCCTCGTTCCTCGACTTCTACTCCGCCACCGGCGTCGACCGGCCGAGCCCGTGGGACCTCAGCTCCAACCACCTGACGCTCCCCAGCATCTTCCTGCTCGGCTTCATCGCCGCCGGTCTGCTGATCGCGGCCCGCTTCCAGCCCGAGCGCAAGCTGGCCGGCCTGCCGCTGACGGCGTGGGGCACCGTGCTCGCCGTCTCCGCCGCCTGGTCGTCGGTGTGGGCGCTCATCGCGTGCCCGGAGATTTTCGACCTGGGCGCGGGCTCCTTCCTCGCCCTCATCGCCACGCTGGCCCTGGCCGGCGTGGCCGTGGCCGGGGCGAAGGTCCCGGCCCTCGCCGGCCAGCTCGTTCCGGAACCGCGGCCCGCCGCGGTCCCGCCGTACGGGGGCCAGCCGGGCCAGCCCCAGCCGGGTGCCGGGTACGGCTACCCGGGCGGGCAGCAGACCCCGTACGGGGCCACGCCGCAGCCGGTCCCGCCGTACGGCGGCACGCCCAACCCGACCCCGGGTCCCGGTCCGCAGGACTCCCAGCAGACCCCGACCCCGGCCCCGGCGGCGGACTTCAGCCCGTTCTGGTTCGCGGTGCCGGTCGCCCGCCCCCTGTACGCGGAGGACGGCTCGCCGTCCCCGATCGCCGAACTCGCCCCGGGCACCTGGTACCTGGCTGTCGAGCAGCGTGGCGCGGCCACTCTGATCGCCCAGACCCAGGACGGCCGCCGCGGCGTCCTGAACGACACCTCCGGCATCCAGCGCGGCTGACCGCCACCCGGATCCCGGCCGACGGCCCCCCGCCCTTCCGGGCGGGGGGCCGTTGCCCTACAGTCACCTGACGCCTCGTCAGATTCTGGAGGGACCGTACATGCGCCTCGGACTCGCCCTCGGCTACTGGGGCCGCGGCCCCGCCCCCGCCCACCTCGACCTCGCCACCGAGGCCGAGAACCTCGGCTACCACTCCGTATGGACCGCCGAGGCCTGGGGCTCGGACGCCTTCACCCCGCTGACCTGGATCGCCGCGCACACCTCGCGGATCCGCCTCGGCACGGCCATCGCGCAGATGGCCGCCCGCACCCCGACCGCGACCGCCATGCACGCCCTGACCCTGGACCACCTCTCCGGCGGCCGGATGATGCTCGGCCTCGGCCTGTCCGGGCCGCAGGTCGTCGAAGGCTGGTACGGGCGCCCCTTCCCCTCCAGCCCGCTCACCGCCACGCGCGAGTACGTGGACGTCGTCCGGCAGGTGCTGCGCCGCGAGGCCCCGGTGGAGCTCGACGGCCGCTTCCACAGCCACCCGTACCGCGGCGAGGACGGCACCGGCATCGGCAAACCCCTCAAGCCGATCACCCACCCCCTCCGCGCGGACCTCCCCCTCCTCCTGGGCGCGGAGGGCCCGAAGAACATCGCCCAGACCACCCGGATCGCCGACGGCTGGCTCCCCCTGTACTGGTCCCCGACCCGCACCGACGTCTACCAGGCCTCCCTCACCGACCTCCCCGAGGGCTTCATGATCGCCCCGATGGCCCGCGCCAAGGTCTGCGACGACGTCGCGGAGGGGCTGCTCCCGGTCAAGGCGATGCTCGGCTTCTACATCGGCGGCATGGGCCACGCGGCCCGCAACTTCCACGCCGACCTGATGGCCCGCATGGGCTACGAGGAGGAGGCCCGCCGCATCCAGGAGCTGTTCCTCGCGGGCCGCAAGGAGGAGGCGGTGCTGGCCGTACCGGACGAGTTCGCCGACGAGATCTCGCTCGTCGGCCCGCGGGAACGGATCGCCGAACGCCTGGACCTCTGGCGCAAGGGCCCGGTGACCGACCTCCTCCTGACCGCCCCGGACCCCCACACCCTGCGCGTCCTGGCGGACCTCAACAGCTGAGGCCGCTCGCCCGGACCGTGCGGCCAAAGGGGGCGGCTGCTCAGGCCGTGTCCTCCGCCTGCGGTACGGCCTCCAGCAGCTCCCGCACATCCAGCGGCATGACGGCGATCTCGATGCTCCCACCGCCGTCGTAGGCACAGGTGACGATCCGCGAGCCGGGGTTGATGGAGATCCCCTCCTTCACGGAGGGCACCCGCACCCCGGTGGCCCGCCCGCCGGGCAGCACGACGGCCTCCCCGCGCTCCGGAACCCACCGGGCCACGCCTTCCTCGGCGTACACCCGCCCGGCCCGCCACCGCCCCTCCCCGGCCGGGATCCGGACCATGCAGGGGATCCCGGGCACGGGCCCGGCGGCCGTCCGCGCACGATGCTTGCGCCGCAGCAGCCACCCGGCCCCCACGGCGCCGAGCACAACCACCACGATCTCGATCACCCGCCCATTGTCTCCCGTTCCGGGTGCGGGTCCCGTTCCGGGTGCGGCCCGGTGGCCGCGCCTCAATCGCCGGCGGGGCTGGGTTTGGCTCCGGGTGGGCGGGGTCGGGTCCGGGGGTGGGGGTGCGGGGCCGCCGGCGGGTGTCTCCTCGGCTCGCGCCTGCGGGCACGTCCCGGCCGTGCGGGGTGGTTGCGCGCTCGTCCTGCGGGGACACCCCCCGCCGTCCCCGCACCCCCACCCCGGCCGACCGGCACTGGGGCCGTGGGGTGGGGACACTCCGGGGGCTCCCCGCAGGACGAGCGCGCAACCCGGGCCGAACGGCAGAACCACGGCCGCAGGCGCGAGCCGAGGAGAGCCCCCGGAGGGGCACCACCCCACCCGAAGCCACGCCCACGGGCCCGACCGCCCAGGGGACACCACCAGCCCCGCCGGCGATTGAGGCGCGGCCACCGGGCCGCACCCCACCGCACCGCCCGGCCAGGGCAAGGGCAAGGGCTCGAATCGCTAGCCGCCCAGCTGCGACGCGCTCGGGACCTTGTCCGTCACCGTGGCACCCGCACTCTGGCCCGCTTCCTTCACGCTGTTGATGACGCTGTCGAAGGCGTCGATGTCGCCGTCACCCGCCTGACCCTTGCGCAGCTTGCTGCCGAGGCCCTTGAGGGACTCGATGCCCGCCGTGAGCGGGGCCACCGCCTTCGACAGCAGCGGGTCGCCCTTGGCGTTCTGGGCCGCCGCCTTGAGCCGGTTGTACGCGAAGGCGCCCGCGAGGCCCGCCTTGATCAGCGCGAAGGTGCGGCCCTTGGCGCCCTTCTTGAACTTGCCCGCGCGGTACGGCTTGACGATCCACTGGTACGTCGCACCGGCCGCGAGGCTCGCATTGGCGACGAAGCGCGTCTTCGCGAACTTCTGCTTCTCCGCCGACGTGGTGGGCGACGGGGTCGCGGCGGCCAGTTCGTCGGCCTCGGCGGCGACGGGCTCCGCCGCCGCGAGGGCGGCCAGCTCCCCCATCGACGCGGCGGAGAGCTCCTCGCGCGGGCCGCTGCCGCCACTCCCGCACGCGGTGGCGCCGACCATCAGCGCGGTGGACAGCACCACGGCCGTGACGGCGCGGCGGAATCGGACGGTCGTGGGTACGGACACGGTTTCCTCCGGGAATGAGGCGTCTCCCGCAGCCTCACCCCGTTCCCCCCGCCTCCACCACCCGGGGGCGCCCGTTCGGGTTTACGACACGCCGAGGCGGCAACACGCGCCGTATGAGCACTCACACACGAGTACGCACCCGGGGAAGCAGTCAGGCAGGCCGTGCCGTCGCGCTGGTGGCGGACGTGCTCGCCTTCGTCATCGGACTCTGGATCCTGCTCTACCTGCTGGAGGCCAACCAGGGCAACGCCCTGGTCGACCTCGTCCACGACGTCGCGTCCTGGCTGGCGTCCTGGTCCTACGACCTGTTCACCTTCGGCCGCGCATGGGTCCAGGTCGTCGTCGGCTACGGCATCGCCGCCGTGGCCTATCTCCTCGTCGGCCACGCGGTCGCCGGCTGGCTCTACCGCCGCTGACCGGTCAGCGGCAGCAGTCCGGCTCCAGCCCGGCCGGGAGTTCGGTCCCGCCGAACACCTGGGTGGTGGCCTCGTCCCCGCCGAGCGCCGCGACGGCGAGCAGCAGGGACCCGGCCGTCCAGGTGGTCTGCTCCACCGGCCAGACGGCCCGGTCCTGGAACACGTACCCCGTCCAGTACATGCCGTTGTCCGCGCGCAGGTGGGTGATCGACCGCAGGATCTCCAGCGCCCGGTCGGACTCCCCCGTCGCCCACAGCGCGAGCGCCAGCTCGCAGGACTCACCGCCCGTCACCCACGGGTTGGGCAGTACGCAGCGCACGCCCAGGTCCGGGACGACGAACTCGTCCCAGCGCTCGTCGATGCGCGCCTTGGCCTCCGAGCCGGTCAGCGCCCCGCCCAGGACCGGGTAGTACCAGTCCATCGAGTAGTGGTTCTTGTCGAGGAACCGCTCCGGGTGGCGCCGGATGGCGTGCCGCAGCGCGCCCGCGGCGAGCTCCCAGTCGGGCTGCGGCTCCTCGCGGTGCTCGGCGATGGCCAGCGCGCAGCGCAGCGCCTGGTGGATCGAGGACGATCCGGTGAGGAGGGCGTCGGTGACGGCCGTGCCGTCCGCCTCCCGCTTCCAGCCGATCTCGCCGCCCGGCTGCTGGAGCGTCAGGACGCACTCCACGGCCGCGTAGACGGCCGGCCACATGCGGTCGAGGAAGGTGTCGTCGCCCGTGGACAGGTAGTGGTGCCACACGCCGACGGCTATGTACGCGGTGAAGTTGCTCTCGCGGCTCGCGTCCTGCGGCTCGGCGGTGTCCACCCCGTCCGGCCGGTCGGCGTAGGCCGCGTACCAGGAACCGTCCTGGTTCTGGTGCCGGGCCAGCCACGTGTACGCCCGCTCCGCCGCCTCGTGCTCACCGGCCGCGTCCAGTGCCATCGCGGCCTCGGTGTGGTCCCACGGGTCCAGGTGGTGCCCGCGGAACCACGGTATGGCCCCGTCGGCGCGCTGCGCGGCGAGGATCCCCGCCACCGTCCGCGCGGCCTCCTCGGCCGTCAGTACGCCGTCCAGGACCAGGTGTTCGGTACGCCCGGGCGAGCTCACTGGGCTGCCGCGCTGACGGGGAGGTGGGGCTTGGTCGCGTACGCCACGAAGCTCTTGCCGATCAGCGGGTTCAGGGCCTGCTCCGCGAGCCGCGTGGCCAGCGGCTTCTTCATGATGTCCCAGACCAGGAGCTTGTGGTACGCCTTGACGGGCAGCGCCTTGTCGTTGTCGACGCCGAAGGCGCACTTGAGCCACCAGTACGGGGAGTGCAGCCCGTGCGCGTGGTGCGTGCCGTACGGCTTGAGGCCCGCGGCCTTCATCTTGCCGAGCAGCTCGTCCGCCTTGTAGATGCGGATGTGGCCGCCCTCGACCTCGT
Source organism: Streptomyces spororaveus (assembly GCF_016755875.1). Lineage (NCBI taxonomy): Bacteria > Bacillati > Actinomycetota > Actinomycetes > Kitasatosporales > Streptomycetaceae > Streptomyces > Streptomyces spororaveus. Next base: position 5,884,938 of record NZ_BNED01000005.1, on the reverse strand, counting down.
GGTAGGCGTCGGAGAGCGCCCAGCAGATCTTCTCGGGGCCGTAGCGCGGCACGGTGATGGCGATGCGCCCGCCGGGCTTGAGCACGCGGACCATCTCGGCGAGCACGCCCTTGTCGTCGTGGATGTGCTCCATCACCTCGGAGATGATGACGACGTCGAAGGAGTCGTCGGGGAAGGGCAGCGCGAGCGCGTCGCCCTCCATGGCGGTGGCGGTGGCCCCGGCGGGGGCCTCACCGGCCTCCTTCATCGCTGCGAACCACTTGGCGACCTCGCGGATCTCCTCGCCGTTGCGGTCGACGGCGACCACCTGGGCGCCTCTCCGGTAGCACTCGAAGGCGTGCCGGCCTGCGCCGCAGCCCAGGTCGAGTACGCGGTCGCCTGCGGCGAGCGGGAACCGGGAGAAATCGACGGTCAGCACGGGGTCCTGCCTTCGCGGTCGCGGGGGTTCGGGGTGGTGGGGAAGAAGCGGGGGAAGCGGAAGGTCACCGCGCCGAGCGGCCGGTACGCGCGGCGGCGGCCTGCTCGATGGCGGCGCGGTAGTGCGCGGCGGTGCCCTTGGCGGCCGCGGCCCAGGTGAACCGGGTCAGGACCCGTTCGCGCCCGGCGCCGCCGAGGCGGGCCCGCAGCTCCGGATCGCCCAGCAGCCGGCCCAGCGCGGCGGCCAGCGCGCCCGCGTCGCCCGGGGGCACCGCGAGGCAGGTCTCGCCGTCGGGTCCGGCGACCTCGGGGATCGCGCCGCCGGTCGTGGCGACGAGCGGGGTACCGGTGGCCATGGCTTCGGCCGCCGGGAGCGAGAAGCCTTCGTAGAGGGAGGGCACGCAGGCGATCTGGGCGCTGCGGACGAGGTCGACGAGCTCGGCGTCGGTGATGCCCTTGACGAAGCGGACCGCGTCCTGGAGGCCGTACGCCTCGATGGCGCGGGCCACGGGACCCTGCTCGGCGCGCTTGCCGACGACGACGAGGTGCGCCTCGGGCTGCTCGGTACGCAGCTTCGCGAGCGCCTCGACGAGGTACACGAGCCCCTTGAGCGGCACGTCGGCGCTGGAGGTGGTGACGATGCGGCCCGGGACCTCGGCGACGGACGGGTCCGGCGACCAGAGGTCGGTGTCGGCGCCGATGTGCACGACGTGGATGCGCTCGTCGCGGACACCGAGGTGCTGGGCGATCTCCTGCCGGGAGGATCCGGAGACGGTGAGCACGGACGGCAGCCGGCGGGCCACCCGGCCTTGCATGCGGGTGAAGGCGTACCAGCGGCGCACGGAGGCCCGCTTCAACAGGCCCTGCGCGGCGTCCAGGTCCAGCTTGCGGTCGACGGTGATCGGGTGGTGGATCGTCGTGACCAGCGGGGCGCCGAGGTCGCCGAGGAGGCCGTAGCCGAGCGTCTGGTTGTCGTGGATGACGTCGAACTCACCGGCGCGCGCCGCCAGATGACGGCGGGCGCGCAGCGAGAAGGTCAGGGGCTCGGGGAAGCCGCCGGTCCACATGGTGGCGACCTCGACGGCGTCGATCCAGTCCCGGTACTCGTCGCGCTTCGGCGTACGGAAGGGGTCCGGGCTGCGGTACAGGTCCAGGCTCGGGAGTTCGGTGAGCGAGGCGCCCGTGTCGAGCACCGGGTAGGGCTGCGCGCCGATGACTTCGACGGAGTGCCCCAGCTGGACGAGCTCGCGCGAGAGGTGGCGGACGTACACGCCCTGGCCGCCGCAGAACGGGTTCCCCTTATAGGTGAGGAGTGCGATACGGAGCGGGCGGTCGCCGTCGGCGGCGGTGCCCGCGAAAGGGCTCGTCACCATGGCCTCAGCGGTCACTCTCGGCCCCCTTCTCGCTGCAACTTTCGCCGGAGCGTAACCGCTCGGATAATGTAGAACAAGTTTCAGACTTGATCCGTCGAAGACCATTGAATCTACCGGCCGGAAACCACACCGTAAGAGGCGGAGCAGGTGATTCGCGCCACGGCTCCGGCGCCTGCGATGCTGGCCGCGGACCAGCCCGGATTCAGCCCGCGCAACGACACGGAACGGGACACATGACAGCGGAAGTGAAGGCCGTCACGACACCGGCGTCGCCTCCCCTGACGGAACGCCAGGAGGCACGCCGCCGCCGGATCCTGCACGCCAGCGCGCAGCTGGCCAGCCGGGGCGGTTTCGACGCCGTCCAGATGCGCGAGGTCGCGGAAGCGGCGGGCGTGGCCCTGGGCACGCTCTACCGCTACTTCCCCTCCAAGGTGCACCTGCTGGTCGCCACCATGCAGGACCAGCTCCAGCACATGCACACCACGCTGCGCAAACGCCCGCCCGCCGGGGACGACCCGGCGGCCCGGGTCGCGGAGACCCTGATGCGGGCCTTCCGCGCCCTCCAGCGCGAACCGCAGCTCGCCGACGCGATGGTAAGGGCACTGACGTTCGCGGACCGGAGCGTGAGCCCCGAGGTGGACACGGTGTCCCGGCTGACCACGGCGATCATCCTGGACGCGATGGGCCTGGAGCAGCCGCCCACGGCCGAGCAGCTCTCGGCGGTCCGGGTCATCGAGCACACCTGGCACTCGGCGCTGATCACGTGGCTTTCCGGCCGCGCCTCGATCGCCCAGGTCAAGATCGACATCGAAACGGTGTGCCGCCTGATCGACCTGACGGCCCCGGAAAAGGCCTGAAGCCGCCGCTCGCACGGCGAAGGCCACGCGAGCGAAGCCGGAACGCGGGGCGGGGGCTCCGGAGGGCGGGAGCCGCGCACCCCGTGGTCAGTGATGTGCATGGGGGTTTCCCGTCAGTCTCATCGTCTCTCCGTGTCGGGCCGGTCCCTCAAGGGCGCTCGTTCCTCGCGTCGCTACGCGATGGCCTTGCGGCCACCCTTGACCGACCGTCCCGCCCCGGAAATCCGAAGACTGCCGAGAAGCCCCCAAAAGAACGAGCCGGTCCAAGCTCTGAAGGACGGGGCGGCCAGAGACCCCCTGCCCGGACGGGGGCAGGGACACCCGACAGACGGGGCCCATGACAGCCGCCGCCCGCGTCGGGGGAAGCGCCCCAAATCGCTACGCGCTCCCCACCTCTCAGCGTCCGACGACCGTCCTGGGCTGGACATAGGCCGCCCACAGCCTCGATCCGACACTCGACCTGCGTCCGACGACCGGCCGGGGCCTGGGCACAAGCCGCCCACCATCCAGTCATTCCTCACTCACGGCGGTGGACAACCGTCCGTGGCGGGGTCTGCGCCGCGCGCTATCCGTCTGCCTCTCGTTCACGGCGGCGGACGGCCGTCCGTGGCGGGTCATAGGCCGCCCACCATCCGTCGGTTTCTCATTGACGGCGTCCGACGACCGTCTGCGCAGTCATAGGCCGCCGAGGACTCTCGGATGCTCCTCTTTGCCGGCGGCCGACGGCCGGTGCGCCCGCCCGGGCGCGTTGAGGGTCCCTTTTGACTGCGTCTGACTGCCGTCCGGAGGTGAAAAGGCGTGGGACTGCGGCTATTTCGTCGTGGATACAGGTCAGCGCACATGGGCGACCCAAAGGGTCGTCGGTTTGCCCTAATTGCCCCCGTATGGGGGTTGATTTCTGGTGTCATGTTGGCGCTGACCCGATTCCACGACGGAATAGTGGAGGTGTCAGCCGCCAGTCCCCCTCAGAGACTCTCATCAGCCCCCAACCGGCCGCCGGTCGCAGTCTCGGAGAAGCGCATAGCGATTTGAGGCGGCTCAATGCCCAGCGCCGGCCGGTCGTCGGACACGAGTCGGGCAGCGGACCGGTCTGGTGGGCGGCTTGTGCCCAGGCCCCGGACGGTCGTCGGACGCAGGTCGAGTGTCGGATCGAGGTCGTGGGCGGCCTATGCCCAGCCCAAGACGGTCGTCGGACGCCGAGAGATGAGGAGCGCGTAGCGATGTGGCGCGCCTCCCCCGACCCGGGCCGGGGTCTGTCATGGGCCCCGTCTCGGGAGTGTGCCCGCCCCCGTCCGGGCAGGGGGTCTCTGGCCGCCCCGTCCTTCAAAGCCTGGACCGGCTCGTTCTTTTGGGGGCTTCTCGGCAGTCTTCGGATTTCCGGGGCGGGACGGTCGGTCAAGGGTGGCCGAAGGCCATCGCGAAGCGACGCGACGAAGGAGCGCCCTTGAGGGACCGGCCCGACACGGAGAGACGATGAGACTGACGGGAAACCCCCATACACGTCACCGACCACCGCCCCAGCGGAACAGCCCCTCCGCAGCCGCCGCCCGGCTTCTCGACTCCGCCCGAGAGGCTCCCGCACGCCGAAGCCCCCGCCCCGCCGACCGACCCCGATCGAGCGGGTCGGCCCCACCGAAGCCCCCGCCCCGCCCCTACTCCTCCGGTGGGAAGACCGGTTCTCCCGTCGCCGCCAGGGTGATGAGGATGGCTTCCACCGGGCAGCCTTCCGCTGCCGTGAGGGTCGGCTCGTTCGCGTCCGCCTCGGCGGTGCGGGGGTGGGACTGGCGTGCCGAGTCCAGGACGAAGCCGTCCGGGGCGTGGTTCACGCACATGCCCGAGCCGATGCAGACCCCTCGGTCCACCTCGACCTGCCAGCGGTCACCCATCAGGCACCCGCCTCGTGGCCCGCGGGCAGGTGGATCATCTTGTGCTCCAGGTACTCGCTCAGGCCTTCCGGGCCGAACTCCCGCCCCAGGCCGCTGTTCTTGTAGCCGCCGAACGGCCCCAGCATGTCGAGGCTGAAGGTGTTCACGTTGAAGGTGCCGGTGCGGATCCGGCGGGCGAAGTCGATGCCGTGCTCGACGTCGGCGGTCCAGACGCTGCCGCTGAGGCCGAAGTCCGAGTCGTTGGCCACCCGTACCGCCTCGGCCTCGTCGCCGTAGGGGATCAGGCAGACGACGGGGCCGAAGATCTCCTCGCGCGCGATCCGCATGGAGTTGTCGACGTCGCCGAAGAGGGTGGGCTCCACGTACCAGCCCCGCTCCAGGCCCGCCGGGCGGCCACCGCCCGCCAGGACCTTCGCGCCCTCCTCCTGCCCGATCCGGATGTAGTCCAGCGAGCGCCGCTGCTGCCTCTCGGCGACGAGCGGGCCGAGCTGGGTGGCCGGGTCGAGCGGGTCGCCGACGACCAGCTCGCCGGCGGCGGCCGCGAGGGCCTCGGCGACCTCCTCGTACCGGCTCCGGGGGGCGAGGATGCGGGTCTGGGCCACGCACGCCTGTCCGTTGTTCATCCAGGCCGCGGGGACGATCCCGGCGACCGCGGTCGCCACGTCGGCGTCCGGCAGGACCACGGCCGCCGACTTGCCGCCGAGTTCGAGGGTGACGCGGGTGAGGTTGCGCGCGGCGACCTCCATCACGCGCTTGCCGGCCGCGACCGAACCGGTGAAGGCCACCTTGTCGATGCCGGGATGTCCGACGAGGTACTCGCTGACCTCGCGGTCGGCGGGCAGGATCGAGAGCACGCCCTCGGGGAGTCCGGCCTCGCGTGCGATGTCGGCGAGGATGTAGGAGTCGAGCGGCGCCTCGGGCGAGGGCTTCAGGATCACCGTCGACCCCGTCAGCAGCGCCGGCGCGAGCTTGGCCGCCGCCACGAACTGGGGGACGTTCCACGGGATGACGGCGGCGACCACGCCCACGGGCTCCCGGCGCACCAGGATCGGCCCGAGCACGCCCTGCCGGTACTCCTCGTACGGGTAGGCGCGGGCGACCGTGATCGCGGCGTCGTAGACCATCATCGGGCCGAGCGCCTGGGCGAGGATGCTCCAGGAGTACGGGGATCCGTTCTGGGAGCTGATCGAGCGGGCGATCTCCTCGTGCCGGACGGCGATCGCGTCCTTGATCCGGGAGACGACGGCGATCCGCTCGTCGAGGGTCATCCGCGGCCAGGGGCCCTCGTCGAACGCCCTGCGCGCGACGGCGACGGCGCGGTCGACGTCCGCCTCGGAGGCGTGCGGGACGGATCCGATGACCTGCTCGGTGTGGGGGGAGACGATCCGGATCGTGTCGGTGCCCAGCGGATCCGTCCACTCCCCGCCGATGAACAGCTTTCCGTGTTCCACGAGCTCGGTCATGGCTGCTGCCTCCTGCGGCTTGCCCTGCGGCTTGGCGTTCCAGAACTGATACCAGTTCTAGTTAGAGGAGTCCACGGCCAGGACGGAACCTCCGTCGCAGCCACGCGGAAGATCGAACGACTAGTCAGGGAGCCCGGAAAGTGGTCGACTTGGGCTACTACTGGAACACGTTCTCGTCCGAGGGCGGCAACAGGGGAGGGCGGGCGCATGACGGAGGACACGCCACAGATCACGGAGGACACTCCACACGTCACCGATCACGGCGGCGGTGTGTGGGGGATCAAGGTCCCCATCCCCGACAACCCCCTCGGGCACACCCTGGTCCACGTCCTCGACACCGACCGCGGCCCGGTCCTCGTCGACACCGGCTGGGACGACCCCGAGTCCTGGGACACCCTCGTCGCCGGCCTCGCCGCACTCGGCACCGCCGTCACCGACATCCACGGCGTGGTCATCACCCACCACCACCCCGACCACCACGGCCTCTCCGGCCAGGTCCGCGAGGCCTCCGGTGCCTGGATCGCCATGCACGCCGCCGACACCGAGGTCGTCGTACGGACCCGCGCCTCCGAGCCAGGCGTCTGGTTCGACTACATGAGCGCCAAACTCGCCGCCGCCGGAGCCCCCGAGGAGCACATCGCCCCGCTGCGCGCCGCCCGCGCGAGCGGCCGCATGCGGACCCTGCCCGGGCTGCGCGCCGCCGTCCCCGACCGGGAGATCGTGCCCGCCGAGCTGCTCCCCCTCGCCGGGCGCCGGCTGCGCGCGATCTGGACCCCCGGCCACACCCCGGGCCACGTCTGCCTGCACCTGGAGGAGGACCATCCGGCGCACCTCCCCGGCAACGGCCGGCTCTTCTCCGGGGACCACCTGCTGCCCGGGATCTCCCCCCACATCGGCCTGTACGAGGCCCCGGAGGACACCCGCGTCACCGACCCCCTCGGCGACTACCTCGACTCCCTCGAACGCATCGGCCGCCTCGGACCGGCCGAGGTGCTCCCGGCCCACCAGCACGCCTTCACCGACGCACCCGCCCGCGTACGGGAACTCCTCGACCACCACGAGGAACGGCTCAGCGGCCTGCGGACGCTGCTCGCGGAGCCGCTGACCCCGTGGGGGCTGGCCGAGCGGATGCAGTGGAACCGGCCCTGGGAGCAGATCCCGTACGGCTCCCGCAACATCGCGGTCTCCGAGGCGGAGGCCCATGTGAGGCGGCTGGTGAAGCAGGGCCGGGCCGAGGCGGTGCCGGGCACGGACCCGGTCGCGTACCGGGCCCTGTAAGGGGCGCACGCCCCCGGCACCCCGGGGCCCGCCGGTTACGGGCCGGTAGAGTGAGCCTGTCGTCCACACCTCTGTACGGGGGGAAGCCGGTGCAATTCCGGCGCTGACCCGCAACCGTGACCCACACCCGGCACCGCCCGGGCGGGGAGCCGGAATGCCCCGTACCGGTGGTGCGCGGCTCGTGTCGCCGGAGCCCCGGCGGCCGGCACCGTCGAGGTAAACGGAGCCGGAGCCCGGTGCCTGTGCGTGCCTGCTGCCGGTTCCCCCGTACGAGAGGCACCGCCCCCCTATGAACGTCCGCCGCAGCGCAGCCGCGCTCGCCGCCTCCGCCGTGCTCTGCGTGGGCGCCGCCCCCGCAGCCCTCGCCGACACCGCGCCGCCCGCCTCCCCCTCCGCGCCGCCGGTCATCCCCGAAGGCCTCTACGGCAAGAACGACCCCACCTACGACGGCGTGTGGCGGCAGTCCTTCGCGCTGCTCGCCCAGCACACGGTCGGCGTCAAGCCCTCCCTCAAGGCCATGGTCTGGCTGGTCGGCCAGCAGTGCCAGAACGGCGGCTTCGCCTCCTTCCGCCCGAACGCCGGCGTGGCCTGCGACGCGAACACGATGTACGACACGAACGCCACCGCGGCCGCCGTGCAGGCCCTGCAGGCCCTCGGCGGCCACGACGCGGAGGTCAAGAAGAGCGTCGACTGGCTGAAGTCCGTCCAGAACGAGGACGGCGGCTGGAGCTTCGTGCCCGGCTCCCCCAGCGACGCCAACTCCACCGCCGTGGTGATCAGCGCCCTGTCCGTGGCGGGCGAGAAGCCCGCCGAGGTCAGGTCGAAGGCGGGCAAGTCGGCCTACGAGGGCCTGCTCCCCTTCCAGCTGGGCTGCACCGCCGAGCCGGCCGCCGACCGCGGCGCCTTCGCTTACCAGCCGGTCGACGGCAAGCTCGTCGCCAACGGCGACGCCACGGCCGCCGCGGCCCTGGCCGGCCTCGGCAAGGGCGCGGCCGTGGTCCCGTCCGCCGAGAACACCCCCGCCGCCCCGCTGGCCTGCCCGGCCGTGAACGCCGCCGACCCGGTGGCCGCCGCCCAGGGCGCGGCCGGCTACCTGGCCGAGGCCCTGAAGAAGGACGGCCACCTCATGGCCGTCACCCCGGGCGCGGACCAGCCCACCCCGGACACCGGCAACACCGCCGACGCGGTACTGGCCCTGGCCGCCGCGGGACACAAGGAGTCGGCGGCGGGCGCGCTGAAGTGGCTGGAGGCCAACTCCGCCGAGTGGTCGAAGGGCAGCCCGGCCGCTCTGGGCACGCTCGTCCTCGCCGCGCACGCGACCGGGACCGACCCGAAGTCCTTCGGCGGCACCGATCTCGTCGCCGCCCTGAACGCGACCGGCCCGGCCCCGCAGGGCGCGGACACCGAGGCGACTGAGGTGGAGGGTGAGAAGGAGAAGTCCTCCACCAACCAGAACGTCTGGTGGGTCGTCGGCGCGGGTGCGGCGGCCGGTATCGGCATCGGCATCCTGCTGAGCGGCCGCCGGAAGAAGAACCAGTCCTGATGCGCCGCCGCCTGCCCGCCGTGGCCCTCACGCTCGCGCTCGCTCTCGGGATCGGGATCGGCGCGGCCCTGTCGGCGGCCGCTCCGGCGCTGGCGGCCGGCTACCGCTACTGGTCGTTCTGGGACGGCTCGGGTGGCGGTCAGTGGTCGTACGCCACCCTGGGCCCCTCGATGGCCCGCCCCGCGGACGGCGCCGTCCAGGGCTTCCGCTTCTCGGTGAGCAAGGACGCGGCGGCGCAGGCGGCGCAGCCGCGCGCGGCGGCCGACTTCGAGACCGTCTGCGGGGCGACCGCCCCGACGGCGAGCAGGAAGCGGGTGGCGCTCGTGATCGACTTCGGCGTCCCGGCGGACGCCCCGGCGGGCGACGCCCCGCCCGATGCCGCCCCGCGCACGGCCTGTGCGCAGGTGGCCCCCGAGGCGACGGCCGCCGAGGCCCTGGCCTCGGTGGCCAAGCCGCTGCGCTACAACAGCGCGGCGCTGCTGTGCGCGATCTCCGGCTACCCGAAGCAGGGGTGCGGCGACCAGGTCGCGGACACCGCGGCCGAGTCCCCGGCCTCCGCCGCGGCCCCGGCCCCGGCGCGGTCCTCGGAGGCGGATTCCGGCGGGGGTCCGTCCGCGGGCCTGCTGGCGGGCATCGCCGCGGTGGCCGCCCTGGCCGCGGCCGGCGTCTGGCAGTCCCGCCGCCGCACCCGATGACTCCCCGCCCCGAGCCGGATCCCGCCTCCGCCGACGGCGCGGTCGGCGAAGCCGCCCCCGCGGCGGCCGGTCCCGGAACGGCCCGGCCCGCGCGGCGCTCGGCCCCCACCGGGCCCGCAGCCGACGGCGTGCCCCCGGCCCGGCGGAGCCCGGCCGGGGCGCCGGACGGCCCGGGCCGGTCGACGTACGAGAAATGGCGGCCCCCGCAGGCGACCCGTGCCACCGCCCTGCACGCCGGGGCCTGGTGGCTGTGGGCCCTCGGGCTCGCCACCGCCGCCTCCCGCACCACCAACCCGCTCCTGCTCGGGCTGATCGTCGGCGTCGCCGGGTACGTGGTCGCGGCGCGCCGCACCGACGCGCCCTGGGCCCGTTCCTACGGTGCCTTCCTCAAGCTCGGCCTGTTCGTCATCGGCCTGCGCCTGCTCTTCTCCATGCTCCTCGGCTCCGCCGTCCCCGGCTCGCACACCCTCTTCACCCTCCCCGAGATCCCACTGCCGGCCTGGGCCCAGGGCATCCGCTTCGGCGGCCGCGTCACCGCCGAGCAGCTCGTCTTCGCCTTCTACGACGGGCTGAAGCTGGCCGCGCTCCTGGTGTGCGTCGGCGCCGCGAACGCCCTCGCCAATCCGGCGCGGCTGCTGAAGTCCCTCCCGGCCGCCCTGTACGAGGCCGGGGTCGCCGTCGTCGTCGCGATGACCTTCGCGCCGAACATGGTCGCCGACGTCGTCCGCCTGCGGACCGCCCGCCGGCTGCGCGGCCGCCCCACCGGCGGGGTGAAGGCCGTCCTCCAGATCGGCCTGCCGGTCCTGGAGGGCGCTCTGGAACGCTCCGTCGCCATCGCCGCGTCGATGGACGCGCGCGGCTACGGCCGTACCGCCGAGGTCCCGCCCGCCGTCCGGCACACCACCAATGCCCTCACCGTCGGCGGCCTCCTCGGGATGTGCGCCGGCACGTACGGGCTGCTCGCCGCGCAGGGCGCCGCGTACGGACTCCCCGTGCTCGGCGTCGGCGCGGCCCTGGCCGTCGCGGGCCTGCGCCTCGGCGGGCGCCGGTCGGTGCGCACCCGCTACCGGCCCGACCGGTGGGGTGTGCGCGCCTGGCTGGTCGCCGGTTCCGGGGCGGCCGTCGCCGGCCTGCTCATCCACGCCGGAAGTGTCGCTCCGGCCGGTCTGCATCCGGGTGTGGTCCCGCTGGTGGCGCCCACGCTTCCGCTGTGGCCGGCGGCCGCGGTGCTGATCGGCCTGCTGCCCGCCTTCGTGGCACCCGTACCGCCCAAGGAGGCGTCGCAGTGATCCGCTTCGAGCAGGTGTCGGTCACCTACGACGGCGCCTCCGCCCCCTCGCTGCAGGGCGTGGACCTGGAGATCCCGGAGGGCGAGCTGACGCTGCTGGTCGGCCCGTCCGGGGTCGGGAAGTCCACCCTGCTGGGGACCGTGAGCGGGCTGGTCCCGCACTTCACGGGCGGCACCCTGCGCGGCCGTGTCACGGTCGCGGGCCGTGACACGCGTACGCACCGGCCGCGGGAGCTCGCGGACGTGGTGGGCACGGTGGGCCAGGACCCGCTCGCGCACTTCGTGACGGATGTGGTCGAGGACGAGCTCGCCTACGGCATGGAGTCTCTGGGCCTGCCACCAGCGGTGATGCGCCGCCGGGTGGAGGAGGCCCTGGACCTGCTGGGGCTGAACGAGCTCCGCGACCGGCCGATCGCGACGCTGTCCGGCGGCCAGCAGCAGCGGGTGGCGATCGGCTCGGTGCTGACCACGCACCCGAAGGTGCTGGTGCTGGACGAGCCGACGTCCGCGCTGGACCCGGCGGCGGCCGAGGAGGTCCTCGCGGTCCTCCAGCGGCTGGTCCACGACCTGGGCACGACCGTGCTCATGGCGGAGCACCGGTTGGAGCGGGTCGTCCAGTACGCCGACCGGGTCCTGCTGCTGCCGTCGCCGGGCGCGGCCCCGGTCATCGGCACCCCGGCGGAGATCATGGCCGTCTCCCCGGTCCATCCGCCGGTGGTCTCCCTGGGCCGCCTCGCGGGCTGGTCCCCGCTCCCCCTGTCGGTCCGCGACGCCCGCCGCCGGGCCGCTCCGCTCCTGGCCCGCCTGGCCGCCCCCGCCGCTCCCCGGGCTCTGCCCGGAACCGGGCCGCGGACGTCGGCAAGGCCGAAGTTCCCGGCCCCGCCGGCGCTTGAGGCGCGTGGGTCCGGGAGTGGAGCCCCCGTTGCCGGAGCGCCCGGTGCCGGAGCCCCCGGGCTCCTCGCGCGGCTGTTCCGCCGCGGCGGGCCGGGCCCCGCCACCGCGCAGGCCCCCGGCTCGGGCCCGGCCGAGGTCCGTGACCTCTCCGTCCGCCGCGGCCGCGTACAGGCCCTGCACGGCGTCAGCCTCACCGTGGCCCCCGGCGAAACCATCGCCCTCATGGGCCGCAACGGCGCCGGCAAGTCCACCCTGCTCTCGACCCTCGTCGGTACGGTCACCCCCACCACCGGCGAGGTGACCGTCGGCGGCCGCACCCCCCACCGCACGCCGCCGCCGGAGATGGTGCGCCGTGTCGGCCTCGTCCCGCAGGAGCCCCGCGACCTGCTGTACGCCGACACGGTCTCCGCCGAGTGCGCCGCCGCCGACTCCGACGCCGCCGCACCCCCCGGCACCTGCCGCGACCTCGTGTCCGCACTGCTCCCGGGCGTCCCCGACCACACCCACCCGCGCGACCTCTCCGAGGGCCAGCGCCTCGCACTCGCCCTGGCGCTGGTCCTGACCGGGCGCCCCGCCCTGCTGCTGCTCGACGAGCCCACCCGCGGCCTGGACTACGCCGCCAAGGTCCGGCTGATCGAGATCCTGCGCGGCCTGGCCGCCGACGACCACGCGATCGTCCTGGCCACCCATGACGTGGAGCTCGCCGCCGAGCTGGCCCACCGTGTGGTGATCCTGGCCGGCGGGGAGGTCGTCGCGGACGGTCCGACGGCCGAGGTCGTCGTCTCCTCGCCGGCCTTCGCCCCACAGGTGGCGAAGGTCCTGGCCCCGGAGCCCTGGCTCACCGTGCGCCAGGTCGCCGAGGCGCTCGACGCGGCGGAGGCCCGGTGAGCCCCGCGAGCCCGACGAGCCCCGCGAGCCCGGCAAGCCCGGCGAGAGGTCCGGTGAAGAGGCCCGTCCGCATCGGCCCCCGCGCCGCCGTCGCCCTGGTCCTCGTCACGCTCATCGGCGTCGCGGCTTTCGGCTGGCCGCTCCTCGCGGACCGCCAGTCGGGCCTGGCCCACTCCCAGGACGCCCCCTGGCTCTTCGCCGCGCTCCTCCCGCTCCTGGTGGCGGTCGTCGTCGCGACCATCGCCGACGACGGCATGGACGCCAAGGCGGTGGCGATGCTCGGCGTCCTCGCGGCCGTCGGGGCGGCGCTGAGACCGCTGGGTGCGGGTACGGCCGGCCTGGAGCCCATGTTCTTCCTGATGGTGCTCAGCGCGCGCGTCCTCGGTCCCGGGTTCGGTTTCGTCCTGGGCTCGGTGACGATGTTCGCCTCCGCCCTGCTGACGGGCGGGGTCGGGCCGTGGATGCCGTTCCAGATGCTGGCGATGGGCTGGTTCGCGCTCGGGGCCGGGCTGCTGCCGGGCGCGGAGCGGATCCGGGGCCGGGCGGAGCTGCTGATGCTGGCCGCGTACGGCTTCGTGGGCTCGTTCGCGTACGGCACGGTCATGAACCTGCAGGGCTGGGTGCTGCTGCAGGGCATGGGGCAGGGCATCTCCTTCCACCCCGGGGAGCCGCTGGGCGCGAACCTGGCGCGGTTCGCCGCGTACTGCCTGGCGACCTCGGTGGGCTGGGACCTGGGCCGGGCGGCGCTGACGGTCGTCCTGACGCTCACGCTCGGGGCGACCCTGCTGAAGGCGCTGCGCCGGGCTACCCGCAAAGCCGCCTTCGACGCGCCCGTCTCCTTCGGTCCGGGAGCCGGAATCGAACGCGAACCCGCTCCCGAAAGGGGTACGAACGGCAGCGGAGGGTGACATTCGGGGCCTCCCCCGGTGACCCGTCCCATAGGGCCCACGTCACATACGAGGGCTGCTAGTAGGCCCGGGAGCCCCGGAACCCACCCCCACGGGGGGTCCGTGGGCCGCTCGCTGCGAGGGCCGCTAGTAAGAGGGACCTTTGCCAGGGCGACGGGGCGTCTGTAGAACTGGATGAGTCGCAAGGCGGCAGGGGTACTTCACCCGCCGCCGACGAACCCCTCTCCACCGCGTGAGTGGCTCACGCATGCCTTCGGCATGCCGCGACCATCCTTGTCCCCGTCGAAAGGTCCATCCGTGTCCAACGCCATCATCCGCCGCATCGCCACCTCCAAGAAGGCCCTCGCGGGCACCGTCGTCGCCCTCGGTGTCGCCGGTTCCATGCTTGCCACGGTCCCCGCCCAGGCGGCCCCGGCGAGCGCCAAGGCGATCGCACAGCAGATGATCAAGGACCCGGCCCAGTTCGCCGCCTTCGACAAGATCATCTCGCACGAGAGCGGCTGGGACTACACCGCGACCAACGCTTCCTCCGGCGCGTACGGCCTGGCCCAGGCCCTGCCGGCGTCGAAGATGGCCTCCGCGGGTGCCGACTGGAAGACCAACCCGGCCACCCAGATCAAGTGGGGCCTGGACTACATGAACGACCGCTACGGCAGCCCGGTCGGCGCCTGGAACTTCTGGTCCGCCAACCACTGGTACTAAGCCGTCCGCGGACAGCCGACAGCTGACGGCCGCAACCGACAGCAGGCAGCAGACAGACATACGAAGGCCCCGGTGGCCGGCCTCCCCAGGTCCGGCCTCCGGGGCCTTCTGCATCCCATCCCACGGGGCTCAGCGGCGCCTCACAGGCGCTGGATGATCGTGCCGGTCGCCAGCGCGCCTCCCGCACACATGGTGATCAGCGCGAACTCCTTGTCACGGCGCTCCAGCTCGTGCAGCGCGGTGGTGATCAGCCGGGCGCCGGTGGCGCCGACGGGGTGGCCGAGCGCGATGCCCCCGCCATTGACGTTGACCTTCTCCAGGTCCTGGTCGAAGACCTGCGCCCAGGACAGGACCACGGAGGCGAAGGCCTCGTTGATCTCGACGAGGTCGATGTCCCGCAGCGACATCCCGGCCTTCCCGAGCACGGCACGCGTCGCGTCGATCGGCCCGTCCAGGTGGTAGTGGGGATCGGCGCCGACGAGGGTCTGGGCGACGATCCGGGCGCGCGGCTTGAGTTTGAGGGCGCGTGCCATCTTGCGCGAGGCCCACATCACGGCGGCGGCGCCGTCGGATATCTGCGAGGAGTTCCCTGCGGTGTGCACGGCGGTGGGCATGACCGGCTTGAGCCGGGCCAGCGCCTCCATGCTCGTGTCCCGCAGCCCCTCGTCCCGGTCGACCAGACGCCACATGCCCTGCCCGGCGGCCTGCTCCTCCTCGGTCGTCGGCACCTGCACGGCGAACGTCTCGCGCTTGAACCGCTCCTCGGCCCACGCGGCGGCGGCCCGCTCCTGGGAGAGGAGCCCGAGCCGGTCGACGTCCTCGCGGGACAGACCCCGGTGGCGGGCGATCCGCTCGGCGGCCTCGAACTGGTTGGGCAGGTCGACGTTCCACTCGTCCGGGAAGGGCTTGCCCGGGCCGTGCTTGGATCCGGAGCCGAGCGGCACGCGGCTCATGGCCTCGACGCCGCATGCGATGCCGATGTCCATGACCCCGCCGGAGATCATGTTGGCGACCATGTGGTTGGCCTGCTGCGAACTGCCGCACTGACAGTCCACGGTCGTCGCCGCGGTCTCGTACGGGAGCCCCATGGCAAGCCAGGCGTTGCGGGCGGGGTTCATCGACTGCTCGCCGGCGTGCGTGACGGTGCCGCCGACGATCTGCTCGACGCAGTCCGGCTGGATTCCGGTACGCGCCAGCAGTTCGCGGTAGGTCTCACCGAGCAGGTAGGCGGGATGGAGGTTGGCGAGAGCGCCCCCGCGCTTACCGATGGGGGTGCGTACGGCTTCGACAATGACGGGTTCCGCGGCCATGAGCTCGTCCTCTCCTGCACTGCGTCAGCACGGCGGGCCGTCCCGGCGCCCCGCCCCGAACTAGTACGCGTTCTAGTTCTCCCCGCAGTCTTATGACCTGAGGCCCCGGCACGCAAGGGTCTTGCACGCGGCCTGCACGGATTCCACACGCAACAGTTGACGCCAGGACCCTTGTCACTTCTAGAACTCGTTACTACCTTCAAGCCAACTTCTGATGGTCCGTCAGACTTTGGAGTTGCCCGATGTCCTGCCCCGCACTGCCCGAAGGCTTCGACGCCACCGACCCCGACCTGCTCCAAAGCCGCGTCCCCTTCCCGGAGTTCGCGCAGCTGCGGCAGACCGCACCCGTGTGGTGGTGCCCGCAGCGGCGGGGCGTCACCGGTTTCGACGACGAGGGCTACTGGGCCGTGACCCGGCACGCGGACGTCAAGTACGTCTCCACGCACCCGGAACTGTTCTCCTCGACGACGAACACCGCGATCATCCGGTTCAACGAGCACATCCAGCGTGATGCGATAGATGCCCAGCGCCTGATCATGCTGAACATGGATCCGCCGGAACACACGCGCGTACGCCAGATCGTCCAGCGCGGCTTCACGCCGCGGGCCATCCGCGGCCTGGAGGAGGCCCTGCGGGACCGCGCCCGGAAGATCGTCGAGGAGGCGGCGGCCACGGCGGCCGACGGCAGCTTCGACTTCGTCACGCAGGTGGCGTGCGAGCTCCCGCTGCAGGCGATCGCCGAACTGATCGGCGTACCGCAGAAGGACCGCGCGAAGATCTTCGACTGGTCGAACAAGATGATCGCCTACGACGACCCGGAGTACGCGATCACCGAGGAGGTCGGGTCCAACGCGGCGATGGAGCTCATCGGCTACGCGATGAACCTCTCCGCCCAGCGCAAGGAGTGCCCGGCCAAGGACATCGTCACCCAACTGGTGGCGGCCGAGGGCCAGGGCAACCTCGGCTCGGACGAGTTCGGCTTCTTCGTGCTGCTGCTGGCGGTCGCGGGCAACGAGACCACGCGCAACGCGATCAGCCACGGCATGCACGCCTTCCTGACCCACCCCGAGCAGTGGGAGCTCTACAAGGCGACCCGGCCGACGACCGCCGCCGAGGAGATCGTCCGCTGGGCCACCCCGGTGGTGTCCTTCCAGCGCACCGCCACCCAGGACACCGAACTGGGCGGCGCGAAGATCAAGGCGGGCGACCGGGTGGGGATGTTCTACTCCTCCGCCAACCACGACCCCGAGGTCTTCACGCACCCGGACGTCTTCGACATCACCCGCGACCCCAACCCCCACCTGGGCTTCGGCGGCGGCGGCCCGCACTTCTGCCTCGGCAAGTCGCTGGCGGTGATGGAGATCGACCTGATCTTCAACGCCCTGGCCGACGCCCTCCCGAACCTCCACCTCACGGACGCACCCCCACGCCGCCTGCGCGCGGCCTGGCTCAACGGCATCAAGGAACTCCGCGTCACCCACACCTGACCGCCCCCCCCTGAACTCCCGCCGCCACCCCTCAGCCCGGCCGCGCCCCTTCCAGTCCCGCCGCGCCTCTTCCAGCCCCGCCGGCGTTTGAGGCGCGGGGGTCCGGGGGCGGCGCCCCCGGCAACGGCGCCGCACCCGTTCGAGTGGCGGCCCACCCCGAACGGAGTGATCCTGGCAAGCAGCGACGATCCAGCCGAAGGGGCGCCGGGGCAGCAAAGGCCCCGGCGCCCCTTCGGCCACCCCCGGCCCTGGCCAAGCCGGGCAAGGGCAAGGGCAAGGGCAAGGGCAAGGGCAAGGGCAACGGCCCGGCGAGGGCAACGGCAACGGCCCGGCCAGGGCTACGGCTCGGACGGCCTCCCCGCAACCGCGTCGTACACCCGCAGCCGCACCCGCCGACGCCACCCCTCCTTCTCCTCCCGCACCCGCGCCCGCCGCTCCTTGCGCCCCCCGGCGGGATACCGCGCCCGCGCCCACGGCGACCCCGGCCGTGCCAGCCGTACCGCCCCGACCAGCGCGAAGAACGGTACGAGGATCCCCAACAGCCCGGTGAACACCTTCCCCTTGGCCAGCGCCACCAGCGCGAAGCCCGCGTTCACCGCGACCACCGCCGCGTACGACCAGGCGGAGGCCTTCGTACCGCTGTCCGAGGCGTCGTCGACGCCGAAGGGTGACGCCCCCAGCAACAGCAGCCCGCAGGCCGCGGCCCCGACCACCACCGCGTCCACGGAAAGCCGGCCCTCCTCGGACCAGTACACGTCCTTCAGGTGCAGGATCAGCGCGAACTCGTCGAGCACCAGCGCCGTCCCGATGCCGAACAGCGCCGCGTCGATCTCGGCCCACGGGGGCCTGTTCCCGGTCGGTGAGGCGAGACCCAGCCCACCGATGATCATCAGGATCACGCCGAAGACCACGTGGTGGATGTGCAGCCCGCCCGGTGTGACGTTCTTCGGCCACCAGGAGACCTGCGCCCGGATCAGCCGCACGCTGATCCGGATGAACAGGAACGCGCCGAGGAAGCCCAGCAGCAGGCAGAGCAGCGGCTGCTTGCCCGGTTCGACGATCTGACGCTGGTACCAGTCGCCCACGGGTCAGGCCGCCCGCTCGCGTCGGTCGGGCCGGGCAGCGTGCGCGGCCCCCGTCGGCTGTGCGCTCATGACCCGATGCTGGCACCGGGCCGGGCGCGGCGCCTGCGGGAGGACCCTCGGCGCCTGCGCGAGGGTCCGCGACCGCGGGCCCGGACCCCCTACGCGCTCCGGGCCGGGGCCGCCTCCGGCCTCCGCTCCCCCTCGCCCGGCGCCTCCTCGCCCGCCGCCGCCTCGGCACCCCGGCGCTGCACGGGCAGGGACAGCTGCAGCCCCCGCGGCCCGGACAGCACGTACACGAGCGCGAAGCCGGCGGACACGACCACGGCTCCGCCCACGGCGTCCAGTACCCAGTGGTTGGCGGTGGCCACGATCGCGCACACCGTGATCAGCGGGTGCAGCGCTCCGAGCAGCTTCTGCCAGCCCTTCGGCGCCAGCACCACGATCACGATCCCGCACCACAGCGACCAGCCGAAGTGCAGCGAGGGCATCGCCGCGTACTGGTTGGAGATCGCGGTCATGGCCCCGTAGGAGGGGTTGGCCAGGTCCTGCGGCCCGTGCACGGTGTCGATGAAACCGAGGCCGGGCATCAGGCGCGGCGGCGCGAGCGGGTAGAGCCAGAAGCCCGCCAGGGCCAGCACCGTGGCCAGGCCCAGCGAGGCCCGCGCCCACCGGTAGTCGCCGGGGCGGCGCCAGTACAGCAGGCCCAGGATCGTCAGCGGGACCACGAAGTGGAAGGAGGTGTAGTAGAAGTTGAAGAAGGCCTCCAGCCAGGGCGTGCCGACCACGGCGTGGTTGACGGCGTGCTCGATGTCGATGCCCAGCGCCCGCTCGATGCCGTGGATCTGGCTGCCGTTGCCCTCGGCGAGGCTGCGGCTGGTGGGCGCGGCGGCCCGGATGTGGGAGTAGAGCGAGTAGCCCACCCGTATCAGGAGGAGTTCCAGCAGCAGGTTCGGGCGGGACAGTACGCGCCGCCAGAACGGCATCAGCGGCACCCGCGCCCAGCGGGCCGCCGCGGGCCGCCCGTAGTCGGTGGGTACCGGTTCGCGCCAGTACGCGGACGAGCGCGGCAGGAACGGTACCGCGCAGGCCGCGGCCACGGCGGTGAGCAGCAGCACGTTGTCCCGTACGGGGGCCAGCGCGGCCAGGTTCGGCAGCAGCATCGTGCTCGGCAGGGTCATGGCGAGGACCACGGCCACCGGCCACACGGGCCGGTCGGCAGCCCGCTTGCCGACCTTGCCGGCGACCGCGAGCAGCACCCACAGCAGCTGGTGGCGCCAGCCGGCCGGGGACACGGCGACGGCGACGCAGCCGGTGACGGCGACGGCGAGCAGCAGCTGGCCGTCGCGGGCGTAGCGGACGGCGCGGCGCAGGCCGGTCCAGACGATGGCGGCCGCGAGGGCGGCGTAGAGCAGGATCTCGACGGGTCCGGTCAGGCCGAGGCGCAGGAGCGCGCCGTGCACGGACTGGTTGGCGAGGCCGTCGGGGGCGCCGCCGAGGCCGGTACCGGCCAGGTGCTGGACCCAGTACGTCCAGGAGTCGCGCGGCATGGCGGCCCAGGACAGCGCGGTGGCTCCGGCGAAGGTCACGGCGGCGGTGTGTGCGGTGGGGCGGCGTCCGGTCAGCCACAGCAGCGGTGCGAACAGCAGCAGCGCGGGCTGGAGCGCGGCGGCGAGGCCGACGAGGAAGCCGGCGGGGCGGTCGCCGGGCACGCGGAAGACGGCCAGCAGCACCAGCAGGACGGGAAGGACGGCGGTCTGGCCGGGTGAGGCGGCCTCGCGGACGGGAAGCGAGACCATCATCAGGGCCGTGAGCACGGGCGCGGCGAGCAGTGCGGTGCGCCGTGGCACCGGGTCGGGCAGGCCGCGGGCGGCGACGAGCCCGATGGCGGCGACGCACACCAGCGTCACGCAGGTCCAGGCGACCTCCAGCGACGGGGCGGCGACGCCGACGAGCGGCTTGAGGACCAGCCCGGCGAAGGGGGTGTCGGAGAACTGGCCGGTGTCGTAGACCGATCCCGGCAGGCTGCCCGGGAGGTGGAAGCCGTTCAGCCATTCGGCCGGTGGTACCCGCAGCACGGCGGCGGCCTGTCTGACGGCGAGGGCCCCGGCCAGCGCCCACAGGAGGAGGCGGGCCGCCCCGAGCCTGCCGTGATCGCCTATGACTCCGGCATGTCCGTTCGCCCCGCTGTGCTCTGCCGCGTTAGCCACGCCTCGCCGGCCTCCCGCCGTGTTGACCGCAACCCTGACTTCGCCTGGCTGCCGCGCTCCATTACCCGCACGACGATATCCCCCACGGGATGCGTTGGATGGCCCTCACGGGCACAGCGAAGATCGACAAGGGCTTCCGGGCTCTCCAGGTGCGGGCACCGGGCTTCGTGGCGAAGCTGAGGTGGACACGTATTCCGTGGAGAGGACGGCTCATGTCCATGTTCGAGAAGCTCAAAGACCTCATCAAGGGACACCCCGACCAGGCCCGCCAAGGCGTCGAGAAGGCCGGAGACGCCTTCGACGCGAAGACCGGCAACAAGTACCAGAGCCAGGTCGACACGGCACAGCAGAAGCTGAACGAGCAGATCGGCAAGGAGCCGCCCGCGTCCGGGCAGGGCCGTCCGCCGCAGCCCTGAAACGGGGCTCAGGACCGGCAGCGCAGCAGGGGCCGCCCGGGTGGGTGCGGCCCCTGCTGCGGGCTGATGTAGGAAACTGCACGCATGTCGTGAAGGCCGGGCGTACGGCCCGGCCTGTGTCATGAGAGGTGTCCTGTGCCTAGTGTTGTAAAGATCAACGCACTGACGGTGCCCGCCGAGCAGCGGGAGATCCTGGAGAAGCGCTTCGCCTCCCGGGCCGGGGCGGTGGAGAGCTCGGACGGGTTCGAGTGGTTCGAGCTGCTGCGCCCGGTGGAGGGCACGGACCAGTATCTGGTCTACACGCGCTGGCGTTCGGAGCAGGACTTCCAGGCGTGGATGGAGGGGCCGATGAAGGCCGCTCACCAGGGCGGGGGCGCGGGCGAGGGCGGCGGCGAGCGGCCGAAGCCGGCGGCCTCCGGCTCGACGGTGTGGTCGTTCGAGGTCGTGCAGCAGGCGGGTCCGAAGCAGGCCTGACGCGATGATCAGGGCCCGGGTCGTGCGGGCCGGGCTCTGATCGGCGCCCGTGGCGCGCCACGGGCGCCGAAGAGGGGATGCGGAGGGGATGCGGGAGGGGTCAGCTCCAGAAGGCGTCTTCCTCGTCGATGTCCGCGGTGCACTGGTCGATATCGGTGATCTTGCCGCCGATGATCGTGAAGAAGAGCCCCTGACGGATCTCGATACCGCGGTCTCCGCGGTCGGCGCGCGCCGTGTGGAAGGCCATCACGTGCCCCCGCCCGTCCGCCAGCACCGATTCCAGTTCCACCTGGAAGGTGCCCTTCGTCTCCTCGCCGAGGCGGCGGAGGAGGTCGAGGACGTTCTCCCGCCCCTTGTGGTGTCCGGACAGCGGGTTGCTGCCGGGCACGTGGTGGATGACATCGGCCGTGAACAGCGTGCTCATCGTGTCCATGTCGCCTTTGCCGAAGGCCTCGTAGCCGCGGCGGACCAGGGCACAGTCGGGATGCTCTGACATGGCGTTCCCACCCTCCGGGTACGCAGGGAATGTCTTTTTCCTATCATCGGCCCGGCCTTGTGGATATTCCACGCGGGACATCCGGCGTGAACTCCACAATGACGCCATGACCACTCACAGCGAACTCCGCACCCCCGCGCCCGCACCCGCACCGGCCGCCGCACCCACCCTGTCGTGGACCGTGGCCCCCGAACCCTTCACCACCGCGGCCGCCACCGCCCTGCGCCGCGCCTACTACGCCGAGGTCGCCGGCCGGTACTGGGAACGGCAGGTCACCGAGGCCGAGATCGACCAAGGCCTGCTCGACTTCCCGGACGACGGGCTGGTCCCGCCGACGGGGCAGTTCGTCGTCGGCAGACTGGACGGCGAGCCCCTGGCGTGCGGCGGGATCCGGCTGCTCGACCCCCGCACCGCCGAGCTCACCAGGGTCTACGTCGACCGGCGCGCCCGCGGCACCGGCGGCGGGGCGGCTCTGCTGAAGGTCCTGGAGGCGGAGGCCCGTGCGCTCGGCGCCGAGCGGGTCAGGCTGGACACCCGGTCGGATCTCGTGGAGGCCCGGGCATTGTACGCGCGTCAGGGGTATGCGGAAATACCGGCCTACAACTCCGGCCCCTACGCACAGCACTGGTTCGAGAAGCGCCTGGTCTGAGCCCGAGGCGGCCTAGTGGGCGGCGTGGTCCCGACGCGACAAGGCGTCGTAGGGCTCCTCGGCGTCGGAACCGCACAGCTCCGCGTTGATCTGCTTCACCAGCTTCACCAGGTCGGTGGGACGGTCCGGGCCCCACCAGTCGCCGAGCAGCTCGGCGAGGGAATCCTGCCGGGCCTCCGCGAGCTTCGCGGCGCTCACGCGCCCCTCGTCGGTCAGCACCAGCGGCAGCCCGTCCCGGACGGCGAGCCCACGCTCCTCGATCTGCCGAGCGGCGTCCGTGACGACCTTCAGCGGCACATTGGTGCGCTCGGCGAGCACCGAGGGCTCCACGGAGCCGTACCTCTTGATCCGCAGCAGCAGCCAGCTGGAAGCGGGCAGCAGGTCGTACCCCGCCTTCTCGGTGATCTTCTCGTAGACGTGACGGCGGCCCTCACGGGTGCCGAGGACCGTCAGGGCGCGGGCGACCTCGTCGTGGGAGGAGCGCTGGACGGGGTTGGAGGCCAGGGTCTCCGTCACATCGGGGGCGGTGACCGAGACGCGGAGCTTGTCCTCCTTCAGGAACCAGGCGATCACGAAGGCGATCAGGACGATCGGCACCGCGTAGAGGAACACATCGGTGATGGCGGTGGCGTAGGCGTCGAGCACCCGCGGCTGCAGCTCGGCGGGAAGTGCGGCGATGGCCCGCGGGTCGGCCTCCAGCTGCGCGACGCTCGCACCGGCGGGCAGCGTGACTCCCGCGAGGGAGGCGGCCAGC
Source organism: Streptomyces spororaveus (assembly GCF_016755875.1). NCBI lineage: Bacteria > Bacillati > Actinomycetota > Actinomycetes > Kitasatosporales > Streptomycetaceae > Streptomyces > Streptomyces spororaveus. The sequence continues at coordinate 5,861,868 of NZ_BNED01000005.1, read as the reverse complement.
TTGTCGTCGAGCTGATGGGTGAAGACCGTGCCGAAGACGGCGACGCCGAAGGAGGCGCCGATGGAACGGAAGAAGGTGGCACCGGAGGTCGCCACGCCGAGGTCGGCATAGCTCACCGCGTTCTGCACCACCAGGACGAGCACCTGCATGACCAGGCCCAGGCCGGCGCCGAAGACGAAGAAGTAGACGCTCATCTCCCAGGTGGAGCTGGTGCGGTGCAGCTGGTGCAGGAGGAGCAGGCCGATCGCGGTCACCGCCGTGCCGGCGATCGGGAAGACCTTCCAGCGGCCGGTACGGCTGACGATCTGGCCGGAGGCGGTGGAGGTGAGCAGCATGCCGATCACCATCGGCAGCATGTGGACGCCGGACATGGTCGGCGAGACGCCCTGAACTATCTGCAGGAAGGTCGGCAGGTACACCATCGCCCCGAACATCGCGAAGCCGACCACGAAGCTGATCGCCGAGCAGAGGGTGAAGGTACGGATGCGGAACAGGCCCAGAGGCAGGACGGGTTCGGCCGCCTTGCGCTCCACGACGAGGAAGGCGGCGAGCAGGACGGCGCCGAGGACGGCGACGCCGATGATCCGGGCCGAGCCCCAGCCCCAGGTACCGCCGAGGGAGGCGACGAGCACGAGACAGGTGGCGACGCAGGCGATGAGGAAGGTGCCGAGGTAGTCGATGGTGTGCTTCGAGGAGCGCGCCGGGATGCGCAGGACGGCGGCGATGACGACGAGCGCGACGAGGCCGATGGGGATGTTGATGTAGAAGACCCAGCGCCACGACAGGTTGTCGACGAACAGGCCGCCCAGCAGCGGGCCCAGCACGCTGGTCGCGCCGAAGACGGCACCGAAGAGGCCCTGGTACTTGCCACGCTCGCGCGGCGGGACGATGTCGCCGACGATCGCCATCGACAGCACGATCAGTCCTCCGCCGCCCAGTCCCTGCAGGGCGCGGAAGCCGATGAGCTGGGGCATGTCCTGGGCGATCCCGCACAGCGCCGACCCGATGAGGAAGAGGACGATGGCGTACTGGAAGAGCTTCTTGCGTCCGTACTGGTCGCCGAGCTTGCCCCACAGGGGGGTGGCGGCCGTGGAGGCGAGCATGTAGGCGGTGACGACCCAGGACAGGTGCGCCATGCCGCCGAGGTCGCTGACGATGGTCGGCAGGGCGGTGGAGACGATGGTCTGGTCGAGTGCGGCGATCAGCAGACCCAGGAGCAGGGCTCCGATGGAGACGAGCACATCGCGGGAGGCGTGCTCGGCGGCCGGGCCGGTCCTGTCCGGGTCGGGAACGGGGCCCGGGCCCTGCGCGGTCACATCCTGAGCCATCGATACCTCCTCAGGCCGGATCAACATCTCCATCCTGAGCGGTGTGTCCGGTTATGGCCTCTCGGGCGGTTGGGAGGGCTCCTGCGGGTCTGCATAATCGCAGGCAATAGCGAGGGAGGGAGTCCAGTGAGCCGTCAGCACTGTCCAGAATGCGGCGCCGCCGGCGTCGGCTGCGGGTGCGTGCCGGGTGTGGGTTTCAACCCCTTGCGCATCCGCCCGTACGTGACCCTGCCCGACCCCGGCGAGCCGGACGCCCCGGTGTCCCCGCAGCCGGTCTCCGGCGCGGTGGCCCCGGACCCGCGCCCCGCGCCCGTACCGGTGCCGGCGCAGGACGACACCCCGGCGTACGGCATACCCGTGCAGCCGCAGGACGGACCATGGCCCGCCGGGCCTGCCGGGCCCGCGTACGCGCCGAACCCGGCCGAGACGGTCCAGCTCCGTGCGGTCCCGGCGGCGGGCCACACGTACAACGGCGAAACGGGAGGGGGTGGGGGCGGGGGCGGGGGCCCGGAGAAGCGAACCGGCCCCTCCTCCCGAAAGCCACTCGCGCTGCTGATCGGCGCCGCGGCGGCGGTCGCCCTCAGCGGGACGGCCGTGGCGGTGTGGGCGCTGCCGAGTGCCGCCGAGAACGACGCCGTGCTGATGGACGCGAAGGCGTCGGCGCCCGTGACGAGCGCCGCCCCGGCCGCGCCTTCCGCGAGCCCGTCCCCGAGCAAGGGCGGCCCGTCCCACTCGGCCTCCCCGTCGCCGAGCGCCTCGAAGTCGGCGTCCCCGTCTCCTTCGCCGAGCGCGTCCCGCACCTCGGCGCCCCCGTCGCCCAGCCCCTCCCCGAGCGCGATCCGCTCCTCCAGCCCGCCGCCCACGCCGCAGGCCCCGACGCTGCGGCACGGGGACACGGGTTCGGAGGTGGAGAAGCTCCAGCGTCTGCTGGCGGCACAGGGCCTCTACCGGGGCAGGATCAACGGCCGGTTCGACGGGCGCGTGGAGGACGCCGTGTCGGAGTTCCAGTACGACAGAGGGATCGACGATCAGGAGTGGGGCTTCTACGGGCCGGTGACCCGCAAGGCTCTGGAGGGATAAGCGTCACATGTCCGCTGGTGGCGCGGACCGCCCTTTGTTTTGTATCGTGAAGGAACAAAGTGGTTCCGTCCTCATTCCCTGACCGGTGGACGGAACCACTTGTTCTTTTTCCCGCCCCGTCTGGAGCCCCGCCGATGCCGGCCAGCACCACCACCGCACCCGTCGCCCTCACCGCCAAGGCCCTGCTCCTGGACATGGACGGCACGATCGTCAACTCCGACGCGGTGGTCGAACGCTGCTGGCGCGACTGGGCGGTCTCCCACGGGCTGGACCCACAGGAAGCGATGAAGGTGGTGCACGGCCGCCAGGGCTACGCCACCATGGCCGTCCTCCTGCCGGACCGGCCCATGGAGGTCAACCACGCCGAGAACGCGGTGATGCTGGCCCGTGAAACGGCGGACACCGATGGCGTGATCCCGGTCGCGGGCGCCCCGGAGTTCATGGCCGCGCTCGACGGTCTGCCCCACGCCCTCGTCACCTCCGCCGACACCGCCCTGGCCACGGCCCGGATGACCGCCGCCGCCCTGCCGATGCCCGAGATACGGGTCACGGCCGAGTCCGTCCAGGCCAGCAAGCCCGACCCCGAGGGCTTCCTCATGGGCGCCGCCGCACTGGGTGTGGACCCGGCCGACTGCATCGTCTTCGAGGACTCGGCCGCGGGCATCACCGCGGGCCGGGCGGCGGGCATGCGCGTCATCGGCGTGGGCCCCCGAGCTGCCGCCCACGCCCCGACGGCCCACGTCCCGGACCTGACGGCACTGCACGTCACCACCACCCCGGACGGCTCGATCACCATCACACTCCAGTCGGCGGCCTGACGCCGCCCCCACGGGGGTACGCAGCCAGGCCGGGCGGAGCCATGCCCCTGGGACGGCGGCTCCGGTACGCGGGCGCCGCCCGGGCAGGCTACGAGGCCGGGCGGCGGCACGGGACGGCGGCAGCCGACCGGGCGGAACGCAGCGCCAGGGCGGCGGCTCCGGGCAGCGGAACCCGACTGCCCGAAGCCGGCAGGTGCAGCGGCGGCTTCGCATGCAGGGCCCCGTCGGGCAGAGTCGGACTCCTGGGCGGCGGCTCCGACCTACGGAAGCCTGCTGACCCGGTTCCGAGTCCTGGAGCGGGCTCCGAAGAGCGGTAGCCGCTCAGTCGGTGGCCAGAGTGGCGTATGGGGGTTTCCCGTCAGTCTCATCGTCTCTCCGTGTCGTGCCGGTCCCTCAAGGGCGCTCGTTCCTCGCGTCGCTTCGCGATGGCCTTCGGCCACCCTTGACCGACCGTCCCGCCCCGGAAATCCGAAGACTGCCGAGAAGCCCCCCAAAAGAACGAGCCGGGCACTCAAGGATCAGGACGGGGCGGCCAGAGACCCCCTGCCCGGTCCCGGGTGGGCACGTTCCCGAGGCGGGGCCCATCCAGACCCCGACCCGGACCGGGGAAGCGCGACCAATCGCTACGCGCTCCCCACATCTCAGCGTCCGACGACCGTCCTGGGCTGGACATAGACCGCCCACGACCCCGATCCCACGCTCAACCTGCGGCCGTCGACCGTCCTGGGCTGGGCGTACGCCGCCCACGACCTCCATCCGATACTCGACCTGCGCCCGACGACCGTCTACGGCCGGGTAGAAGCCGCCCACCACCCACGCACTTCTCCTTGCCGCGACCGGCGATCATCTGCGGCCGGCAATGGCCGCCCACACCCCCTGGTCGCTCCCCGCTGGTGGCGACCGACGGCCGGTCCGCGCGCCCAGGCGCATCGGATGTCCTCATCGACGGCGTCTGACGCCTGCACGGGGTGAAAGGGCTTGGGACTGCGGCTATTTCGTCGTGGATTGGGGTCAGCGCATGTGGGAAGCCCAGAGGGAAGGCAGTTTGCCCTGATTGCCCTCATTTGGTGATGGGTTTGTGGTGTCACACTCGCGCTGACCCGGTTCCACGACCGAATACCGGAGCTCTCAGCCGTCAGCCCCTCTCAGCGGCTCTCACCAGCCCCAAACCGGCCGCCGGGCGCAGTCTCGAAGAACCCCGTGGATGGTGGGCGGCTTATAAGCAGCCCCGGCCGGTCGTCGGACACAGGTCGAGGGTAGATGCGAGGTCGTGGGCGGCCTATGTCCAGCCCAGGACGGTCGTCGGACGCTGAGAGATGGGGAGCGCGTAGCGAATTGGTGCGCTTCCCCGACACGGGCGGCGGCTGTCATGGGCCCCGCCTGTCGGTCGTCCCCACCCCCGTCCGGGCAGGGCATCTCCGACCACCCCGTCCCTTAGAGCCTGGACCGGCTCGTTCTTTTGGGGGCTTCTCGGCAGTCTTCGGATTTCCGGGGCGGGACGGTCGGTCAAGGGTGGCCGTCAGGCCATCGCGAAGCGACGCGAGGAACGAGCGCCCTTGAGGGACCGGCCCGACACGGAGAGACGATGAGACTGACGGGAAACCCCCATACACATCACTGACCACCGAATGAGCAGCTCCCGCCCTCCGCAGCCGCCGCCCAGAGTTCCCGCTCCGGTCGGGGTGGCTTCCCCCTCCCGAAGCCTCCACCCCCAGTCCCGGACCCGCCCGCCCGACTCCCGCACACCGGAGCCACCGCCCCGCCGCCCCGCCCCGCGCGGAGCCGCCGGCTACTGCCCCACTCGGCCGTCGATGCATTCCCGCAGGAAGTCCGCGTGGCCGTTGTGGCGGGCGTATTCCTCGATCATGTGGACCAGGACCTCGCGGAGTTCCATCGGCTCGTCGCCGTGTCCGCTGTCACCCGCGACGTCCAGGTCGGGGGCTTCCGCGACCAGTTGTTCCGCGAAGGCGACCTCGGCGCGCCAGGTGGCCCACGCGTCCGCGACGACCTGGGGGTCGGGCACTGCGCCGGTGAACTCTCCCGCGGGATCCTCCTCCGAGCGGTAGTGCCGGCGTATCCGCTGGCCCGCCATGACCTGTCGGAACCAGTACTGCTCGACGCCCGCGAGGTGGCGTACGAGGCCCAGCAGGGACAGGTTGGAGGGTTCCACCGAGCGCCGTGCCAGGGCTTCCGCGTCGAGGCCCGCGCACTTGAGCTCCAGCGTCAGGCGCTGGTCGCGGAGGTAGCCGGCGAGTACGGCACGCTCGCCCTGGAAACCGCCGTCGGTCCGGGTGTCCTCGTCGGGGTGGACGAACATGTTGGACCAGCCGAACTGCCGGTCCTCGGCGGACACGGCCGACGACGCGGCCTCGCCCGCAGCCGCACCCGCAGACACGCGCACCGGCACCGGCCCCGGCATGGGCACCGGCTCGGTGAAAGGGCTGATGGAGGGGCGGACGGATGGGCGGACGAAGGGGCCGGTGGAGGCAGCGATGTCGGTCACGCGCATGAGCCTGACCTGTACGTTCGCCTCCCGCAAGGAAATATCCGCCGCCTCCGCGGCCCGCGCCTCCGGCGCGTCAGCCCGCGATCGCCTCGTACAGCGAGAACGCGGCCAGTGCGGCCATCACGGCCGCCGCGATCTTGGTTATCAGCCGCAGCGGCACGTACTTCATCAGGGTGCGACCACCCAGGATGCCGATGCCCGCGACGGCCCACAGCGCGAGCACGGCGCCGATGCCGACGGAGACGGGGTCGTCGTACCGGGCGGCGAGGTTGGCGGTCATGATCTGGGTCAGGTCACCGAACTCCGCCACCAGGATGAGCATGAAGCCCGCCCCGGAGACCTTCCAGAAAGACTGGTCGGCGGGCGGCTTGACCTCCTCGTCGCCGTCGTCCTTCTTCAGGAGCAGCATGGCCGCTCCCAGGAGGAAGAGGATGCCGACTACGGCCTGGACGAGCCGGTGCGGGAGCAGCGTGAGGACGCTGCCTGCGGCGATGGCGAGTGCGACGTGTACGGCAAAGGCGGCGGCGACGCCTGCGAAGACGTAGGAGGCGCGGTAGCGCGTGCCGAGCATCAGGCCGGCGAGGGCCGTCTTGTCGGGGAGTTCGGCAAGGAAGACGACGCCGAAGGCGATCGCCGTGATGCTGAAGCTGAACACGGGGGTGAAACCTCGATCGGTCGGGCAGGACGCCATCGGGACCGAGAGACCTGGGCTGTGTCAGGGATCGCTTCGGCTCGGCGGCGCCCTGGCTTGCGCGTGCGCGTGCGAAACGCGCCTGCGCGGAACAGGACACTGCGGCCGAAGGTCTCGCTGGCCGACCGCTGTCAGCGGCCTGCCTCCGGGCGCCGGCTGGGGTGACCCAGCAGTATGTCGACGGTCCGGCGAAGAGCTACTCCCCTTCTGCTCCGATCAGAGTACGCGACGCCCCCGGTGGGCCGGAATGGGTCTTTGGTCCCGCCTCGGGTCGCCCCGCGTCGCCTCCGGCGGCGCCTTCATGCCCTCCCGCGGTCGCGGAATGTCAACTTCCGATTAAATCCGGGACGTTGAGCGACTTGATGTGACGTGCTCATGTCGCCAGGCTGTCACCTGGCGCCCATCCCCGCGATACCCGGCGCCGCCACGATGGCCACGCCCCGCCGGGGCTGCACGGCCACACCCCCCGCACCCAGGGAGCCCCTCATGGCACTCATACCCAGCATCTACGCGCGTCGAATTGGCGTGCTCGCGTCAGCAGCTGCACTCGCCGCACTGACCTCCCTGCTCAACGCTCCCGCCGCCCAGGCCGCCCCGCCCACCCCCATCAGCGCCTCGGCCGCCCGCGCCTACCTGGCGACGGTCACCCCGAAGACCGAGGGGTCCACCAGCGGCTACAGCCGCGACCTCTTCCCGCACTGGAGCACCGTCTCCGGCAGCTGCAACACCCGCGAGACCGTCCTCAAGCGGGACGGCGTCAATGTCGTCCAGGACTCCGCCTGCGCCGCGGTGAGCGGCAGCTGGTACTCCGAGTACGACGGCGCCACCTGGACCGCCGCCTCCGACCTCGACATCGACCACGTCGTTCCGCTCGCCGAGGCCTGGCGTTCCGGTGCCAACTCCTGGACCACGAGCAAGCGCCAGCAGTTCGCCAACGACCTCACCCGCCCGCAGCTCATCGCGGTCACCGACAACGTCAACCAGGCCAAGGGGGACCTCGACCCCGGCAAGTGGCTGCCCTCGCGGACGGCCTACCGTTGCACGTACGCACGGATGTGGGTCAACGTGAAGCAGTACTACGCCCTGAGCATGGACTCCGGCGAGAAGACGGCCCTGGTCAACATCCTGAACGGCTGCTGACCAAGCCGGCCGATCTTTCCCCCGTCAGGGGGAGGCGTGGCTCCCCCCACCCGTCGTACCGTGATCGAAGGGGCTACGGAGGAGGGGGAGTTGCATGGCCGGACTGCGTCTGGGGCCGCTGCTGCGCCACGTCGACTGGGACACGGGCCGGTCGGCCACGATATGGGTCGAGGCGGACCGCCCGTGCACGGCCGAGGTGCGGTGCGCGGACGGGGCGGGCGGCAGTGCGCGCACCTTCCAGATAGCCGGTCACCACTACGCGCTCGTGCCGGTGACCGGCCTGACCCCTGGTGCGACCACGGCGTATGAGGTGCTGCTCGACGGCCGGCCGGTGTGGCCGCTGCCGGAGAGCGGTTTCCCGCCGAGCACGATCAGCGCTCCGGCCGTGGCGGGCCCCGGCCGGTCCGCTCCCGGGCTGCGCGTGACCTTCGGTTCCTGCCGGCAGGCCGCGCCGCCCGCCGGCCGGCGCGGGCCCCATGGCGCGGACGCGCTCGACACGCTCGCGGCGCGGCTGGCCGCGGACCCGGATGCGGTGCGCCCCGACCTCCTGCTGCTGCTTGGCGACCAGGTGTACGCGGACGCGCTGTCGCGGGAGACCCGGCAGTGGCTCGCGGCCCGGCGGGACCTTCGGGAGCCGCCGGGTGCCCAGGTCGCGGACTACGAGGAGTACACCCGGCTCTACTACGAGTCCTGGCTCGACCCTGAGATCCGCTGGCTGCTGTCGACCGTCCCCAGCCTGCACATATTCGACGACCACGACGTCATCGACGACTGGAACACGAGCGCGGCGTGGCTGGCGGAGATGCGGGCGACGCCGTGGTGGCGGGAGCGTGTCCTCAGCGGGCTGATGTCGTACTGGGTGTACCAGCACCTGGGCAACCTCTCCCCCGCCGAGCTGGCGGCCGACGCGGTCTACGAGGCGGTACGGCAGACCCCGGACGGTACGGACGTGCTGCAGGCCTTCGCGTCCGCGGCGGATGCCGATCCGGGCACGGTGCGCTGGAGCTACCGGCGCGACTTCGGCCGGACCCGGCTGCTGATGGTGGACACCCGGGCCGCGCGGGTGCTGGCCGAGGACGGGCGGGCGATGCTCGATCCGGCGGAGCAGCAGTGGCTGCGGGAGAACGCCCTGGCCGGGCACGGTGGTTACGACCACCTGCTGATCGGGTCCTCGCTGCCCTGGCTGATGCCGCCGCTGATCCACGATGCCGAGACCTGGAACGCCGCGCTGTGCCGCGGGGAGCGGGGGCCGCGCTGGGCGCGGATCGGGGAGAACTTGCGCCGGCGCAGCGATCTGGAGCACTGGGCGGCGTTCCCGGCCTCGTTCGCGGCGCTGACGGATCTGATCGAGGAGGTCGGGACGGGGCCGCGGGCGCCGGCGACGGTGTGCGTGCTGTCCGGGGACGTGCATCACGCGTATGTGGCGGAGCCTCGAATACCGAGTACCGCGCGGGTGTTCCAGCTGACGTGCTCGCCGGTTCACAATTCCATCCATACCGCGGTGAAGTGGGGTTTCCGGCTGGGCTGGTCCCGGACGGGGCGGTGGCTGGGGCGCGGCTTCTCCCTGCACGGGCGGACGGGGCGGCCCCCGCTGAACTGGCGGCGTACGGGTGGGCCCTGGTTCGGGAACCAGCTGATGACGCTGGCCCTGTCGGGGCGGACGGCTCGGCTGCGGCTGGACCAGGCGCGCAAGAAGCGCGCGGGGGCCGTGCTGGTGACGGTGCTGGACCGGGATCTCACGGCGGCGGAGTAGCGGGAGCGCCGGCCCCGGCGGTACGGGGGGCTGGACTCGGCGTCCCGGCGGTGCGGGGGGCCCGGGCGGACGTCTCCGCCGGACGTCCCTGCCGGGCGGGCCGGGCGCGCCGGGCGGGCGCCCCGGGGATCCAGGGTGTGAACGCCGGGCGTACGCTGTCTGGCTGTCAAGCCGCTCCTGCCGCTCCCCGCGACGTCGCGGCGCATCGTGCCGCCGCACGTCAACCGGACTGGGGAGTCCCGTTTTGTTTGAGACGCTGGGATCGCTGACCGCGAGCCCATGGATCTACGCCCTCGTGGCGGTGTCCATCGTGCTCGACGTCTTCCTCCCGGTGCTCCCGAGCGGGGTGCTTGTGATCACTGCGGCGGCGGCCGCGGCGGCCGCCGGCGCGGCGGGCCCGGTGCCGGTGCCGGTACCCGAGCAGGTGCCGGACATCCTGCTCCTGCTCGTGATCGCCACGACCGCCTCGGTGCTGGGCGACATGGCCGCGTTCAGGCTGGCCCGGCGCGGCGGTGCCCGGCTGGACCGGGCGATCGCCCGCTCCCGCCGGCTGACCCGGGCCCATGAGCGCCTCGGCACGGCTCTGGCGCGCGGCGGCGGCGCCCTGGTGGTCATCGCCCGCTTCGCCCCGGCCGGACGCTCGGTGGTGTCCCTGGGCGCGGGCAAGACCCAGCGCAAGGTGGCGGAGTTCCTGCCCTGGTCCGTCCTGGCGGGCATGGCCTGGGCCGGTTACAGCGTGGCTCTCGGCTACTTCGGTACGCAGTGGCTGGGCACCCAGTGGCTGGGCACCGCGCTGTCGGTGGTCGCCCTCTTCGCCGCGGGCGCACTGGCGGCGTTCCTCGTCCGCCGCCCGCCGCCGGCCGCGGCGTAGGCGGCTCCGCTTTCCCCGGCGCTCCCCCGGGTGGAGCAGTGGCTCACCCGTTCACCCGGCCCCGATCGCCGCTCCCGGGCTGGGCTCCTAGCGTCCACAGCACGGTGCGCAACCGAATGCGCCTCACATCCGTGGCCCGGCCGCGCCGTTTCGACGAGCCGAGGAGTCCTCTCCATGCCCGCCAAACCGCCCGCCGCACCGCGCGCGGCAGCACGCCGCCTGGTGACCGTCGCGGCCGCGACCCTCATCGCCGCTGCCGCCGCTCCCGCCACCCTCGCGTACGCCTTCCCCTCCGCCACCGTCTCCCCCACCGCCGTCGCCCCGGGCGGCCGGGTCGCGCTCAATGTCACGGGCTGCGGGACGCAGGTCGCCAGAGTCACCTCGACCGCCTTCGGCGAGGCCCGGCTGACCCCGGGCAACCAGACCGCCGCCAGCCTGATCGGCAGCGCCACCGTCTTCAACAACGCCAGCTCGGGTGCGCACCGTGTCGTCTTCGAGTGCGGTGGCCCCGGCGGCGAGCGCGTCACCTTGTCCCTGCAGGTCAGCTTGGGTGCGGCGCGGGGTGGTACGGGTGGCAGCATCGGTTCGATGAGCCCCGGGCAGATCGCCGTCGGCGGCGCCCTCACCGCGGGCGCGCTGGGCGCCGGAGTGTGGGTGATGCGCCGCCGCGCGGCGGCCTCGTAGGCCTGGTCGGCCTGGTCGGCGTGGTCCGGGTCAGGCCGGGGCGGCCTGGCCCCGTACGTGTACCCCGTCGAGCAGGGCCGCGGTGGCCTCGGCGACGGCGTCCACCGCCGCTTCGAACACCTCGCGGTTGTGCGCGGCGGGCGCCCGGAACCCGGACACCTTCCGTACGTACTGGAGGGCGGCGGCGCGGATCTCCTCCTCGGTCGCCTTCTCGGGGATCGCGGGCGGGCGCAGGGTCTTAATGGAGCGGCACATACCCCTACTATCCCGCTACCGGGGCAGCTCGGCCCCGGAAAGTTTCATGATCAAACCGGCTTGGAGGCGGGCCCTCAACCCCGCGTCCTCGACCGTGTCGAGCAGTTCGATGGCCTGCTGGGTCGTCTCGGCGGCCCGCCGGTCGTCGCGCAGCGAGGCGGTCTGGTCGGCCATGTGCCGGAGCGCGATGTCGGCCCGCCGGTGGAAGAGCTGCCCGATCAGGGTGGTGACCAGCCCCGCCGCGCTCGTGACGATCCCCAGGTACAGCTCCCCGTCGGCCTCGGCCTTCCAGACGGCCAGTGCGACCCCGACCAGCAGGATCGCCGCCCCGACGCCGGCGAACCGCTGGCTGGTCACAAAGCTGCTCCGTGCCTGGGTCAGTCCGTAGGCGTAGTACTCGACGAGGATCGGGGTGAAGTCGTCCCGCCGGTCGCCGAGCCGCGCCGCGGGGTGCGGGATCCCGCCGACGTCCTGGAACTTCCCCCCGCCGGGCACGACGGACGGCCCGTCGGCGTCGCCCGGCTCGGCGAGGTGCGCGAGCAGCCGCGCCCGCTCCTCGTCCCGCTTCCGCTCGAACCCCACCCCCAGGGACCGCTCCATCAGCGCCAGCGCCACGGCGACCACGCCGACGACCAACCCACCCCACGCGAGCTCGCCCATCCCCCGACGATCCCACGCCGGCCACCACCGGCCAAGGGAGCGTCCGCCTCCAAATGCGAAGGAACCGCACCGAACCTAGACTGACCGAGGCATGGAGAGTCGCCGACAAGGGAGACCAGCATGGCTAAGCGAGGCAACAAGCGCCGGGCCCGCAAGAAGAAGAAGGCCAACCACGGCAAGCGCCCCAACGCCTGACCCGAAAGACCCCCGACCTCACGGCCGGGGGTCTTCGCTGTTGGGACGGAAGCACGCCGGGCACGCGCCCGGGTCAACGCCGCCTGGTCAGATCAACGGTGGTGCCCCCGCTGAAGAGCGAATCGTGCAGCTCGATGCGGACGGGGTCGGCGTTCTTCGGAACGTCGAAGACGACGATGCCGTCGACGGCGTTGCCCGGGTTGATCTGCTGGAGGAAGGAATCGCTTCCGTCGAGATGGATGGCCGCGGCGGTGTCCGCGCTGTACTTGCTGCCGTTGCGGTCGATGAGCTTCTGGTCGGCGCCGTCGAAGGTGCGCGCCCGGTCCCCGATGTTCTTCACGGTCATGTGCACGAGGTAGAACTGCCCTTGCGCATCCTGACCGTACGCACCCCCGATATGGCCCACGCCGGGCTGGAGCCGGGTGACGGTGAACTCGAACTTCCCGTCCCGGGCCGGCTCCCCCACCCCGGGCAGACGCCCGGAGTCCGTGACGGCCTTGGCCTTGGCCTTGGTCGCAGGCGGCGGCGCGGTCGAATCCTGACCGCCGAGTGACCCCAGGACCCCCAGGATCACGAGCCCGGTGGTGACGGCCAGCAGCACCGTCAACAGCCGATGCCGGGCGAACCACCCGCGCCGATCCTGCGGACGCTCGGGGGCAGGCCCCCACTGCGGTGGCGGCTGAGGGCTCATGGCGACCTCCGGGCTAGGCCTCGCGGATCCCGATTGTCCCGCCCCACGCGCTCTCCGGCATTCCGAGGACGGAAGGAGCGGCAGGCCCCCGCCGCCCCGTCAGGGCCCGCCCGTCACGCGTCCGAGCGCAGCTCGTCCAGCTCATCCCCGATCGCCTCGCGCAGCCGGTCGTGCTGCGGCCCGAGCGCGTACTGTGCGTCGCTCCATCTGGCGCGGGGATAGAGCCACACCGGCAGGCGCACCAGGTCGGACGGCTCCCACTCGAACCGCGGCCACACGTGCGCGTGCAGGAAGCCGTCGGTGTTGCCCAGGATCTCCAAGTTGACCCGTCGGAAGGCTCCGTCGAACCGGCGGCAGGCCCTCTCGACGGCTTCTCCCAGGTGGTCCATGTCGGACAGGAACGCGAGCCGCCTGTCCCTGGGCAGGTCCGACAGCCTCTCGACGGTCGGATCGTCGGCCAAGAGCACCGAGTAGCCCGGCAGGAACTGCACATCGCCGATCGCAGCGAACCCGGCGCCCAAGCGCCTCAGCACCGTGGGGTTTTCACCCCGCAGCGCGGTTCCGATCCGGTCCTTGCGCCAGTCGCCCGTCATCATGTCCACAACGTACCCAGCTGTGGATCCGGATGCCGAAGGACCCCCCGTCACGATGCGGCGGGGGGCCGTTCACCGGTGTCAGGGCTTGTTCAGGTCCTTCCGCACATGGCTGTAGAGGCTTTGCGCGGCCGGGTTGACGACATGCTCACCGAGCTTTTTCCCCGCCTCGAAGGCGTGCTGCTGAGCCGAGCCGTCGGTGGGGTGCTTCTTGGCGTGCTGGTAGGCGGCGGCCGCGTTCGCGGCTGCCAGGGTCGCCCGGCCCTGAGGTGTCTTCTGTGTCCAGGTGTAAGCGCTGTGTGCGATCTTCACGAGCGCGCCGGCAACGGCAAGTAGGGGAATCGGCATGGTCCCTCCCTTTCCTCGAGAAGGTCATGCCACATCGCCCCATGTCCCAACCCCCTAGGGTATGGCCCGAATTGCCCCTAGGGGGACAGGAGGGCGCGGCTCCCGAGACCCCGTCGGACACGCGCGGACGTGACGGCACCCGCGCTCCGGCAGGCACGGGGCCGACCGCCCGGCGACGGCGGACAGGTACGCGAAAGGCCCCCGCCAAGATCGGCGGGGGGCCTTCGGCCTGGTGGGCGCGGACGGCTTCGAACCGCCGACATCTGCATTGCAAGCTCGCCCAGCCATGGAGGTGACCACAGACAACCTGCCTGACTCCCCCACCTCGTGGTCGGCCGCAAGCCACCAGCGTGCGCAGCCGTTGCCGTCAACGGTTGCCGTCAGAGATGCAGCTCCTGACACACGACTCTGGAGGTCCTGAGCGCCTCACTAGTTCCAGCAGGTCAGGCCAGATTTTCGGCTGCCATGCTGTCGAGACGTTTGGGTGCTGGGCAGCTACGAATTGATACCGAACTCGGGGCAGTGCGGCTTATCGATCTCTCGGTCATCAGGAAGGTCGGGCGCTGGATGCATCGGCTCATCCCCACGAGCACGCGCCCAGGATTCGCCGTCCAGTGAGAACTTCGGTCGCGCATCGTCAGATGAGACAGGAACGAGGCGCGTGGAGATCCACTCACCCTTGATCGGCACCGGCAATCCGAGTGCACGAGCGACGCCGGGGTGTGATCCTTGGTGACCCAGTACAACGATGCCCTCCGGGCGCAGATGCTTACGTGCGTCGCGGGCTCGCTTCGGCGAGTCATCCTGCTGCCCGACGGTCAACACAGTCTGTCGGCCAACGATCCGATCCCGCACCTCGCGGAATAGCTGGTTTAGCCGCTGCTGGCCCGACGAGGCTCTACGCGGTAGCGATGCAGTGAGAATCCGCTCGCGCGCTTGGGCATCCAGGTGGCGCAGCAGGTTCGTCGGCAGATCTGTCTGGAGCCCACCCCAGAGCCAGTACACCTCAGACTTGGCGCCTTCGGAGAGTTTGCGTTTGTTGTCTCGGTTGTATGCACGGACGCGGTCGCCGTTTGCATCCCGTTCCTTCTTCCAGCGCAGGCGCGCATCGGTGATCCGCACTATGCCCGCGGCCCACTCGCTCGTGTCGTCGTTCATCCAGGTCACGACTGCAGCATGGTTGGCACGCCCCTCCCGCTCGCCGTGGTCAGCACACAGATACATCTCCATCGGGATCTCCCAGCCGCCGAGATCCTTGGAAAACTTGCAGTCGATGTCAGAGTCGGCGATAGACCAGTCGAGGTCTGCGCCGTTGTCGATGGCGAACTCCTTGGTGAGGTTCACCTCGACGGCCGTGCCGAGGTACGTCTTCTCGGTCTTCGTCAGGTGCTGGTATGCCCAGCGCCCTGTCCGCTGGCCATCGAGCAACTCATCAAGGGAGTCACGGAGAGCCCAACGGAAGCGCTCTCGCGCCTCCGGCTGCTCATCGAACCACTCCACGAACAGGGCAAGGTCGTCGGGGACGTGCTGCTTAAGACCGGACTGGATCCGCCACGGCATCTTGCTCATGCGCTCGCGTGGGGGATCCCAGGTGCGGAAAACGTTGCGGCGCGAGTGTGCCGCCGCCAACGCTCGCGACTCCTGCTTGCCATCCTGAGCAGCATCCTGCGGGAACGGCAGATCCTCTTGTATCGTCACGCGTCGAAGTCTGTCAGCAGGCATTCAGCCGTGTTCGACCAGCCCAACCGCGGCAACACCGCCGTCAATTGGCGTGAGGCGCAGCCTCAAACGGCTGCTGAACTCTCCACGTGTTCTGGGGGCCGATCGGGCGGCTCGCGACCGGCGACAGTCCGGGCTGCGCGAGCTCCTTATGTTCATCACGCGCACCGGCCGGCCGCGGATCCGGCTGCACGACGTGAGGCGCCGATGCGCCACCCTGCTGTTCGCGGCCGGGGTGGAGATCTTGGGGCACTCGCAGATCGCCGTGACCATGAACGTCTACGCCCACGTCGTGCAGGACACGCAGCGCGAGGCCATCGGGCACATGGACCGGCTGCTGAGGCAGCGGCCCGGCCGTCCCTGACCGTTCCCGTTGATGTCAGACGTGGATGCAAAAAGCCCCCGACCATTGCTGGTCGGGGGCCTTTGTGCTGGTGGGCGCGGACGGTTTCGAACCGCCGACATCTGCTTTGTAAGAGCAGCGCTCTACCCCTGAGCTACGCACCCGTGGATGAGTGGACAGCCTACATGGCGTGCGCACCCCCCACGCAAACCCGTTCCCGTGGGAGAGAATGGACCGGGGCATGGCGGACGCGGTACGGGAGAGGCATTGTGACGACGGCATCCCGGCGGTGGTTCGGCGGGCGGGACGAGAGTCGGCGGGCGGATGCGCAGGCGGCGAAGGATGCCGCCGCGGCGGCGTTCTACGAGCTGGACACGGCGCAGCGGGATCTGCGGATCTCGATCGAGACGATCGCCGCAGCGGACGGGTCGCCCGCCGCGCGGCAGGCGACCGAGGGGTTCGCCGCGCTGGGGCGGCGGATCGACGAGGTCAGTCACGCCTACATCGAGGCGGTCGACGCGCACGACCTGGACCGGGCGGAGTTGGAGGCCTCGGTCGCCACGCGCGCGCGGGAGCAGCTGACCCGGGCGCGGGAGGAGCTGGTACGGGTCCAGGGGGAGCTGGAGCGGTTCGCGACGGGGCTGCAGCCGCTGCTGGACAAGGCCGAGACGCAGCTGGCCCGGGTGGCGCCGGCCCGGGAGCGGGCGAGGGCCGCGCTGCTCGGGGCGAGTGACGCGCTGGACGCCGTACGGGCCAAGGGGATACGGGCCGATGACCTCGCGGCGCGGCTGGCGGCGCTCGGCCCGGAGCTGACGAAGCTGAACCAGGGTGCGGCCCAGCACGGCGTGCAGGAGACGGTGCAGCGCGCCGACCGGATCCTGCGTGACGCGGAGGCCGTACGGGCCGAGGCGGCCCGGCTGCCCGAGCGGGCGGCGGAGATCGACCGGCGGCTGGTGAGTCTGCGGACGCGCGCGCAGGCGTTGCGCAACCGGGCGGACCGGGTGGATCCGGTGCTCAGTGAGCTGCGGCGGCGCTTCAGTGCGGCCTGTTGGCAGGATCTGCAGCACGTGCCGGACGAGGCGGTACGGGACGTGGCGCGGGCCGAGGAGCAGCTGCGGGAGGCGGGCCGGGCCCGGGACGAGCAGCGCTGGGCCGAGGTGGGGGCGCTGATCGAGGCGGTCCGCGGCTCGCTGGACGCGACGGACGAGGCGGTGTCGGCGGCGCAGGACCGGCTGACGCGGCTGGAGGCGGTGGCGCGGGATCCGCAGGCGGAGGTGGACCGGACGCGTTTCGCGATCCGGGACGCGCAGCGGCTGGCGATGGCGGGGCGCAGTGTGCCGGATCCGCAGCACGCGCGGCCGCTGGACGACGCGGTGGCGCGGGTGGCCCGGGCGCTTTCGGCGCTGGAGGGGCGGCATCCGGACTACTGGGCGTTCCTGCTGGAGATGGCGGACGTACGGGCTTCGGTGAACCGGGTGGTGAGCGGGATCCGGGCCGAGCGCGGGCACGGCTGACCGGGGCGTCGCCGGCACCCGGTTGTTTCCGGGCGTCCGGCGGCGGATGCTGGGAGGTGCCGGGAACGGACCAGAGGAGGGCACCATGGCTGCCCACACCCGCAACAAGTCGCCCGTGACCCATGAGCCCTATGTGGCTCATGCGGCGTACGGGTGCACGGAACCGCATGAGCACTACGCGCCCTACGTCGCGCACGAGCCCGATCCCGACGCGCCCGCTCCTCCGCGCCTCGCCGACACGGTCTCCCGGCGCGTGGAGCGCGCGCTGCATCCCGTCAACGCGCAGCTCGACGATCATCTGCCGACCGACCACAAGCTCGGCCAGGTGTACCGGGTCGGGGCGGGGCTGACGGGCGTGCTGCTGGTCGTCTTCGGGATCCTGGGTCTGGTGAACCGGATCGGGTTCTTCGACACCGGCGGGGACACGGTGCTGGCCCTGAACACGAACGGGGCGCTGAGCGTCCTGTCGATCTGTTTCGGCGCGCTGCTGATCTGCGGGATGGTGGTGGGCGGCACCTTCGCCTCGACCCTGAACATCGTGCTGGGTGTGCTCTTCATCGCGAGCGGGTTCGTGAATCTCGCGCTGCTGGACACGGAGCTGAACTTCCTGGCCTTCAGGATCCAGAACGTGTTGTTCAGTTTCGTCGTCGGCGTGATGCTGATGTGGTTCGGGATGTACGGGCGGGTGGGCAGTGCCCTGCCGCACGACAATCCGTACTGGCGGGCCCGCCACCCCGAGCAGGCGGCGCGGGAGGACCGGGCGCGCCGGGCCGGGCCGGGCCGGACGAGAGTCGCGTAGCGCGCGGTGCCCGGGCCCGCTTAGCCTGTGCGCATGCCTCGATACGATTACCGCTGCCGGACCTGCGACGACACCTTTGAGGTCAGCCGGCCCATGGCCGAGTCCTCCGCGCCCGCCGACTGCCCGGCGGGGCACTCCGACACCGTGAAGCTGCTGTCCGCCGTCGCGGTGGGCGGGACGAGCAGTGCCCCCGCGCCGGCGATGGGCGGCGGGGGCGGCTGCTGCGGTGGTGGCGGCTGCGGCTGATGTCGGGGCGGCCGCCCCGAAGCTAGCGCTTGCGCGAGAGGGTCAGGCCGTCCGAGATCGCGAGCAGGACGGATTCCATGCGCGGGTCCGCCGCCACGTGGTCGTTGAAGGCGCGGACGCCGGCCGCCGCGCCCGTGGCCGATTCGTCGAGGACCGTGCCGTGGTACAGCGTGTTGTCGGTG
This sequence comes from Streptomyces spororaveus, assembly GCF_016755875.1. Taxonomy (NCBI): domain Bacteria; kingdom Bacillati; phylum Actinomycetota; class Actinomycetes; order Kitasatosporales; family Streptomycetaceae; genus Streptomyces; species Streptomyces spororaveus. The sequence continues at coordinate 5,843,452 of NZ_BNED01000005.1, read as the reverse complement.
CCGATCAGGCCGCCCGGACGCAGCCGCGGCACGAGCTCCTCCCAGTAGGAGATCTGGCTCTGCTTGTCCGCGTCCACGTAGGCCATGTCGATGTGCGGTTCGGCCGGCATCGCGCGCAGGGTCTCCAGTGCCGGTGCGATGCGCAGCTCGATGCGGTCCGCGACGCCCGCCTCCTCCCAGGCCTGCCTGCCGTACCGCGTCCACTCCTCGGAGACGTCGCAGGCGATGAGGCGGCCGTCGGCGGGCAGCGCCTGGGCCATCGACAGGGCGGAGAAGCCGGTGAAGGTGCCGACCTCCACGATGTGGCGGGCGCCCGTCAGCCGTACCAGGAAGGCCAGCAGCGGCCCCTGCTCCTCCGCCGACTGCATTCCGGCCACGTCCGGGAACTTGGTGTAGGTCGTCGCCACGAGCCCCCGCTGGACCCGGTCCAGCGGGGGGTTGTGGTCGAGCATGTACCGGTAGAGCTCATCCGTGATTTTGGTGCTGTTGCCCTTGGTCATGCGTCCAGTCTGCCGAGTCGGGCCGCCTCCTGGGCGAATGCGCGCACGATCTCCTCGCCCGCGAGGACGCCCGCCGTGGCCAGCGCGGTCACCGTCGGGGCCGCCCAGGCCGCGTCGGCCAGTTCGCCGTGGCCCGGGCGCCAGGCGGCGTCCGCGGCCAGCAGCAGGTCCGCGTCCAGCAGCGAGTCGCCGGCCGCGAGGGTGGTGGTGGCTCCCGTACGGCGGGCGACCTCGTGCATCGCCGCGCTCTTGGTGAGCGGGCGCGGGACCGCGTAGATCTTCCGGCCCTGGAGGGAGACCGTCCAGCCGCGGTCCTCGGCCCACCGGGTCAGGGACTTGAGCCATTCGTCCGGGACCAGGTCCCGTTCGACGACGAGGTAGGCGAAGAGGTCCTCGGCGAGGCGCGCCTTGCGCAGCCACGCCGGGTCGGCCGTGGACAGCAGGTGCTGGTGCACCTCCTCCAGGGGGGCGCACTCCTCGGCCAGGCGCGCGGCGACCTGCCGCCGCCAGTCGCGGTCCGGGACCCCGTCGACGAGCAGCTGCCCGCCGTTGGCGCAGATCGCGTACGGGGCCGGGCGGCCGGGGAAGCGGATGCGCTGGTACTGCTTGCGGGTCCGGGTGGTGGTGGGGACGAAGACCACCGAGGGGTCGGCCGTCAGCTCCGCCAGCAGTCCCGCCGCCGTTTCCGTCATGTAGGACAGCGGCTTGCTCTCGTGGACCTCGACGCACAGCAGCCGCGGGGCCACCGGGTCGGGCATGGTCAGGCCGAGGGCGGCCGCCGAGTAGATGAGCGTACGGTCGAGATCACTGGCTACGAGGACAGTCACTTCGAGGCCACAGCCTTTCCGTCGGCGCCGGTGGCGCCGCGCGTGAATCGGGGGTGGATGAGTCCTACGCACGTGTAGGGCAGCCCGTCGACCTCTTCCACCGGGACGCCGCGCTGCTCGGCGAGCAGCCGTACGTGGTCCAGGTCGGCCCCGGCACCGCGCTGCGCCAGGATCTTCCACGGCACCCGGCGCAGCAGGACGCGGGTGGTCTCGCCGACGCCGGGCTTGACGAGGTTCACGTCGTGGATGCCGTACTCCTCGCTGATCCGCTCGACGGCCGCCCAGCCCTCCCAGGTGGGGGTCCGGTCGGCCGCGAGGAGCTCCTTGACCTCCTCGTCGACGGCGTCGGCCACCTCGTCGAAGTGGGCGGCGACGGTGTCGACGAACGCGACGGAGACATCGGCCCCGGCGAGCTCGCGGTAGAACTTCGCGCCGTGGAAGTCGGCGGGACCGACGAGGTCGGACCTCAGAACCGTACGCGAGATGAGACCGGAGACGGTGGAATTGAGGCAGGCGGACGGGATCAGGAAGTCCTCGCGGGTGCCGTACGTGTCCACGCACGAGCCGGGGTCGGCGAGGACCACGATCTCCGGGTTGAAGCCCTCGAACTCGGCGAGGGCCTCGCGCAGCTCGCGGGTGATGGCGCCCTTGCCGGTCCAGCCGTCGACGAAGACGACGTCGGCCGGGTCGTGGTGGGCGGCCAGCCAGCGCAGGGCGTTGGCGTCGATACCGCGGCCGCGCACGATGGAGACGGCGTAGTGCGGCAGGTCCAGGCCGTGGCGGGCGCGGGCCCAGCGGCGCATCAGTACGCCTACGGGGGTGCCCGCGCGGGCCAGGGAGACCAGGACCGGGGACGGGGACCGCTCGGCGAGGACGGTCTCGGTGACCGTGCCGACGGCCCGGGCCACGCGGGCGGCGGAGGCGGCCAGCGCGCTGCCGTACAGCTCCTGGTACTGGGGGGAGGGCTGGTACTCGACGGGCAGGGATTCGGCGTAGTGCGCGCCGCCCGCCTGTATCGCCTCCTCGCGCTCCTCCGTCGGCGCCTCCAGCTCGACGCCGGAGAAGTCCTGGAGCAGCCAGCCGACGTCCTCGGGGGCGTACGAGGAGAAGGCGGGGCCGCGCAGGGGCTCGCGCAGGGTCGGCTCGGTGGGCTCGGTCATGGTCGGCTTCGGCTCCCGCCGGTCGGGTGTGTAGGACGGGACGACGGCCAGTACGACGTGGCCGGTGTGCGGGGCGAGGGCCGCCAGCAGTCCCGTGTGCAGCTCGGGGGTGTCCCCGGCCGAGTCCACGACGGCGACGACGGCGTCGAAACCGGCGCCGTCCGTGCTGTGGACGTTGTAGGCGTAGCGGTCGCCGGGGCCGTCGGCCGGGGCGTCGTGGGCCGGGAAGACCAGCCGGGTGCGGATGGCGTAGCCGGGGTCGTCGACGGCGAGCACGGGCGAGCGCGTGGTGGTGGAGAAGCGGACCTCGCGGGCCGCCCCCGCTTCCTCCAGGGCCTTGGCGAGCCGCAGCGGCGCGTACATCAGCTCCTCGTTGCCGAGTACGAGGACCCGCCCGGGCGTCGCGCCGAGCGCGGCGGTGAGCTGGGCGGTCATCGCGGGCAGGGCCGCTTCCAGCGCCGTGCGGTGGGCGGGGGTGAAGCCGTGGCGGCCGCCGTCGGGGACCCCGGAGGGCCAGTTCAGGTCGACGCGCGTGACCGGCCGCGGGCCGTCTGCCGGGGCTCCGCCCGGCCCGGCTGCGGGGACGTCCTCGGCCAGAGCCTCGTGTTCCTCGACCAGGGCCCGGCCCTTGGTGAGGACGTCGTCTGGGAGGGAGACCGTGCCCGAGGCGAGGGCGATGAGGTCCACGCGCGCGCCCAGCTCGGCGGCGAAGGCGGTGAGCCGGTCGCGGTCGGCCGGGGAGCGCATGTCGACGAGGGCGACGACCACGTAGTGCGAGCGGGGATGGCGGGCGTGCAGGTCGCGGATGGTGTTCAGGACCGTGTTGCCGGTGGAGAACTCGTCGTCGACGAGGACGAGCGGGCCGCTGCCCGCGAGCAGCTCCGGGTCCTCGGGCAGCAGCAGGTGCGAGGTGGCGTGCGAGTGCGCCTCCTCGAAGCCGCCGGCCGCCCGCACGCCGGGTACGGGCCGTCGGGTGGAGTGCAGGTAGGGGGCCGGGCCCAGGCCGTCGGCCACGCAGTGGCCGAGCCCGGTGGCGGTCTCGGCGTAGCCGAGGACCACGGCAGCGGCGGCCCCGTCCTCGCCGAGCAGGGCCCGGACGCGTTCGCCGAGCCCGTACCCGGCGGCGTACACGGTCCGCGGGGACTGCGGGACGTGCTTGCCCAGCACCTGCGAAACCAGCAGGTGCGCCCGCTTGGGGTTGCGGCGCAGAGCCAGTCCGAGCAGCTCCGTCAGCCGCAGACCGCCTTCGGAGTCCTCCAGGCTGACGCCCAGCCGCTCCGCGACCCAGGTACCCGACCACACTGCTTCGATCGTCTTGCCTTTCCTCGTCGTCGGCGCGGCCGTCGGCGGCCGCGCGTCCCTTTCCGGGGGCCTGCTCACACCTGGAGCCCGGCCGTGAGCAGGTCGACGAAGCCGACCTCCTCCTTCGCCACACCGAAGACCTCGGCGCGCAGCATGGTGCGCTCGGCCCAGGCCCGGTGGGGCTTCACCTCGTTCATCTTGTTCGTGTAGGCGCTGCGCATCACTCCGCCGCCGCCGCGCTCGGGCCGCAGGATGTCCTGCGCGTCGCAGAACTCCTCGTGCGAGACCACCGACAGCGCGTGCACGGGCGTGACGTGGGCGGGGTGGATGCAGGTCTTGCCGAGCAGCCCGTTGGCCCGGTCCAGCTCGATCTCGCGCAGCAGTCCGTCCAGGTCGTGCTCGATCAGGGCGGTGCGCAGTTCCTCCACGCCCTCCTCCAGGAAGGGGCTGCGGCGCAGCTGGGGCTTGAAGAGGCGCTGCTGGCTCCTGAAGTACTCCCAGACGGGCCCGGTCACCGTGAAGCCGGTGCCGTCGGCCCTGCTGAGGACGTTGACGACGTCCGCGATGACGCCCGCGACGATCTGGACGTCGTAGGCGGTCATGTCGGGCGTGCGCCGCAGGCCGTAGGCCGAGCAGAAGTCGGTCACGCCGAGCCGCAGCGCCAGGACGCGCTCGCGGTGGCTGTTGACCGTGCGGGAGATGCCGGCGAGGGCCTCGACGCGGGTTTCGAGGTGGAGGAGGTCCGGGGTCTCCAGGACGGGCATGGCGTACAGGCGGGGCAGTCCGACGGCCCTCTCCGCCTCGGCGACGGCTTCGAGGAAGGCGATCCCGCGGTTCTCGTCGAACTTGGGGAGTACGAATCCGGCCAACCGTCGAACGGAGCCGCCCAGCCGGCGCACGAGGTCGGGTATCTGCTCGGGCGTGCGGACGCGGATGAAGAGCAGCGGGAGCTCCGCGCCGTCGGCGTCGAGCTCCGAGAAGTGCCGGACGAGGTTCTCCTCGGCCCCGGCGACATCGCCGTCGCTGATGGAATCCTCCAGGCAGAGGACCATCGAGACGACTCCGCGGCGGGCCTGCTTGCGGATGTCGGCGGCGAGCGTGGGCCGGGTGGCCGGGCTGTAGAGCGTGGCTCCCAGTGCTGCCGCGAGGACGCGGGAGGGCGAGGCTCCGGTGAATTCCGCCGGTTCCTGGTGGAAGAGGTCCTTACGGACGGTGGGCGTTATGTGCCCAAAGTGACGCATGTGCTTCCCCCGTACTGCCTCGGCGGCCCAACTGGCATGGCCGGTAATAGTACGTACGAACGTGAGTCAAGAGTTCCTCAAGCACATGAAGTTCAGGTAACCCTCTTGCACCATGCCCAGGTCTCGCGTTCGAGACAAGGCCCTACGGGGGGCCGCATTGTCCCTGTCCACCCCGGGAGGGCAGGATGACGTGCATGACGCACGCGATGCAGAAGGGCTCGAACATCCCGGTGGCCGCCGTGGCGGTCCGGGCGGTGCTGCGCTGGACCGGCGGCCCCGACGTGCCGGACGTGGACGCCTCGGCGCTGCTCGTCGGCCCGGACGGCCGGGTGCGTTCGGACGAGGACTTCGTCTTCTACAACCAGCCCCGGCACCCCTCGGGGGCCGTCTGGAGGCTGGGCAAGAAGCAGATCGGTGACGCGATCACCGACGCCGTCCAGGCGGACCTGCGCACGGTGACGCCCACGGTGGACCGGATCCTGGTGGTCGCCTCCGCCGAGGACGTCCCGTTCCGCCGGGTCGGCGACCTGCGGATCCTCCTCTACGACGCCACCGCGACCGGCGGCTCCGAACCGCTGGCCTACTTCGACGTACGGCCCGAGACCGGCGCCGAGACGGCGCTGATCTGCGGGGAGCTGTACCGGCGGGGCGAGGGGTGGAAGTTCCGGGCGCTCGGCGAGGGCTACTCCGACGGACTGGTGGGGCTGGCGACCGACCACGGGATCTCGGTCGACGAGAACGCCGCCGAGCCTGAGGCGGGCGCCGCGGCGGGCGCTGCCGCCGGCCCGGGAACCGGGCCCGCCTCCGAGCAGACGGCGATGATGGCCCCGCCCACGCAGGCCCCGCCGCCCGTCCAGCCCGCGTACGGGTACCCGCAGCCGGTGTCCCCGGCCCCGGTGCCGGGTCCGGGCGGCGACCCGTCCTTCCGGCTGCCGGTGCAGGGCCCGCAGTTCATCCGCCGCTGACGCCGCCGGCGTGGACGGCGTTGCCGTCGCGGCCGGGGGCTCCGGTCAGCTCTTGGTGCTCTTGTAGCCCCGCCCCCACTGGAGCCCCCAGCCGTACAGCCGGTCCAGCTCGGCCTGGAACCCGTAGACGAACTTCACCTCGCGCCGCACGACGAGCTCGCCCTTGACCTTCTCCAGGGAGACGACCGCGCAGGAGCGGGCCTGCGGGTGCCGCTCGTCCAGCGGGATCTCGATCCGCGGCCCCGTGACCGGGTAGAGGGTCACCATCGCGTGCGTCCGGTCGAAGGCCGGGGTCTGGTCGTAGATGTAGACGAAGACCAGCAGCCGCTTGATCTCGTCGGCGTGGTCGAGGTTGACGTAGAGGGTCTCCCCCGACGCCGAGCCGAACCGGTCGTCCCCGCTGAGCTTGACGTACGGCGGGTCGTTGAGGTCGCCCAGCAGGTTCCCCAGCGGCTGCACCGCGCCCCGGGTGCCGTCCGTCAGCTCGTACAGGCAGCCCATGTCGAGGTCGACGTTGACCATGCCCTGGGTGTGGGCCTGCACCATGTCCGGCTTGAAGAGCTTGAACGGGTGCCGGAAGAGCTGCCCGCTCTGTCCGGAGCGGCCGCCGATGTCCGAGGTCCGCATGCGCCAGGACAGATTGACGCGCAGATTGCCGTGGACGGCCCCCTGTTTGGTGAGCGACACCGTCGAATGTCGCCTGGTCAGCTCGATCGCGTTCGACGAGGCACTGCCCGACTGGAACTGCACGGCCCGGCTGCCCATGATGCCGTCGAAGAAGCCCATCCCCTACCCCCCTGGTCCCCTGATCCCCTGTACGCCTGAGCCTACGGAAGCGGGGCGGCCCGCCGGGTCCGTGGACCCGGTGGACCGCCCCGCAATGGAGCGTTCCGCATTACCGCCGCGGTCATGCCTCGGCGGTGGAACCCTCCAGTTCCAGGCGCTTGTTGCGGCGCACGGAGGACCAGAAGGACCATCCGATGAGCAGCACGCCGACGAGACCGGTGATGATCTCGTTGATCTCGTACTGGATGGTGACGAGCAGGATGATGGCGAGCGCGCCGATGGCGTAGTGCGCGCCGTGCTCCAGGTAGACGTAGTCGTCGAGGGTGCCCTGGCGGACCAGGTAGACCGTCAGCGAACGGACGTACATGGCACCGATGCCGAGGCCGAGCGCCATCAGCACGATGTCGTTGGTGATGGCGAAGGCGCCGATGACGCCGTCGAAGGAGAAGGAGGCGTCGAGGACTTCGAGGTAGAGGAACATGAAGAAGGCCGCCTTGCCGGCCATGGCGACGGCCGTGACGGGCTTGCCGCTCTTCTTGGCCTCCTCCTCGGCCTCGTGCTCGGCCTCCTCCTCTTCCTCCAGCTTGTTCTCGAAGTAGCCGGAGAGGCCGCCGACGATCATGTAGGTGATCAGGCCGAGGACGCCGGAGACCAGGATGGTCTGCGCCTTGTCCACGTGGACGCCACCGTGCTGGTGGGCGTGGGCACCGACGGTCATCGAGGCGACGACCAGGACGATCAGCGCGATGCAGGCGGACAGCATGTCGACCTTGCCGAGCTTGGCGAGCGGGCGCTCCAGCCAGGCGAGCCACTTGACGTCACGGTCCTCGAAGATGAAGTCGAGGAAGATCATCAGGAGGAACATGCCACCGAAGGCGGCGATGGACGGGTGGGCGTCCGTCACCAGCTGCTCGTACATCTCCTTGTCGGAGAGGGCCAGGTCGACGGCCTCGATGGGCCCGATCTTGGCGCTGATCGCGACGATCACGACGGGGAAGACCAGCCGCATGCCGAAGACCGCGATGAGTACGCCGACGGTGAGGAAGATCTTCTGCCAGAAGGCATTCATCTTCTTCAGGATCCCGGCGTTGACCACCGCATTGTCGAAGGACAGCGAGATCTCCAGGACCGACAGGATCGCCACGATACCGAAGGCCTGCCACCCCCCGTAGAACACCGCTGCGACCAGACCGAGCGCAGTGATTGCGAACGACCAGCCGAAGGTTTTCAGAACCACTGGCACCCCATCGTCTTGTACGGCTTTACGAAACGTTGACCCCGAAGTCTAGAGCGATGCCTCGGAGGCCCGACGCGTACCCCTGCCCCACCGCCCGGAACTTCCATTCGCCCCCGTACCGGTAGACCTCGCCGAAGATCATCGCGGTCTCGCTGGACGCATCCTCGGACAGGTCGTAGCGGGCCAGTTCCTGACCGTCGGCCTGGTTCACCACACGGATGAAGGCATTGCTGACCTGGCCGAAGCTCTGCCTGCGGGAGTCCGCGTCGTGGATCGAGACCGGGAAGACGATCTTGTCCACGGCCGCCGGCACCTTGGTGAGGTCGATGATGATCGACTCGTCGTCGCCTTCACCCTCGCCGGTGAGGTTGTCCCCTGTGTGTTCGACGGAGCCGTCGGGGCTCTTCAGGTTGTTGTAGAAGACGAAGTACTCGTCCCCCAGCACCCGGCCGCTGTTGCACAGTAGCGCGCTGGCGTCGAGGTCGAAGTCGGCTCCCGTGGTCGAGCGCGCGTCCCATCCGAGACCGATCAGAACCCTGGTGAGGTTCGGTGCGGCCTTGGAGAGGGAGACATTGCCCCCCTTGGCGAGTGTGACGCCCATGTTGTGGTCCTCCCCGGACGACGGTGTGGCGGTATGGCGGTATGGCGGTGCGATGCAGTGCGGTGCAGTGCGGTGCGGTGCCGTGGTGCACCGTATGCGTGTACGGCGATGCGGTGAAGCGCGTCCGGCGCCGTACACACAGTGCACGGCGCCGGACGGACGGACTGCTCTCGGGATCAGACGTTGACGCCGAAGTCCTGCGCGATGCCGCGCAGGCCCGATGCGTAACCCTGGCCGATGGCACGGAACTTCCACTCCGCACCGTTGCGGTACAGCTCGCCGAAGACCATGGCGGTCTCGGTCGAGGCGTCCTCGGAGAGGTCGTAGCGCGCGAGCTCGCTGTTGTCGGCCTGGTTCACCACGCGGATGTACGCGTTGCGGACCTGGCCGAAGCTCTGCTGGCGGCTCTCGGCCTCGTAGATCGAGACGGGGAAGACGATCTTGGCAACGTCGGCGGG